>NZ_JBHFOL010000003.1:0-495257 GCF_053544015.1 Vibrio sp. E150_011
GAGTACCTGGCTACGAACCAGGCGGTCGGAGGTTCGAATCCTCCAGGGCGCACCACTAATTAGAACGATGGGTTATAAACTGATTTGAGTTTTTAGCGGGTTGTTCGATAAAAGGGCATTGTCCTGATGTGTAGTGATACACACGAAAGTAAGACATACAAAAGCAACATTGTGCGCCCTTAGCTCAGCTGGATAGAGTACCTGGCTACGAACCAGGCGGTCGGAGGTTCGAATCCTCCAGGGCGCACCACTTTTCTTAAGCCCTGCTTTATAGTAGGGCTTTTTATTAACAAAAATTTAGCATTTAAATAACCTTTTAATTACAAATCTTTGTTTTTTAAAGATAATTTTTGGTAATTTTAAGCGTATCTCAGTTTTTAATCCTCACTTTGTTATGTTGTTAACTCAGTATGAAGTTCTGTGTAACTTGCATTACACGATAATTTGTCGGCTTCATCATGGTTTTTCGTTTGAATGACGTTTTAATGACAACTCTACATTAAACAAAATTGACAAACTTTCACCAATCGAGATAATCCTAGTCCTCTTGCAATGGAATCAATGCAAGAACGTATGCATATCTAACCTTAGGCGATGATGCCTATACTCGGTTGAATGACTTGTCAGGATGACAAAGAAAGGACGCAAAATGACTAATATTGGAAGCCTGCTAGGAGATGCGGCTACCCTGATGCTAACGGGCATGTCCGTTGTATTCGTATTTCTCACAATTCTTGTTTATCTCGTTCGGTTAATGTCGAAATTGGTACCAGAAGAAGTACCAGAGCCGATCGCTGCCCCAAAACAATTGAAACCACAACCATCCCCATCGAATGCTGTTAGCCCAAGTGTTGTTGCTGCTATTTCTGCAGCTGTACATCAGTACCGCACTTCGGCCGCGAAATAGATTGAGTTAAGATTAAAAGGAGTTAATGAGCATGTCTAAACCACTAGCTATCACGGATGTGGTACTTCGTGACGCCCATCAATCGCTATTTGCTACTCGTATGCGAATTGAAGATATGTTACCAATTGCTGCGGAGCTGGATAAAATCGGTTACTGGTCATTGGAAACGTGGGGAGGTGCGACGTTTGATTCTTGTATTCGATTCTTAGGAGAAGACCCTTGGGAACGGTTACGTGAGTTAAAGAGAGCGATGCCTAATACGCCAATGCAGATGCTTCTGCGCGGACAAAACCTACTGGGTTATCGTCATTACGCTGATGATGTGGTTGAGAAGTTTGTTGAACGTGCTCACGCCAATGGCATGGATGTCTTCCGTATCTTCGATGCGATGAATGATGTACGTAACTTTGAAAAGGCTGTGAAAGCCACCGTTGATGTTGGCGCACATGCACAAGGCACACTGTCATATACGACGAGCCCAGTGCACAACACCGACACATGGGTTGATCTCGCGAAACGTCTTGAAGATTTAGGTTGTCACTCTCTTTGCATCAAAGATATGGCAGGCTTATTAAAGCCTTATGAAGCCGAAGACCTTATTACTAGAATTAAAGCATCGTGTGATGTCCCATTGGCGTTGCATTGCCATGCCACAACAGGCCTTTCCGCCGCGACAGCGGTTAAAGCTGTCGAAGCCGGGGTTGATATCTTAGATACTGCCATTTCTTCTATGAGCCAGACATACGGACATACACCAACAGAAACGGTTGTCGCGATGTTGCAAGGCACAGAGCGTGATACCAACCTTAAATTGGAACAGATTGAACCTGTTGCAGCGTACTTTAGAGAGGTTCGTAAGAAGTATGCGAAATGGGAGGGGCAAATGAAAGGGGTTGATTCCCGAATTTTGATTGCTCAAGTTCCTGGTGGCATGTTAACGAATATGGAAGGGCAACTTAAAGAGCAAGGTGCAGCGGATCGCCTTGATGAAGTGCTTGAAGAGATCCCACGTGTACGTGAAGATCTTGGTCATATACCATTGGTCACACCAACATCGCAAATAGTGGGTACTCAAGCGGTCATTAACGTCCTGACAGGTGAGCGTTACAAGAGCATTACGAAAGAGACGGCTGGCGTTCTAAAAGGTGAATACGGTACGGCACCAGCTCCCGTAAATGCAGAACTTCAAGCGAAGGTGCTTGCTGGTGCTGAGCCTATTACTTGTCGTCCGGCAGATTTACTTGATGCAGAGATGCATACACTGACCGATGATCTACTGGCTAAAGCGAAATCAGAAGGTATTTCTTTGGCTGAAGATACGGTTGATGATGTACTGACTTATGCCTTGTTCCCTCAGGTAGGTCTTAAGTTTCTGAAGAATCGCCGCAACCCTGATGCGTTTGAACCTGCACCAACTCTTGAGTCAGCTCAACCAGCATCTCCAGTGATCGCATCGACGCCAAGTGCCACAGGCATTGAAGCTTATAGTGTGAAAGTCGATGGTCAAGTCTATGACGTTGAAGTGGGCCCAAAAGGAGAATTAACGTCCGTTACGCCTTCAAGTACCCAAGCCGCGACTCAAGCCGCACCAGTTGCCCCTACCAATATTGAAGCGGTAGGTGCCCCCTTAGCTGGAAATATTTTTAAAGTAAACGTGGCATCAGGTACTCAAGTTCAAGAAGGCGACGTACTGCTTATTTTAGAAGCCATGAAAATGGAAACAGAAGTGCGCGCGGCGCAAAGTGGTGTTGTGCACGATATACATGTCAAAGAGGGCGATGCGGTTACCGTTGGCGCTCCTCTCGTTAGTTTGGCATAAGGGAGTACCATGGACGGATTGATGACCTTATGGTCAGAAACAGGGATCGCTAACTTTGAGTTTGGTCAGATCTGTATGATGTTAGTGGGTGGTTTGTTACTTTTCTTAGCGATAAAGAAAGGTTTTGAACCACTGCTGTTGCTACCGATTGGTTTTGGTGCCGTACTGGCGAATATTCCCAATGCAGGGTTCACCGACCCCGGTGGCCTGCTGTATTACGTGTACTACATCGGGATTGAAACAGGGGTCTTCCCTCTTTTAATCTTTATGGGTGTAGGGGCCATGACCGATTTTGGTGCGCTGATCGCCAACCCTAAAACGTTGTGGTTAGGCGCCGCAGCGCAGTTTGGTATCTTTGCTACGTTGTTCGGTGCAATTTTGCTTAACTACATACCAGGTATGGAGTTCTCGATGCCAGATGCGGCATCGATTGCCATTATCGGTGGTGCTGATGGACCAACAGCTATCTTCTTAGCCAGCCGTTTGTCGCCAGACTTATTGGGTGCGATTGCGGTTGCTGCCTATAGCTATATGGCGCTGGTTCCAATCATTCAACCACCGATTATGAAAGCACTGACTAGCCCAGAAGAACGTAAGATCAAAATGGCTCAATTGCGTCATGTCAGCAAGGGAGAGAAAATTCTATTTCCACTTGCCGTATTGTTGATGACTATTTTGTTTTTGCCTTCAGCAACACCGCTTGTTGGCATGTTCTGTCTTGGTAACTTGATGCGTGAAGCTGGCGTTGTCGACCGTTTATCAAAAACGGCGCAAAATGAACTTATTAATATCGTGACTATTTTCTTGGGGCTCGGTGTGGGATCAAAGCTGCAAGCTGATCAATTCCTGAACTTCGAAACGCTGGGTATCTTGGCGTTAGGTGCGGTCGCATTCAGTATTGGTACTGCGGGGGGCGTGCTTATGGCTAAGCTTCTTAATAAGTACTCAAAAGAAGATATTAACCCGTTGATTGGCGCGGCAGGCGTTTCTGCTGTTCCGATGGCAGCACGAGTTGTGAATAAAGTTGGCCTTGAAGCCAACCCACAAAACTTCTTACTGATGCATGCTATGGGACCAAACGTTGCCGGTGTCCTTGGCTCTGCAGTTGCCGCTGGCATACTGTTAGCACTGGTCGGCTAACGTAAAAAGGGGGATACCAATGTATCCCCCCTTTTTATTTGGTTTGTTATCTAGTCAACATCAATTAAATTTGTAACTGATCCCGACGCTTACCCCAACACCGCTATTGCTGACATTCACCAGGGTTTGTTTTCCATCGCTAAATTGCTTTTCTGCATAGTCTTCTTTAAAGCCTGCTACATCGAAAGTGAGGTTTTGTGTAAATCGATAGGCAAGCCCTATGCGGTAACGTATATCATTTCCGCCGTAGCTATCGATGGCTTCATCGGCACTGACACCACCTCGTAAGGTCAATTTATTCCAATCGTAGCTCATAGAAGTGCCGACTCGTTTACTATGACGATGGCCTTGTAATAACCCGACAGGATCACTGTAATTATTATAGTGGATACCCTGACCATTCCATCGACTTAAGCTAAAGGTATTGTGCCATTGTAGCTGCTCGGTGATTTGAATCGTGCCATAAATACTGGTGATGGAGGGCAGTTGAAACTGAATCTCATCATCTCCAAATTGACTGTCGAATCGATGTGCAATGGCTAGAGTGAACTCTTGGTTTACCGCCCATGTTGCGCTTAACGCACCGCTCCAACCACTGGTGTTGCCTGAGGTTTCAGTTGTGCCGTTACATTGAAATAGGCCGCAACTTTTTTGCTCAAGTAAATAGTCACCGTACAAGTATTCGGCGGTGAGGGCGATACTCACATCGTTATATTGATACGCCAAACTTGGTGCTAAAGAAACAACGATAGGCCTGACCCGAGTCTCCTTTAAATCCGAAATAGGAAGAGGCGCTAAATCAGGCAGTGATATGTCGGCAGCGGTGCGGCTGTATGCGGCTAAGCCGAAATACCAGTTATCATTGATAGGGGTGACCATAAATCCTGCGGGTATAGGGGATGCCTGAGATTTTTGGCTTTCTGTGCCAAAGATGTTGTAGTCAGTCGTGACTTGATAGTAGGTCACGTTAGCGGTCACGGTAGTATTTTTTAATTGCGTCATGCTGGAGGGCGCAGTCGCTAAGATACTTGCATCAACGGCTTTTGCGCCATTTGCACTTGCAAGCGAACTATTGGAGGTAGAAGACTCCCAGAAGTTTAAACCCGTTGCAAAGGATAAGGGGCTGACAAGAGCTAAAGTCAGAGGTGAAAATCGAGAGTAAAGTGGCATGCGCATGATAATGAGTAATCGAGACGATGACAGTAACATGCCTATCTGATGAAATATCAATATTTCGTCAGAATCGTAAATATTTAAGGTTGATTTTTACTCTAGTAGTCTTGGTTTTAAATGGCTAAGATGATGAATACTGCACTAAAAAGGGTACTGTCATGTCATGCAAACAAATTGTTATCCCAGAGTTTGGTCAACCTGAGGTTTTGGATATTCGTGAAGTAGCGATCCCTGAACCTGCTGCTGGAGAGGTACTTGTGAAAGTTGCTTATTCAGGTATTAATCCTATCGATGTAAAAACTCGTGCGGGCCTTGGTTGGGCGGCAAACGAAAACAAAGATAATTTGCCATGGGTACCAGGGTATGACATATCGGGTCGTATTGTCGCGTGCGGCGATAACACCTCTCGCTTCTCTATTGATGATGAAGTCGTTGGTTTTATTGGTTTTCCTATTCTTGGTGGGGGCTATAGTCAATATGTGTGTGTACAGGAATCAGAGCTTAGTACAGTCCCTAACTCCGTAACACTGGAAGCCGCTGCAGCGCTGCCTCTGGCAGGACAAACGGCCGCTCAAGCGATTAACAAAGCGAACATTCAGGCAGGAGAACGTGTTCTGATTTTAGCTGGCGCGGGGGGCGTCGGGCACATTGCGGTCCAAATAGCGGTGGCCGCTAAAGCTGACGTGTATACCACCTGTAGTGAGCGAAACTTAGATTACTTGGCTACATTAGGGGCACATGCTATCAACTATGAATTTGCTCCCGCGTCTGAGCGTATTTCTGATGTTGATGTCCTGATTGATCTTGTTGGGGGCGACGTCGCACTTGATGCTTTGAAGTGTCTCAAAGACCACGCACGCGTCATTACGATTCCTACCTTGTCTGTACAGAGGGTGTGTGAAAAAGCAACCTTATTGGGTTTTTCTGCAAGTGGCATGCTTGTATCGCCGGATACAAAACAAATGGAAACGCTGTTGTACATGGTGAGTGTGGGTTTGTTGAAAACTGAAATACAACATATATACCCATTGCATGATGTAGTGGACGCTCACAAGCAAGTTGAAACAAGTCGAACTCGCGGTAAAGTGTTGCTGGATATGCAATGCTAGAGTCGTTTTCTCAATATCTTGCGCAATCTTGGTTTGCCGACTCTGCGCTGGCCGTTTTATTTATCTCTGGATTTTTAAGTGCCACGTTACTTCCCGGTGGCTCTGAAGCTGGGTTAGTCGCGACACTGAGTCTGGGGCAATACAGTACATTGATGGTCATTTTGGTCGCAACGGTTGGGAACACGTTGGGTGGCCTGACAAACTATTGGATAGGACTTTGGCTGCCAAATCGAACTCAAAATGAAAAGCATGGTCATAAAGCCATAGCTTGGTTACAAAAATATGGCTACTGGACACTTTTGTTGAGTTGGCTCCCAGTCATAGGCGATCCGTTATGTTTGGCCGCTGGGTGGCTGAGAATGAAGTTTCTTCCTTGTGTTGTGCTTATCGCAATTGGTAAAGCGCTTCGTTATGCTGCATTAGCAGCGATTTTCTTCGGTGTATTTTAAGGAATGACTATGAGAAAAATCTGGCTCGGCATGGTGTCGTTAGTCTTTATTTACGGTTGCAGTAGCGACATGACAACATCAACCGATTTACCTAACGGCGTGCGTCTTGTTGAAGAGGCCAAAGCAGATTCCAGTAAAACCATGATCCCATACTCTAAGTATCAATTAGACAATGGTTTAACCGTGATCCTTGCACCAGACAATTCAGATCCGCTGGTTCATGTCGATGTGACTTATCACGTAGGTTCCGCACGTGAAGAGGTCGGAAAATCAGGATTTGCGCATTTCTTTGAGCATATGATGTTCCAGGGCTCAGAGCATGTTGGTGATCAGCAGCATTTTAAGATCATTACTGAAGCTGGCGGATCATTAAATGGTACGACGACACGAGATCGTACTAACTACTTTGAAACAGTACCGGCGAATCAATTAGAAAAAATATTGTGGCTTGAAGCCGATCGAATGGGCTTTTTGTTGGGTGCGGTATCGCAGCATAAATTTGAAATCCAAAGAGACACCGTTAAAAATGAGCGCGCTCAGAACTATGACAATCGACCATACGGCTTAGTTTGGGAAAAAATGGGTGAAGCGATGTACCCTGAAGGGCACCCATACTCGTGGCAGCCAATTGGATATGTTGAAGACTTAGACCGTGTTGATGTGAATGATTTGAAAGCATTCTTTCTACGCTGGTATGGCCCTAACAATGCGGTATTGACCATTGGTGGTGATATCGACAAACAACAGACACTGGAATGGGTGAATAAATACTATGGCTCGATCCCTCGAGGTCCAGAGGTCGATAACGCGCCAAAACAACCCGCTATTGTCCCTAAAGATCGCTACGTCACACTTGAGGATCGGATTCGTCAGCCAATGGTGGTGATAGGATGGCCGACAAACAGTTATCGTGGTGCGGATAATCAAGCAACGCTTGAAGCAATGGCCGACGCCATTGGCGGTGGAGCAAATGGTTTGCTCTATCAAAAACTGATCAAAACCCAGAAAGCACTCGATGCCGGAGCATTTACTGAATGTAATGAGTTGTCGTGTAATTTTTATATTTATGCCATGGGAACCTCTACCGATAAAGATGGCCTCAAAGCCTTGTATCAAGAGCTCTTAAATACTTTAGACGAGTTTGATAAAGAAGGGATTAGTCAGGCTCGCTTGGATCAGATTACGGGGTTATCAGAATCAGGTTCCGTATTTGCATTACAGAGTGTCAAAGGAAAGGTCACTCAACTTGCTTCTAATGAGACCTTTTTTAATACACCAGACAGGCTTGAACAACAGCTTGCGCAAATTCGAGCCGTCACACCGCAAGGCGTTCAAGCCGCTTACAATGAGTTTGTTAAAGACAAAGCGAAAGTGACGTTAAGCGTAGTGCCGAAAGGTCAATCTGATATGGCGGTACAAAAGGCGAACTTTGAAACTCCGAAGCGAACCCTGCCTGCATATACGAAGGTCACGGAGGATCAGTTGACCTTCCGACGACCTGTCGATAATTTTGATCGTAGTGAGATGCCTAAGGTCGCACAAGCGGTTAAAGCGACCATGCCTGAGCTCTATGAAGTGCATTTCGATAACGGTAGTGAGTTATTAGGGACGACCAGCTCCGAAACTCCGACGGTGGAGATACATTTCCAGCTTCCTGCCGGTGACCGTTATGTCGCGAAAGGCAAAGAAGGTCTCGCAGAAATGACCGCTTCCATGATGGAAGAGGGGACAACGTCATTGAGTGTCGAAGCACTGCAAGCGAAGCTTGATCAGTTGGGCAGCCAGATTAGTATCAGTGCGGGCTCTTACTCGACAAGAGTGACGGTCTCTTCTCTTGAAAAAAATCTGCCTCAAACGCTAGCGTTGGTGGAAGACGTGCTCTTTAACCCAGCAATGAAGCAAACTGACTTTGATAGGCTCAAAGCTCAGATGTTAGAGGGGTTGGTTTATCAACACCAAAAGCCAAGCTGGATGGCATCACAGGCCACTCGTGATGTCTTGTTTGGTAAGACAGTCTTTGGCCGCTCATCAGATGGCTCGGAAGCCTCAATTTCTTCGATCAGCTTAGATGATGTGAAAGCATTCTACCGAGAGCACTACACACCGCAAAGTGCTCAGATCGTTGTGGTTGGTGATATCAGCCGTAAGCAAATAGAACGTGAGCTCGATTTTTGGAAAACATGGCAAGGCAATGCCGCGCCACTGTTTACACCAGAAGCGGTCACACCGTTGAAAGGACAACATATTTATCTAGTTGATAAGCCCGCCGCGCCGCAAAGTATTGTTCGTCTTGTGCGTCAAGGGATGCCATTTGATGCCACGGGTGAGCTATATCGAAGCCGTTTAGCGAATTTTAATTTAGCGGGCAACTTTAATAGCCGAATCAATCAAAACCTTCGTGAGGACAAAGGTTATACCTATGGTGCGAGTGGTTATTTCGCCAGTAACCGAGAAGTGGGTGCGATTGTATTTAACGCACAGGTTCGCGCGGACTCAACGATTCCATCGATTGAAGAGTTGTTGAAGGAATTGAAAAACTACAGCGAGAATGGCATGACCCAAGAGGAGTTGAGCTTTATGCGCTTGGCCGTGGGCCAGCAAGATGCGTTGACCTACGAAACACCCAGTCAAAAAGCTAGCTTACTTTCAAGTATATTGACCTATAGTTTAGACAGAGATTATCTGAAGCAGCGCAACGACATTGTTGAGACAGTCCAGAAGTCTGAGCTAGATGCCTTAGCGGCGAAATGGTTCGATCCAACTCAATATCAGATAATTGTCGTCGGAGATGCGAAGATGTTAAAACCACAATTAGAGAAACTGAATATTCCAATTGAAATGCTTGAAATCTCTCAATAGAGTGACCATATAGGGGGGATAGGAGTGGCACTGATGACGTTTCACCTAGCCCTCAATGAGAATAACAAACATATAAGCGAATCGCATTTTGACTAATTTTGCTACGCGACTGGAGCAGGTTGCTAAAGACCGGACTGTCTTTAAACAGTTTGGTCGTGGTGTAGAGAGAGAGACGTTACGATATACAGAAGATGGCCGTTTGGCTATGACGCCTCACCCAATGCAACTTGGCTCTGCTCTGACAAATGAATATATCACTACGGATTTTTCTGAGTCTTTGCTCGAGTTTATTACGCCGGTATCTCACGATGTAGATACATTGGTAAATCAACTGTCGGATATTCATCATTTTACCCAAGCGAAACTAGACAACGAAAAGCTATGGCCGCTTTCGATGCCTTGTTATGTTGGCAATGAAGATGACATCGCACTCGCGCAGTATGGTAGCTCGAATTCAGGAAAGATGAAGACGCTGTATCGCCAAGGTCTTAAGCATCGCTATGGCAGCTTAATGCAGGTTATTTCCGGTGTGCATTTTAATTTCTCTTTCCCTGAGACATTTTGGGATGCGCTCCACGGTGAACAAGAAGAAGCGGATCGTCAGGCCTCTAAGTCGGAAGGGTATTTTGGATTGATCCGAAATTACTATCGCTTTGGTTGGTTGATTCCATACTTCTTTGGTGCCTCACCAGCGCTATGCAGTTCGTTTGTTCAAGGAAAAGAGTCGGCATTACCCTTTGAAAAGGTAGGTGGGACGCTTTATTTACCAGAGGCTACGTCGTTACGGTTAAGTGATCTCGGTTATACAAATAATGCACAAAGCTCGCTTAAAATTGGCTTTAACAGCCTAGGGCAATATCTTGAGGGATTGAATCAAGCGATTCATACCCCATCGGATGATTTTGCTAAAATCGGCGTGAAAGTGGATGGTGAATATCGTCAATTAAACGACTACGTTCTTCAGATTGAAAATGAGCTATATGCGCCAATTCGTCCTAAACGTGTCGCTAAAAATGGTGAAAAACCGTCAGAAGCACTTTCTAGAGCGGGTGTTGAGTACATAGAAGTTCGCTCACTAGATGTGAACCCGTTCAGCCCAGTAGGAATTACCAAAGAACAAATACGTTTCCTCGACTTGTTTATTACCTGGTGTGCATTGAAAGACTCTGAGCCAATGGATGATTGCGAGCTCGAATGCTGGCGTCAAAACTGGAATAAAGTCATTCTTGAAGGTCGTAAAGAAGGGCTAGAGCTCAAAATTGGCTGTGATGGTGAGAAGCTGAGCAGCCAGCTTTGGGTGAAACGTGTCTTTAAGGACCTGCGTAGCATTGCAGTATTAATGGACGAAGCTCATGGCAGTGATGACTATGTAGCAGTCTGCGATTTACTTGAGCAATGGAACGAAGACCCAGAGAAAACCATCTCAGGACAGTTACTGTCTATGACAAAAGAGTTGGGCGGCCTAGGCAAGGTTGGCTGTGAGTTAGGGAAAAAATATCGTGATGCTAATACCGCAGAGCAGTACCGGGTTTATAGCGAAGCCATGATGGAAGATGAGGTGACACGCTCGTTTGCAGCGCAGAAAGCCATCGAAGCAGCGGATAAGCAAGGATTTGATGAATTTCTAGCGGATTATTTTTCCCACTTACAGTCGAGTAGTGAGTCTAAGTAGCAAGGTAAATTTAACATAGCCGCGATTTAGGCACGGCAAACAAGGTCTGTATTCCTACAATACAGACCTTGCGTCGTTTGTAGTGTCCTTTTACAATCACATTACATTGTCTGGCTTCATTTTGTTTGAGGCCTTAACGGAGAAATTACGATGCCTTTATTGGATAGCTTTACCGTCGATCACACAAAAATGCATGCGCCAGCAGTACGCGTTGCGAAAACGATGCAAACCCCAAAGGGTGACACGATTACCGTATTTGATCTGCGTTTCACTATTCCGAACAAAGATATCTTGTCAGAAACAGGAATTCACACACTTGAGCATTTGTATGCTGGATTCATGCGTGCTCACCTAAACGGTGCACAAGTTGAGATTATTGATATCTCTCCAATGGGGTGTCGTACGGGTTTTTATATGAGCTTGATTGGTACACCATCGGAGTCTGATGTGGCGAAAGCATGGCTAGATTCAATGCAAGATGTATTGAAAGTTGAAAGCCAAAATAAGATCCCTGAATTGAATGAATACCAATGTGGAACCGCTGCGATGCATTCTCTTGAAGAAGCTAAGTCGATTGCTGCGACGATCATTGAAGCAGGGATTCAGGTCAATAAAAATGACGAATTGGCATTACCTGATTCAATGTTGCAAGAACTCAAAGTTGACTAGTCTCAGTGTTGACTTGGAGTTAATGTTGATTCTGAGTTAGTGTGAAACTGCAAACTATTGATTAAGTTTGAGTTTTAAAAAGGATGGCTTTGCCATCCTTTTTAGTTTTTTTGTTTGTTAAACAAAGAGGGGTCACAAACAACACTGGTTAACGTGTTTACGACACGAGCCGGCTATCCCCACTGTGCCTCAAACCAACTTTCTAAGATAACGACGGCAGACTGGCAGTCGACATTCCCTTTTGATAGCGCTTTATACCCTCCCATACTGAAGAGATCGGCTCGAGCTTCGGTTGTGGAAAGTCGCTCATCTTGAAGCTCTACCGGTAAACCAAATCGACCGTGAAGTCGATTCGCAAACTTCTTTGCTTTTGGGGTGATGGTGTCGAGATCCTTGCCGTGCAGATCCGTCGGTAAACCGACAACAATCAGGTTGGGTTGCCATTCTTTGATTGTTTTTTCAATATCGTCCCAGTTTGGAATGCCTTCTTTGGCTTTAAACGCCTTCAGTGGGTTTGCTGTCCCTGTGACTTCTTGCCCAATGGCACTGCCAATGCTTTTTGTTCCAAAATCAAAGGCGAGTATGGTTCTTGCTGTCATGATTATGCGTGTCCAACTTGAGTGGAGAGTTGAGCTATATCAATACCAAGCATCTGAACAGCACTGTGCCAACGATCCTTGACGGGCGTGTCGAAGATAACACTCGTGTCAGCCTCGATCGTCAACCAAGAATTGTCTGCTAATTCCGTCTCTAATTGACCGGCATCCCACCCCGCGTAACCGAGCGCAACTAAATAGTCCTCTGGCTGAGCATCGGTGCCTAACACGGCGAGGATATCCTTGGACGTCGTGACGGAAAGTTTCTCGGTGATCTGAATGCTGGATTGATATTTGTCTTTTGGTTTATGCAGAATAAAGCCACGGTCTTCAGAGACAGGGCCACCGTTGATAACGGGCTCTTCTAAACTTTTACTGTGCTGAATTTGAGAGGCGATCGGTAGATCGTTTTGCACCTGTAAAAGCATGTTTGCTACCGTGACATCAATAGGGGTATTGATGATGATACCCATAGCACCGTCATTATTGTGTTCGCACACGTAAACAACTGTACGTTGAAAGTAGGGATCTTTCATACCTGGCATTGCCACGAGGAAGTGGTTTGCTAAGTTCATTTTCGCCTCCTAACACTGATGGTTTGATCTGAGAGGATTAGCTCTCGATTATTTACCTAATCGGCGTTCAATTGCATCCATGAGTTTACCCGTGATAGAAACATCAAATGCGGCTTCGATCTCACGGATACAAGTAGGGCTCGTCACATTGATTTCTGTGAGTTTGTCACCAATGACATCAAGGCCTACAAAGATTAACCCTTTTTCCTTTAAAGTAGGAGCGACAGCAAGCGCAATCTGCTTATCTGTCTCACTTAATGGACGAGCTTCACCTGTGCCACCTGCAGCAAGGTTACCACGCGTTTCTCCCTTAGCTGGGATGCGTGCTAAGCAGTACGGCATTGGCTCTCCATCAACCACAAGGATGCGTTTGTCTCCATTACTGATATCAGGAACAAACGTCTGCGCCATTGCGTAGTTTTGTCCGTGGTTGGTCAGGGTTTCAATGATGACAGAAACATTCGGGTCATCTTGTTTTACGCGGAAAATAGAGGCTCCGCCCATTCCATCGAGTGGTTTTAAGATCACATCACCATGCGTATCGCGAAACGCTTTAATTTTTTCGGCTTTACGGGTCACGATCGTCGTTGGCGTCAGCTCAGGGAACCAGGCGGTAAACAGCTTTTCATTACAATCACGTAAGCTTTGAGGCTTGTTGACAATAAGTGTGCCTTTTTCTTCCGCTCTTTCTAGGATGTAAGTCGCGTAGATAAACTCGGTATCAAAAGGGGGATCTTTACGCATTAACACCGCATCAAGCTCAGATAATTCGATCGTTTGTTCTGAGTCGAATTCATACCAACCATTAGGGTCTTCTATTAACGTCACCACTTTAGTGTCGGCAACGGCAACGCCTTGGTCAAGATGCAGATCTTGCATTTCCATATAGTGGATTTCATATCCGCGACGCTGTGCTTCGAGCATCATGGCAAAGCTAGAGTCTTTTTTGATGTTAATAGACGAGATTGGGTCCATTACAATGCCGAGTTTAATCATGTTCGTTCTCCAGTTAGCCTAAATCGCCGAAGCGTACTTGAAGAGCGGTGATCGCTGTTAATGCA
This sequence comes from Vibrio sp. E150_011, assembly GCF_053544015.1. Lineage (NCBI taxonomy): Bacteria > Pseudomonadati > Pseudomonadota > Gammaproteobacteria > Vibrionales > Vibrionaceae > Vibrio > Vibrio sp. E150_011. The sequence goes on from NZ_JBHFOL010000003.1 coordinate 14,030, forward strand.
GCGGTTTCCGTTCTGAGTACGCGAGGACCAAGCAGGGTTTCTTCAAATTGGTATTGTTCAGTCATTTCGATCTCTTGTGGTGAGAGTCCGCCTTCTGGGCCAATTAATAGTCTTACTTTTTTGATTGGCTCTGGAAGGGTATTAATCGAATACTTAGCACGAGGATGTAGATTGAGCTTCAGTGCATCTGAGGGCTCTGCACACCATTGTTCTAAGGGCATAATAGGTCGTATGGTGGGGATGGTATTCCGACCACACTGCTCACAGGCACTGATCGCGATCTTTTGCCATTGCTGCATTTTCTTTTCAAAACGTTTGGGGTCAAGTTTGACACCACAACGTTCAGAAATAAGAGGGGTGATAGTATTTACACCTAATTCAACCGATTTTTGAATGGTAAATTCCATCTTGTCACCACGAGAGATCACTTGACCAAGATGTAAATCGAGAGGGGATTCGATACTGTTCGCTATTTTTTTTGTGAGCATGACAGTGACGGATTTTTTTGTTACCTCATGAATTGTCGCAGGAAACTCATGGTCACTGCCGTCAAAGAGCAATACATCTTGGCCTTCTTTCATGCGTAATACGCGTCCGATATGATTTGAGGCTTCCTCGCTAAGAGCAAGTGTGCCCAAGCTTTCAATGGACTCTGGGTGATAAATACGAGGTATGCGCATAATGACTTCCGACGGACAAAAAGGTGTAGAGATATAACATGGATGCAAGCCCTAGAAATTACAAGGGCTTGCTAACGAAAATTATGCCTGAGCGAGTGTTATGATCCGTTCTGACAAGCCTCTGCGACGTAAGGGTTACGGTTGCCCTGGCGGGCTGCAATTCTCTTGTCGCGTTCACACTCCCAAGCATCCGCCGGATACGTTCGATTCCAAGCATTCATTAACTGGGTTTGCTGCTTTGATAGTGTAAAGCCATACTCTTGGCTCATATACAAATACGTGCGAGCGATCGACCCTCTTGCTCTGTCAGGAGGCATGACTTTGCGTTGCTTAAAGTTTACCTGCATTTCACACCGCCCATAGCTGACACCATCAATGCCATTCCACTGACTGAAATTGTAGTTTGAACGGTCGCCATTTACCTCTCCAATCGTCGGGGTCAAGTTATGAAGGTCGGCTTCCATTAGGCGAAATGTTTTGTCATTTTTAGTGCAGTTCTTTCGTCCCCCCTCTTGCCAGCATTGACGCTGGTGGCCAAATTGCCAAGCGGGTACAACGTGTTCCCATTCAATGCGACTCGCCCGCTTTTGCTGCTTTCGGACTTGGTAACCACAAGAGGCGAGATCGGGTGTCCCTTTTTTACCTTGCCATTGAATGTCACAGCCACAATAGAAGCTGACAGGATGATCGGCATAGATTTTTACCGCCTGCCTTTTTGCCGAACTAAAACTGCTCGGTGGTGCTGAAAAAGCCTGCTGAGGAATAAAAATTAACCCGATTAAGGAGAGTAAAATGAGATGAATTTTCATTAAATAGTCTGAGATAAGTACGAGATAACCTAGTGTAGATCGCGTTATTAATGATGACTACTAACTTAATGATTATTAACCGAGGAAGCGGGTAGATTCGCTTGAGTTGAATTTTTATGATGCACAGGGTTTAGCCTTGCTGGCCAGAATAGCGCAGTGCTTCGTGACATTTAGTACATCGATAACTCGCTTGCTGCCGTTGTACTTTATTATGTCTTCGAATCGTTAAAGGGTAGGTACTGCACTGGCAGTGATACTCAAAAACTTTGCCCTGAACAGAAGAGATATCCATTTGGTGGGTTGTCTTTGGAATGACTTTAAACACGTTATGCATGATAGCTTGCCAGTGTTTACCGTGAGGGGGAACACGACCATATAGCTTAAATGCCAGCAGGTGAGCGACTTCATGAGGAATGACTTCCTCAATGAATGCATCTTGATTCTCACTAAAGAGGATGGGATTCAATCGAATCTCCCAGGGTTGCAAATAGGCTTTTCCTGCCGTTTTTCCTTTGAGTTTAAAACTGAGTGATGGGATAGGGAATGTCTGTTGAAAATACTGCTCAGCAACCGATATGCAATGAGCCAGTCGTTTTGATGCTAAGTATTGTAAATCTGTAGATAACGACGGATGCACACCGAAAACCCAATAACGCCCAAAGAGGGCGTTATTGTATTGTAGTCCATGAGTAAATCAAGCAAGGCTAAGGATGGTGGCGCTTCTTTATCACCTCGTGGTACGCATGCCAGGTTCCATAACCAAGGATAGGCATGGTTATCATCATCCCTAAGCCAAAGGTAGCAAACCCGATAAGGATTCCACCACAGATTATAAATGCCCATACCACCATGGCTGGGATATTAGATTTGACGGCATTGAAACTGGTAAACACCGCTGTCATTACATCGACTCTACGCTCCATCATTAAAGGAATCGAGAAGGCTGACAAGCTGAATATAACACTGGCTATCACCAAACCAATCACAGAACCTGTGATAAGAAATGGTGCAAATTCAGTTAACGGAGCGCCTTGAACGGAAGGGTATAGGGCGTGCAGTAGCGCGGCTATTCGCATCCAAAATATCATGGCGACGGCAAGCAATACGGCAAAAGCCCATTGTGAGGTTGAGTTACGGCCAATGGCTTTCATTGAATGAAACAGGCTGGCTTTGTGACCTTTTTCTCTTTCCCAAGCCGCGTCATAAAGCCCAAGCGCAAGGAAAGGGCCAATGAGCATATAGACGACTAGGCTTGGCATGATAACAAGATGGGTACCTTGCCATTGTACAAGCTGAACTATCGCCACGGCGGCGGCGGTAAAACATAGCCCGTAAAATGCGCTAATAACGGGCATTTTTACTAAGTCATGAAGCCCAAGTGCCAGCCAATGAAAAGGCGCAGAAATACTCACTTGGTTACAAGGTATGGTTTTAGCGTAATCTTGATCTTTGACTTCGTCTTTCTTTTGGAAGTCTTCAGTCTGAGCGGTTCGAGGCATATGTCCTCCCTGATTTGACAATCTGGCCTTCGTCTCTGATGTCGGGAAATGAACGATTGTTGTGAGCTTTATCGCTCACGATTTGGCGCAACGTGTTCCCATAATGGAGTCGGGATGCGTGATGATGAGTTCGCGTTATTCTCATTCTGCATCGGTCCTCTTATGGTTAACTATTGACCGAGACGGAAGAAAACACAATTTTTTGCTGGATAGAAAAGACGTGTTACAAGTGTTAAGTTAACAAATTTGCAACAAAGCGGTTGAAATAGTTGAAGTTAATATATTTTACGCTGAAGTAAAAAAGCCCTTATCAAATGATAAGGGCTTTTTAGTCTTTGAGCTTAGTTATAGCGTGGAATTAATCGCTATTTGATGCCAGCGAAATCACGCAGCATTGCTGCTTTGTCAGTCGCTTCCCAAGGGAATTCTTCACGACCGAAGTGACCATAAGCTGCGGTTTGCTTGTAGATAGGTTGAAGCAGGTTCAGCATCTCTTGAAGACCATATGGACGTAGATCGAAGTTCTGACGAACTGCTTCAATGATGATGTCGTGAGCGACTTTCTCAGTACCAAACGTTTCCACCATGATTGACGTAGGATCAGCAACACCAATGGCGTAAGACAGTTGAATCTCACAACGATCTGCCATGCCAGCAGCAACAATGTTTTTCGCTACGTAACGTGCTGCGTATGCGGCACTGCGGTCAACTTTCGATGGATCTTTACCAGAGAATGCACCACCACCGTGACGAGCTGCGCCGCCGTACGTATCAACGATGATCTTACGACCCGTAAGACCACAGTCACCCATAGGGCCGCCGATAACAAAACGACCGGTTGGGTTGATGAAGAAGTTGGTGTCTTTGTTAATCCACTCTGCTGGAAGAACTGGCTTGATGATCTCTTCCATTACCGCTTCACGAAGATCAGGTGTTGTGACTGAATCGCAGTGCTGTGTTGAAAGTACAACCGCATCGATACCAACAATCTTACCTTGGTCGTATTGGAAGGTAACTTGAGATTTCGCATCTGGACGAAGGAAGTCAAGCTTACCGCTCTTACGAACTTCAGCTTGCTTTTTAACAAGTAAGTGAGAGTAAGTAATAGGAGCCGGCATTAGGATTGGCGTTTCGTTAGTTGCGTAACCAAACATGATGCCTTGGTCACCAGCGCCTTGTTCTTTTGGATCAGCTTTATCAACACCTTGGTTGATGTCTGGAGATTGTTTACCAATCGTGTTCAGTACGGCACAAGAATCCGCATCAAAGCCCATATCTGAGTGAACGTAGCCGATTTCGCGAACGGTTTCACGAGTAATCTCTTCGATGTCTACCCACGCTGAGGTCGTGACTTCACCACCAACCATTACCATGCCAGTCTTTACGTAAGTTTCACAAGCAACACGCGCTTTCGGGTCTTGCTCTAAAATTGCGTCAAGTACAGCATCAGAAATTTGGTCAGCAATTTTATCAGGATGTCCTTCTGATACGGATTCAGAAGTGAACAGGTGCTTAGCCATGAGAGCTCCAATTACAGTTAATAAAGCCAGCGATATTGTGCTGGCCTATAAAAAATTCAATGATATTTTGTAGGTGTATCTACATCTAGACGTCTATTTTAATCATCGATGTGTGAGAATCAAGCGATTTTTACTTTTAAGTTATAGCCAAACGTTTGCGTATTTTAAGGCAGATAGGGGTGTAACGTGCAAAAAAACACAGCAAAAGTACTCAAAATATCGGTAAAAAGTTTGCAGAGGTTAGGGGGCTTTGCGACAATGCTTGCCGCTGATTATTGTTCAGCAAGGAATCAACTTGAAATTCGCTTAATGCACTCAGGAGCAGACATGTCGTCTCGTAAAGAATTAGCTAATGCAATCCGCGCGCTTAGCATGGATGGTGTTCAACAAGCCAACTCTGGTCACCCAGGTGCCCCTATGGGTATGGCTGATATCGCCGAAGTACTTTGGCGCTCTCACCTAAATCACAATCCTCAAAACCCGGAATGGGCTGATCGCGACCGTTTTATTTTGTCAAACGGCCACGGCTCAATGCTGATTTATTCTCTGCTTCATCTAAGTGGTTATGAATTATCTATTGACGATCTTAAAAACTTCCGTCAATTGCACTCTAAAACACCAGGTCACCCAGAATACGGCTACGCTCCAGGCATTGAAACGACAACAGGCCCTTTAGGTCAAGGCATCACGAATGCAGTCGGCATGGCAATGGCAGAGAAATCACTGGCTGCGCAATTTAATAAAGAAGGTCATGACATCGTTGATCACTTTACTTACGCGTTCATGGGCGATGGCTGTCTGATGGAAGGCATCTCTCACGAAGCCTGCTCTTTGGCTGGTACTCTTGGTCTTGGTAAGCTGGTTGCTTTCTGGGATGACAACGGTATTTCTATCGATGGTGAGGTGGAAGGTTGGTTCTCTGACGACACGCCTAAGCGTTTTGAAGCCTACGGCTGGCATGTTATCCCTGCCGTTGATGGTCATGACTCTGATGCGATTAACGCGGCAATCATCGCGGCAAAAGCGGATCCTCGCCCAACACTTATTTGTACTAAAACTGTTATTGGTTTTGGTTCACCAAACAAAGCCGGCACGCACGACTGCCACGGTGCACCACTAGGCGCTGATGAAATCGCAGCAACTAAAGCAGCGCTGGGTTGGGAGCACGGTCCTTTTGAAATTCCAGCTGATATCTCGGCACAATGGAATGCAAAAGAAGCGGGCGCAGCAAAAGAAGCGGCGTGGAATGCTAAGTTTGACGCTTACGCAGCTGCTTACCCAGAACTTGCGGCTGAGTTTACTCGTCGTACAAATGGCGAACTGCCAGCTGAGTGGGAAGAAAAAGCATCGGCAATCATTGCTGATCTTCAAGCTAACCCTGCAAACATCGCATCACGTAAAGCGTCACAAAATGCGCTAGAAGCATTTGGTCAAATGCTACCAGAATTTATGGGTGGCTCTGCTGACCTTGCACCTTCTAACCTGACAATGTGGTCTGGTTCTAAGTCGCTAACAGCTGAAGACTTCTCTGGTAACTACATTCATTACGGTGTTCGTGAGTTTGGTATGACTGCGATCATGAACGGTATCGCTTTGCACGGTGGTTTCGTACCATACGGTGCAACATTCCTAATGTTCATGGAATACGCTCGTAACGCGATGCGTATGGCAGCTCTGATGAAAGTTCAGAACATCCAGGTTTACACGCACGACTCTATCGGTCTAGGCGAAGACGGCCCAACTCACCAACCGGTTGAGCAAATTGCTTCGCTACGCCTAACACCAAACATGAGCACATGGCGTCCATGTGACCAAGTGGAATCGGCAGTGGCTTGGAAACTGGCTATTGAACGTAAAGATGGTCCAACATCGCTTATCTTCTCTCGTCAGAACCTAGCACAGCAGGAGCGTAACGCAGAGCAAGTAGCAAACATCGCCAAGGGTGGTTACATCCTGAAAGATTGTGCAGGTAAGCCTGAATTAATTATCATCGCTACTGGCTCTGAAGTTGAACTAGCAGTTGAAGCTGCTGCGCAACTGACTGCTGAAGGCAAAGCGGTACGTGTGGTTTCTATGCCAGCAACGGATGCGTTTGATAAGCAAGATGCGCAGTACCGTGAATCAGTATTGCCATCTGACGTGACCGCTCGTATTGCTGTTGAAGCCGGTATTGCTGACTTCTGGTACAAATATGTTGGCTTTGGTGGCAAGATCATCGGTATGACGACATTTGGTGAGTCTGCACCAGCAGGTGAGCTATTCAAGATGTTTGGCTTTACAACAGAAAACGTTGTGAACACAGCAAAAGAATTACTCGCTTAAGCGATAGGCTGAGTTATTTCATTTTGTTGTAGTAACCGAGCCCTAGTGGCTCGGTTTTTTTATGCTTGGATATTATTCTTGTGTATGTGTGATTAAGTCGGGATGCGAAACTGATGTTGATCAGTTAATATGCTTGCCTTAATTATGTGAACAAAAAGGTGTTGTACGATGCTAAAGGTAGCGATTAATGGCTTTGGGCGTATAGGACGAAATGTACTTCGAGCGATTTATGAAAGCGGCAAAAACGATAAAATTAAAGTCGTCGCAGTCAATGAATTGGCGCAACCTGAAGCAATGGCGCACCTGCTTCAATATGATACGAGTCATGGTCGTTTTGGTAAAAAGATCACTCATGACCAAGAACACCTTTATGTGAACCACCAAGATGGTCAGTTTGATAGTATTCGTATCTTGCATTTAGCGGAAATCAACCTACTTCCTTGGCGAAATCTAGAGGTTGATATTGTACTTGATTGTACGGGTGTGTTCGGGAGTCGTGCAGACGGCCTAGAGCATATCGCGGCAGGTGCGAACAAGGTTTTGTTTTCACATCCTGGCGCGAATGACATAGATAATACGATTATCTATGGTGTCAATCATGATTCTCTTAAACAAGAGCACACGATTGTTTCCAGTGGTTCGTGCACTACGAACTGTATTGTCCCTATAATACAAGTACTTGATGATGCGTTTGGCATTGATTCAGGCACGATTACCACGATCCACTCTTCGATGAATGATCAACCTGTCATCGATGCCTATCATACTGATTTACGCCGAACTAGAGCAGCCAGCCAGTCGATCATTCCTGTTGATACAAAGCTTCATAAGGGTATTGAGAGAATATTTCCGAAATTTTCTAACAAATTTGAAGCGATTTCTGTCCGAGTACCAACAGTTAATGTTACCGCTATGGATCTAAGTGTAACTATAAATACGAATGTGAAAGTTAATGACGTAAATCAAGTCATTATTAACGCTTCTCGGTGTACATTAGACGGCATTGTTGACTATACTGAAGCTCCGCTAGTCTCAATCGACTTTAATCATGACCCACACAGTGCCATTGTTGATGGAACGCAAACGCGAGTCAGTGATGGGCGTCTGGTCAAAATGTTGGTCTGGTGTGATAACGAATGGGGCTTCGCCAATCGGATGCTTGATACGGCATTAGCCATGAAAGCGTCGCAATAGTTTAAGATGCTACTTGAGCTTGGGTAAAATATTAATTTTGAGGGTTGAAATTAATATTGATTAGCTCAATATAAGTAAGCAGTTGATGAATTCATAAACTTGGCAAGATGCCGAGTTTTCAAAAACATTATTTATTTTTAGTTGAGAGGACTAAACATGTCTGTAATCAAGATGACTGACCTGGATCTAGCAGGTAAACGCGTATTTATCCGTGCTGATCTGAACGTTCCTGTAAAAGACGGTAAAGTAACTTCAGATGCTCGTATTCTTGCATCGCTACCTACCATCAAGCTTTGCCTAGAAGCAGGTGCTAAAGTTATGGTGACTTCTCACCTAGGTCGTCCTACTGAAGGCGAGTACGCAGAAGAGTTCTCTCTACTACCTGTTGTAAACTACCTAAACGACGCACTTGACTGTGACGTTAAGCTAGCAAAAGACTACGTGAATGGCCTAGAGCTAAACGCAGGTGAGTTGGTGGTTCTTGAAAACGTTCGCTTTAATAAGGGCGAGAAGAAAAACGAAGAAGCACTTTCTAAGCAGTATGCAGCACTTTGTGACATCTTCGTTATGGATGCATTTGGTACGGCTCACCGTGCTCAAGCGTCAACTCACGGTGTAGGTACTTACGCGCCAATCGCTTGTGCTGGTCCTCTTCTTGCTGCTGAGCTTGAAGCACTAGGCAAAGCAATGGACAACCCTGCTCGTCCACTTGTTGCGATCGTTGGTGGTTCTAAAGTATCGACTAAGCTAACCGTTCTTGAGTCGCTTGCTAAGATTGCTGACCAATTGGTTGTGGGTGGCGGTATCGCTAACACATTCATCGCGGCTGAAGGTCACAACGTAGGTAAGTCTCTATATGAAGCTGACCTTGTTGAGACAGCGAAGAAACTTATGAAAGAATGTGCGATTCCAGTGGCGACTGACGTTGCATGTGCAAAAGCATTTGATGAAAATGCAGAAGCAGAAATCAAGCACGTTTCTGAAGTTCAAGACGACGATATGATCTTCGACCTTGGCCCAGATTCTACTGCGGCACTAGCTGAAATCATTGGCAACGCAAAAACGATTCTTTGGAATGGTCCTGTTGGCGTATTTGAGTTCAAAAACTTTGAAGCAGGTACGGCTGGTATCTCTAAAGCGATTGCTGAATCAGAAGGTTTCTCAGTTGCAGGTGGCGGTGACACGCTAGCGGCAATCGACAAGTTTGGCATTAAAGCTGACGTGTCTTATATTTCAACTGGCGGTGGTGCTTTCCTTGAGTTTGTTGAAGGCAAAGTGTTACCAGCAGTAGCGATGCTTGAAGAGCGCGCAAAAGCATAATTATTTTTAATAAAGCGGGCTTATGGCTCGCTTTTATCTATGCTGCATCGGGTATTTATTTTTGTTACAATGCGCCCGTTGTGAGCAAACGATTGCCATTTTTTATTTAAAACGACACAAAATAGGACTTACTCCATGTCTAAGATCTTCGACTTCGTAAAACCAGGTGTTATCTCTGGCGATGACGTACAGAAAGTTTTTGAAGTAGCAAAAGAAAACAAATTTGCTCTTCCTGCGGTAAACGTAGTAAACACTGATTCTATCAATGGTGTTCTAGAAGCGGCAGCTAAAGTTAAAGCGCCAGTTGTTGTTCAGTTCTCTAACGGCGGTGCGGGTTTCTTTGCTGGTAAAGGCGTGAAACTTGAAGGTCAAGGTGCACAAATCCTTGGTGCTGTAGCGGGTGCAAAATACGTACACGCGGTTGCGGCTACTTACGGCGTTCCTGTGATTCTTCACACTGACCACGCAGCGAAGAAATTGCTACCTTGGATCGACGGACTACTAGACGCTGGTGAAGAGTTCTTCGCAGAAACTGGTAAGCCTCTTTTCTCTTCTCACATGATTGACCTTTCTGAAGAGTCTCTAGAAGAGAACATCGAAATTTCTGGTAAGTACCTAGCTCGCATGGCGAAAATGGGTATGACTCTTGAAATCGAACTAGGTTGTACTGGTGGTGAAGAAGACGGCGTAGATAACTCTGATATGGATGCATCTGAGCTTTACACTTCTCCAGAAGACGTAGCATATGCATACGAGAAACTAACGGCTATCAGCCCACGTTTCACTATCGCAGCTTCTTTCGGTAACGTACATGGTGTTTACCAAGCGGGTAACGTTGTACTAACTCCAACAATCCTACGTGATTCTCAAGCATACTGTGCAGAGAAGTTTGGCATTGCTCCTAATGCACTTAACTTCGTATTCCACGGTGGTTCAGGTTCTTCTGAAGCTGAAATCCAAGAGTCTATCGGCTACGGTGTTATCAAAATGAACATCGATACTGATACTCAGTGGGCAACATGGGACGGTATCCGTACTTACGAAGCTGCAAACCACGATTTCCTACAAGGCCAAATCGGTAACCCAACTGGCGAAGCTGCGCCAAACAAGAAGTACTACGACCCACGCGTATGGCTACGTGCTGGTCAAGCTTCTATGGTTACTCGTCTTGAGAAAGCATTCTCAGACCTTAACGCTATCGACGTACTATAAGTCTAAAATCCTATAAGATTTGACTGATAGACAGCTGAAAAAGCCACTCATTTGAGTGGCTTTTTTTGTATATGATGAAAATAAAGTTAAAGCGTTGAAAAAAACTGGCACAAAGTCACGTGATTGCGTAACCTTTTGTTAAGTAATGTATCTTGAATATAAATATATTCAATGTTGTATGACCAAGGAATGGTTTGGCTAACAAAGCAGTGGTCGCTTGTCAGTCGAGCATAAGATTGAACAATTATTTGATGAGGTGAATAATATGGCTGATGAATCAATGGATTTGCAGACCCCGCTAGTGGATGGTCTTTCTAAAGCAGAGCAGTGGTTAACGAACAACTCAGATCTACTCGTACAATATGGTGTTAACATCATTTCTGCGCTTTTGATTTTGTTTATTGGTAACCTATTTGTAAAAGCGATTGCAAACAGCGTATCCAAGGTCCTGCAGAAGAAAAAGATGGACCGGGCTGTCGTTGAGTTCATGCATGGCATTGTTCGCTACACATTATTTGTTATTGTTCTGATTGCGGCGCTAAGTCGAGTTGGAGTGCAAACTGCATCCGTTGTTGCGGTGATTGGTGCGGCAGGTTTAGCGATTGGTTTAGCGCTGCAAGGCTCGCTGTCTAACTTCGCAGCTGGTGTGTTGATTGTTGCGTTCCGTCCATTCAAATCTGGTGATTATGTTGAGATTGGTGGTGTTGCGGGTTCTGTCGATGCAATCCAGATTTTTCAAACGATTTTGACAACACCAGACAACAAAATGGTTGTCGTTCCTAATGCCTCAGTGATTGGTTCACCCATCACCAACTATTCTCGTCACGCGACACGTCGTATTGACCACGTGATTGGTGTTTCGTATGGCGCAGACCTTAAAAAAACACAAGAGGTCATTCGCAAAACGCTTGAGTCTGATGAGCGCATACTTAAAGAGCCAGGCATTACGGTCGGTGTGGTTGCATTGGCTGATTCGTCAGTAAACTTTGTTGTTCGCCCTTGGGTTCGTACTGAACAATACTGGGATGTGTACTTTGATTCGCTACAAGCTATTAAAGAAGCATTGGACGCTGAGGGTATTGAGATTCCATTCCCTCAGATGGATGTACACCTGAATAAAGCTGACTAACACGCTTTGTGGGCGTGATTAGAATAAGGTGAAGCATTACGCTTCACCTTTTTTTATGAGTAGAATTTCGTTTGGCAATTGGCTTAGCAGTAACCTCAGGTTCTCGCCGGATAATCCGAATGTCCATTCTGGTAGCCCAGGGGTGTACAAGATTTCTATTGCACTGAACAGTGCACTATCAACGATAATAGTAATATCTTCAGGGAGACCGATGGGGCAAACAGCGCCGGGCACACACCCTATTTGTTGTGTCATTTCATCGCTACTGCAAATCGACGTTCTTTTACCAAGCACTTCTTTTAATGCTACTTTATCTAACCGGCTGTCTTTATCGGTGAGGTACAGCGCATAACCCCCACCTTTCTTTTTTAAGAAGAGGCTTTTACTGTGGGTGCCTGTCCACCCTAATTGCTTCGCGATCCGTTCATCGGTAGCAAAATCTAAGATAGGTTCATGTTGCCACTGTTGGTAAGGGATCGCTAACGTGCTCAGCATCGTGGTGTTGGTAAGGTAAATCTCTTGAGTCTTATTCATCTTGTTACTTCATGAGCCCATTGGTGAGTAGAATTGCGATGAAAAACATCATCGCCGCTACCGCTAAGTCGATGCTTTTTTTAACCGCAGGCTTAGACAGCGTCGGACCGAGTTTTGCCGCGCCGATCGATAACGAGTAAAACCATACAAATGAAGCCATCACCGTACCTAAGGCAAACCCGATTCGATCTTGACCTTCAAATTGTCCCCCAATGGAGCCAAGAATAACAACAGTATCAAGGTATAAATGTGGGTTGAGTACGGTAACAGCGAGTGCTCCGAGTACGACGGTACGTTTACCTTTTGATATTACTTCATTCTTCGATTCGTTATCTGGACGAGCTTTTAGAGCGCTTTTTAAAGAAAGTAGGCCATAGCCAGTAAGAAACAAGATGCCGCCTATCGTTACAGAGGTAAGTAACCACTCACTTTGTGAAAGGATCGCCCCTCCACCAAATATGCCAAGAGAAATAAATATGGCGTCTAAAAAGCTACAGACCGTTGCTGTCGTGAGATGATGATTACGCTTAATCCCTTGATTCAATACAAAGGCGTTTTGAGCGCCGATTGGGATAATCATTGTCGCACCTAAACCAAAACCTTGAAGAAGCACCCAAAAATTCACTTTATTTCCTACTTAACTCAATTAAAGAGAGCGAGAGAATAGTGTTTTTACTATCATTAGTTAAATTAATAATATTAATGCAATATTAGAATTGCTAATTAGGTGTGTAATGCGTGGTCTTGATTACAAATGGATAGAAGCGTTGGATGCGATTGTCGAACAACGAAGCTTTGAGAGGGCGGCTGAGCACCTGTACATATCCCAGTCCGCCGTCTCTCAACGAGTAAAACAACTCGAAAAGTGGTTAGCACAACCAGTACTAGTGAGAGAGCAACCACCACGACCGACAGCGGTAGGAAAGAAACTACTTGGTCTGTATCGGCGAGTTCGTTTACTAGAACAAGAGTTGGTGCCGGAGCTCACCGACGATGTGGGAGGTAAGCCTTTGTCTGTCTCTCTTGCAACCAACGCCGATAGTTTGGCGACGTGGTTATTGCCGAGTTTATTTCCATTGATCGAGTCGAAACGTATTGAGCTGGATCTTATTGTTGATGATGAAGGGCGGACGATTGAAAAGCTAAAAAACGGCGAGGTCGTTGGAGCGATCAGCTTAGAGTCTCAATCTATTCCAGGGTGCGTGGCGGATTACTTAGGTAGAGTGGATTATCTTTGCGTTGCAAGCCCGAGTTTTATTAAGCGTTACTTTAGCCACGGTGTGAATCGAGAAGCCTTAATCAAGGCACCAGCAGTGGCATTCGATCAGCACGATAAGATGCATCAGCATTTTGTTAATCAACATTTTAGCATTATGCCTGGCAGTATATTAAAGCACACGGTACGCAGCTCTGAAGCCTTTGTGAAGCTAGCCGTGGCTGGGGTGGCATATTGTCTGATTCCTAAGTTGCAGATCCAAGATGAATTGGAGAGTGGAGCCTTGATAGAGCTCACACCAAATGTCGAGTTATCACATCGTATTTATTGGCACCATTGGCAGCTAGAAAGTGGTGTGCTTGGCGAGCTCTCTCAGGCAATTACGAATTATGCCCACGAGTACCTGCCTCAATGAGGCCGTTCGTCGGTGCTATTTAGAAATACTGCATGGTTTAAAAGTACAGCGCTATTAAGAAAAAGAGTGTGATAGGGACGGTTGATTGATCAATAAAGGTAAGATCACAAGGCGAGCGCAAGTAGTGAGAAACGTCATAATACTGTCAGGTTCCTTTTTCCACGGAACCTATAGGCATTCCATGTGCCTAATATTGAATAATAAACCCTTGGTTAAATGAGGAACATATAATGAAATCAACGTTGACGGTTTGCGCCTTGGCAGCCAGCTTAGTTACATTGCCGAGTTTTGCGAGTCAAATGGCATTCCCCCACATTATGACAACAGGGTATGGCCAAGTGGAGGCAACGCCTGATATGGCGGAGTTTTCGGTAAAAGTTGTCCAGTCGCAATTAAATGCTGATCAGGCCAAGGAAGATGTGGATTCGGTAGTGGATACTTTTTTGGCGAAGTTGGCAGATGCTGGTGTGAGTAAAGATGATATTAAGAGTTCAAACTTGTATCTGACACCTCAATATCAATACCCGGATAAAAGCCAGCCAGAGCTCGTTGGTTATCGAGCGTCTAGGACAGTGACCGTTCAGGTTATGGAGATTGAAAAACTGAACGATTGTCTGGATACGGCATTAGCGTCGGGAATTAACCAAGTTGATAATATTCGCTTAAAAGTGAAAGATGAAAGCCAATATCAGGAAAAAGCTCGGCTCGCTGCGATTCAAGATGCACAGCAAAAAGCACAGTCATTAGCAAAAGGCTTTGCTCAGCAGTTAGGGCAAGTATGGCAGATTACTTATAAGCAACCGCAGAATCAGCCTGTCGTGATGCGAAGCATGATGATGGACAGTAAATCAGAATCAAATAGTTATCAGGACTCAGTGATCACGATTCGTGACCGGGTTGATGTGGTTTATAAAATGTCTAAATAAAAAAATGCCCTTGCTTAACAAGGGCATTTTTATTCAGCATCAAGGTGTTGTTGACGTTAGTGAAGAATTCGAGCGCGCAATGTGCCTTCAATCTGCTTCAACTGGGCTAGCGCTTCTTCTGAGCGAGCCGTTTCTACATCAATCACCACATAACCAATATCTGCAGCCGTTTGCAGGTACTGACCAGCAATATTAATACCTTCTTGAGCGAAGATGGTATTAATTTGCGTCAGGATGCCAGGTCGGTTTTGGTGGATGTGCAATAAGCGTGAACACTCGCGATGTTCCGGAAGTGACACTTCTGGGAAGTTTACACTAGACAGTGTTGAACCATTGTCTGAGTACTTAGCCAGTTTGCCAGCCACTTCAACGCCGATGTTCTCTTGCGCTTCTTGTGTTGAACCTCCAACGTGAGGAGTCAGAATCACATTATCGAACTTCATCAACGGTGATTCAAACGGGTCTGCATTCGTTTTTGGTTCTTCCGGGAAGACATCGATAGCGGCACCAGAAAGATGGCCAGCTTCGAGTGTTGCACAGAGCGCTGGAATATCCACAACTGTGCCGCGGGCAGCATTAATGAAAATAGCCCCTGGCTTCATGCGAGCAAACTCAGCTTCACCCATGATGTTTTTAGTTTCTGGTGTTTCTGGTACGTGTAATGAAATGACATCACACTTATTCAGAAGGTCCGTCATGTTGTGGACTTGAGTGGCATTTCCAAGGGAGAGCTTATTCTCGATATCGTAAAAATAAACACGCATACCAAGGTTTTCAGCAATAATACCTAGCTGAGTACCGATATGACCATAACCAATAATACCCAAGCGTTTACCACGGGCTTCATTTGAGCTATCAGCACTTTTTTTCCAAATGCCACGATGAGCAAGCGCATTTTTCTCTGGAATACCACGAAGTAGCAGAAGGGTTTGACCCAGCACCAATTCCGCAACGCTTCGAGTATTCGAAAATGGCGCGTTAAATACCGGCACACCGCGTTCAGCGGCAGCTTTTAGATCAACTTGGTTCGTACCAATACAAAAACAACCGATAGCAACCAGCTTCTCGGCGGCGTTAATGACTTCAGCTGACAGGTTGGTGCGAGAGCGAATACCAATAAAGTGTGCATCTTTTACGGCTTCTAATAGCTCATCTTCTGGAAGTGAACCTTTGTGATAGGTGATATTGGTATATCCAGCGGCTTGTAAAACTTCAACAGAAGAAGGGTGCAGGCCTTCAAGCAGGAGGATTTTTATTTTGTCTTTATTCAGTGAAACTCTGGCCATTTAACTCGTCCTTAAAATGGAAATGGGGCAATCGCGCGCACAGTTGACAGCGAGAACTTCAAGGAGGGAGCTTCTTACTGCTTAGGCAAACGTTTTCCTTGTGCGTCTTCTAACCAATAAAGTAACAAATAATTTTCTATTTGGGTAAGAAAATTACGGAATAAGGAATAATTTTCTTATAGATAAGGAGAAAAAACGGCACTGGATGTGCCGTTTGTAATCAAATGACGTAAAATCGAATTAGTCTTCGATTTTTGCACCTTCCGGTGTCCCGGTAATGACGACATCCGCGCCGCGGTGGGCGAAGAGCCCAACGGTAACCACACCAGCAAGGGCGTTTATCTTGTCTTCCATGTCTTTAGGATCGGTGATTTTCATCCCGTAGACATCAAGAATCATATTTCCGTTATCAGTAATTACACCCTCACGGTACGCTGGGTCACCGCCTAGTTTTACTAATTCACGAGCGACGTACGAACGAGCCATCGGAATCACTTCCACTGGAAGTGGGAATTCACCGAGTACATCTACCGCTTTGGTACCGTCGACAATACAAATGAATTTTTTAGAGATGGCAGCCACAATTTTTTCGCGAGTTAAGGCTGCGCCACCACCTTTGATCATGTCTCTTGCTGGATTGATTTCATCCGCACCATCTACATATACATCAAGCATCGAGACGTCATTGCACTCAAAAATCTCAATACCTAGTGCTTCTAGCTTCTCAGTTGAAGCAATAGAGCTAGACACAGCGCCTTTGATATCATCTTTGATCGAGCCCAAAGCATCGATAAAGTGATTCACGGTAGAACCTGTACCCACGCCGACAATACTGCCTTCTTCTACGTATTTAAGAGCGGCCCAGCCAGCTGCTTTTTTCATCTCGTCTTGAGTCATGCTTGAAATTCCAGTTAGAAAGTTAGGGTGAAAATGCGGGCAAATTATATATCAAAATGAGAGTGATTTGCGCTTAAAATCGAGCAAACTCAAAAAAAAGCAACGTTTAGCAATCGGTTGCTCTGTTGGTCTGAGATGTGATGTTTTCCGATACTTACAAGCAATACCGTCGATGGGAAGGTGAAACCTTGATGACGAGAAGCCAATAGGCTATCAATAGTAGGATTAACCGGTTGCGCTTACCAACGCCAGATCCGCTCTGGTGTCATGATGGTCCGTAACGGAATATCCCAAGATTCACTAGGAACCGCCGCAACTTTTTGGCAATTATGTGCCAAACCAATGGCTTGAGGCCCACGTCGATTATCTTGCCATGGCGCTAGTGTGCGATCGTAATAACCGCCGCCCATCCCTAATCGGTTTCCCTGCTCATCAAACGCAACCAAAGGGGTAAAAATGATATCGAGTTGTCGTACAGGGCAAATGCTACGTTGGTCGAGCTGAGGCTCTAGGATATTGTATTGGTTATGGATAAGCGGTGTCGTTGGGGTGTAACGAAGAAAAAGTAGTTGGCCTTTCGAAAATGGGTGAATGACAGGTAGGTAGACTTCGATGCCTTGTTGCCAAAGCCATTCAATAAGGGGTTGAGTACTTAGCTCACCATCAGCCGATAGGTATAGGGCGATACGTTTAGCATCAGTTAACTCGTTGAGGGATTGGTATTGCTGCAAAAGTTGCTGAGCAAACCTGACTTGTTTGCTGTGCGGAATAGCCCGACGAAGGCGTCGGATGTCCGTGCGTATATGTTGTCGAGTACTGACAGACATAAGGAATACCCCAAAGTGCCGTTGAAGATTGTGGCCCTTGAACCTGCTGGTTCAAGGCGGATCAGCAAAGTTAACCGTAGGCTTCTCGGTACGAGCCGAGCTTGCTCAATAGTCATCAAATACTAACCCTTAAGGATTGCTTATCGGCTCAGGGACTTAAATCCTCTGACAAACACCCCAGGGTAAATGAGTTTACTGTCCTTGTTTTACATTACTAATGGCATCATCAAGTGATGCCGCGAGCTGTTCCATTCGCTCGGTAAGATGAGAGGTATTTTGTTGCACCTCGTCACTTTTTGTATTCAGCTCGTAGGACATGTTAAGTGCTGCGATGGTGAGCAACTTTAGCTCATTCGTCACTTTAGTCCGTTGAGTCATTTCTTGCAATCGGATATCAAGGTCTTTTGCCGCTTGGATCAAGGTTTCTTCTTGACCTGCTGGGCAATTTACCCGCGTCAATTTGCCTAGTATTTCCACTTCGACTGCTTGATTTTCCATAATGACAAGAACTCTTTTGGTTATCACCAACAAAGGTAATCTGAGGAGGAAACTATAGGTAAACGCTCATTAAGATTCAAGCTTTTCTGATGACTCAATGCTAAATGCGTGTTTAATCACACAGGAAATCGACAATTCGAACAAAAGCTACCCAGAAACGAGGTGAATGCCATTTTCGCTCGCGGTGGGAAGTGATAGCATTACCCATCAAATTAAGATAGCTCCTACGTCAATCACGACGTCGATACGTTGTAAAGGAGCATCACCAAAGAATAGATGAGAGCCACTATGACCGATACCACATTGCCAAATTACATTACTGTCGCGACTGAATTGCAGCAGGCTGGACTCTCGGTTAGCCCTGCAGAGTTGCATGGATTATTGGTCGGGATGTTGAGCGGTGGGTTAGGCCTAAATGATGATAGTTGGCAGCCATTGATATTTGATTACACCAATGATGGGATGGGTTGGCCGGTTTCTGCTATTGCTCGTGCTAAAACCATATTAACGCACGCAATAGATGAGCTGACGGAAGAGAATAGCTTTGAATTGTCGCTTTTTATTCCAGATGAGGACGTTGATGCCACTTTGATTGAAAAGGCGGATGGACTGAGTGAGTGGGTGAATCATTTCATTTCTGGCCTTGGTTTAGTGAGTACTCAACTCAATAAAGCATCAGAACAAAGTAAAGAAGCACTGGGTGACCTAGAAGAGATTGCCAAGTTGGGTGTTGATGAAGACGATGATCTTGAAGAGCAGGCACAATTGTTCGAACAGGTGATCGAACATGTGAAAGCCTGTGTATTAATTCTACATGCTGAATTTGGTGTAAAGCCGACGAAACAAGCGGATGCTCCAACGATCCATTAATCTTTCGCTATTATTTGAAGAGATCACCTCGTGTCGAGACTGTATGATATTGTGATTGCTGGCGGCGCAATGGCAGGGGCAACCCTAGCGATGGCGTTAGACCATTGTAGCCACCATTCGTTGAACATCGCTATTGTAGAGCCATATCAAGCGGAACATAAAGCCCACCCTGGTTTTGATGCCCGCTCCATTGCGCTCTCTTATGGCACCGTTGCCATTCTTAAGCATTACCACCTTTGGCCTCTTATAAAGGATCATGCCACACCGATTACCCATATTCATGTCTCTGACCAAGGTCATGCTGGTATGACCGATTTCTATGCCGAAAAAGAAGGCCTAGAAGCGATGGGCTATGTGGTTGAACTGGCGGAAATTGGTCGTCGCTTCAATCAACATTTGACACAACGTCATCAGATTGATGTTTTTTGTCCGTATTCAGTCGAAGCTATCCAGCGAGAGCAAGACATTGCCAAGGTGATACTATCTTCAGCCGATGGAAAGCAAACGGTGCTGCAATCCAAGCTTGTGATCGCTGCAGATGGGGCGGAGTCAGTAAGTTGCCGCTCGGTTAGGCTGGAACAACAGAGCGTTGATTTTAATCAGACTGCCATCATTGCTAATGTTGTGACGAGCGAGTTGCATCAAGGGCGTGCCTTTGAGCGTTTTACCGCCAAGGGACCACTTGCCTTGTTGCCAATGACCCAAAGCCGCAGCTCATTGGTGTGGTGCATGCCGCCTGAAGACGCTCAGCAGGTGTTGACGCTGTCTCAGTCTGAGTTCTTGAAAAAACTACAACATGCCTTTGGGTGGCGTTTAGGGCAATTTACAAAAGTGGGCAGCATTGCGCACTATCCGTTGTCTTTGCGCTACCGAGAATCGATTGCCTCTCATCGATTCGCTGCTGTAGGTAATGCCGCGCAGACGCTTCATCCTATTGCGGGACAAGGGTTTAATTTAGGTATTCGCGACATTGCGACTTTGGTTGATTCATTGCTCGAGAACACCAAAGATGTGGGGGATTACGCTAATCTTATTAGATACCAAAGACAGCGAGAGCAAGATAGAAAGATGACGATAGGGATGACATCAAATCTTGTCCAAGTTTTTTCAAATGATTTATTAGCGTTTCGGCTGGGACGTAATATTGGGTTAGGTATCTTAGATACGTTTCCTCTTATCAAGTCACCGCTTTTCAATCGAGCGCTTGGCGTCGTGAATAGGTAGCACAAAATTATGCAAAGTTATGATTTAGCCATTGTGGGTGGTGGCATGGTCGGATTGGCGCTGGCGCGCTCCCTCAAGGATACTGACCTTCGAGTTGCGATTATTGAAGGAACTGCGCCCTCAACGTCGTTGCCAGATGAGCCGGATATTCGTGTTTCAGCACTCAGTCGTGCCAGTGAAACCATATTAAAGAATTTAGGGGCATGGGATGCGATTACAAAGCATCGCTGTGCCGCTTATCATGCGATGGAAGTGTGGGAACAAGATAGTTTTGCTCGAATCGAGTTCTCTGCGCGTCAATTCTCACAACCTAACCTGGGGCATATTGTTGAAAATACATTAATTCAACAAGCGCTGCTTGCTCAAGTTGAAAAACAAAGCAATGTGACGTTCTTCATGCCTAACCGCTGCCAATCAATGGCAGTAGGGGAGAGTGAGGTTTGGATGACCCTAGACAATGGTATGGCATTAACCAGTAAACTTGTGGTTGGCGCCGATGGAGCAAACTCTTGGGTAAGAGATCAACAAGGCATTCCATTGACTCACTGGGATTATGGACACAGCGCTTTGGTTGCGAACATAAAGGTCGATGTCAGTCATGACGGGGTTGCAAGACAAGTATTCACCCCTCAAGGACCGTTGGCCTTTCTCCCTCTCGATAATAAAAACCTTTGTTCGATCGTTTGGTCAACCGACCCAACTCGAGCGGAGAAGCTGGCTAAAATGTCTGCGCTTGAATTTAACAAAGCAGTGACTGCTGAGTTTGATGGACGATTAGGGTTGTGTGAACTTACGTCTGAGCGCCGCGTTTTTCCTTTGAAAATGCGCTATGCCAGAGATTTTGTCACTGACAGGGTCGCCTTGATTGGCGATGCGGCTCATACCATCCACCCGTTAGCTGGGCAGGGGGTTAATCTTGGCCTTTTGGATGCAGCAAGCTTGTCACAAGAGTTAATTAAATTGTGGAAAGCCGGCAAGGATATTGGACGTAAGCGTCATTTAAGAGAGTTTGAACGTTGGCGAAAAACGGAAGCGGCCAAAATGATAGCGGCTATGCAAGGGTTTAAAGACCTATTTGATGGCGACAATCCAGCGAAAAAAATGGTGCGCAGTTTGGGGATGCGCTTAGTTGGCCAGTTACCCGGTGCGAAACAAGAAATTATGAGTCGTGCTCTGGGGATGAAAGGTCGATTGCCTGAATTGGCGAAGTCACGAGCCAAACAAAGCGGATAATTACCGAAAGGACAGGGTGATGAGGTTCCATTTCGGGCGCACAATCCTAGAATCAAGGTAGCAAACGATTGAAACTAAAAAAGGGCATGAGTGCCCTTTTTCTTTATGTCTATGCTGTGCGATATTGTGATGATGCACTTTAGATTGATAATGTGTTTTTGCCGAAATATCTCGCGATATAATTGGATAACTTGAGCTTGTTGGTTAAGCGTAGGCACACCTTAATTTCTTAATTTCTTGATTCACTTCTTTTACTGCTGTGAAATGACGTTTTTCAGCTTGAGCAGGTATGATGAGCTTGCCATTATCAAACTCGAATCCTCCCAATCCATGGATATAAATTCGTCCTTTAAATAGTCGACTTATATGTTTAGCAATCATACTTGGTGTATAGCGCTTAAACAGTCTCATTTACTTTTCCTTATCGTTTACCGAGCACGAAGGATTATAGATAAAACCCTTCTTATATTGTGTGATTGACCAGTGTTTACGAGGATTTGACCTCATTAATTCACGGTTTTGTGCTGCGTTTATCAATTTCATTGCTCGAGATAAACGATCCCGTGATATGCCGCTCAAAAACGGTTTTAGATCGCAGGTGGCTTCAAAAACGAGCCTGATTTAAACGTCTCTCCATGACAAGGTTATGAATCTAAATGCACTCAATTTGGAATTTTATATCCTTTATTTGTGCAGTAAATGCGACCCTTCTTATCTATAGACCAGAAGTCCGATGAAAAGTTTTCACTCGGACACACAGTTTTACATTCTTATGTGATTAATGATGAGAACAGTAAAGATATTCACGTTAGGGATTGGGATAAAGAGAGAGTTGAAGAGTAAAAAAAAAGCCCGCGCAGCGGGCCAAATGTCACAGATGCATTACACAAAAGGGAGTTACTGCCTAAGCAGAGCGTCACTCTAGTGTGACATCAACGTAGCGGAGTTGCTCATTGATGCCTGAGCCTACTTTAAACGAAAAAGTGATAAATGACTATTTATGCTTTTATTCTGACTAAAATTTCAGTTGCGAAAGGCTGTAAATTTGAGCTAACTCGCACTACTAGATTTCGATGTGACAGGGATTTGCATATAAAAGTTATGAAGATCGCTTTTATCGGATGATGTTTCCCCAGGCTGGACGGCAGCATTGTTCTAGATCTTGCAATAACAACATAAGCCCAGCCCTTTTGTCGCCACTGCTGATGGTGACCATTGAGTTTGTTTGTAAACTTGTATCGAAGATAATAGGCATCGTTTCACGCAGTAAGAGTGGAGTAACGGTACCAATCACTGAGCCGGTGACCATTTCAGTTTCATCACGAGAAGCACAGGTCATGCGACGAGTCGAGAGTATGCTTCGTACTTTTTTAGGGTCGATGGATTCATTGCCAGGGCAGCATGCTAAAGCATACTGCCCCCCCATATCGCGTAACACAATGCTTTTGACCATGATCTCAGGGTTGATACCTCGCAACACCGCCGCTTCTTGAACTGAAGCGGTGGCTTGGTTTTGCATGAGTATCCGATAAGGGATCTTACGCTGCTGAAGGTAGCGAGTGACAGGAGTGGAGAGCATGGTTACTCAGCATCAAGTGAATAAGGGAGTGTCACTGGTACCAAGCGATCGTTCGGTGATGACACTAAACGAAATTGCGTCTCGGCATCTAGGTTATTGGGTAGAATTGCAGAGACGATCAGCGTACCGTCAGCAAATTGATAGTGGGCTAAAACGTCGCCCGCTTTTCTCCAATTCTCTCCCACAGAGCGCTCAAGTTCTATCGTATCAGCGTTAGAAACCGTGCTACCCATTGAACCAGATAGCGTGCTCAACATGCGCTTGTTAATACCGCGATACTTGGCTCGAGCTACGGTTTCTTGGCCTGTGTAACACCCCTTAGTAAAGCTGATACCCTCTAAAGCATGTAAATTAAAAGCCTGTGGTATGTGTTGATTTTGCAGTTCAGGGCTTAATGTTGGTAAGCCTTGTTCAATATCACGCCTTGTCCAAAGCGATTCATCTGCCCATGTTAACGTGTCGCCGCTGAGTTTCTGCTGCAGCCAATCTTTTGAGGCGAGTACCATCCAACGGTCATTGCTGACTTTAATCGCCGTTTGGCCTCCCGAGGTGCGAACGTCTCCTTGACTAGGAAAGAGCGAAGTAATGAAAGTATCGCTTTGGTTGCCTAATACGCCAATAAGTTGTTTGTCGCTGGTGGAAATATCCACCTTTGAAAAAACCGCGTATTTACTGAGTTCAGTGCGTTCTTTTTCTAGGACAGAGCGTGGCTGAATCATCGAGTAGCCACCTTGAGTGTGGCACAAGCGGAAGATGCTCCAGACCTTGCCTTTTGCATCGCAGTGCGCACCCAGTGTTGAGCGATCTTGCTCCAGAGTGACGACATCACAGGTCACTTGACCTTGCAGGTAAGCTTTTTTGTCATCACCAGACATGTCGATGGCACCCCAAGATGGGAGTAACGTCAGAACCAAATCAGGAAGTTCTGCAGAAGGAATATCGTCGAACGACTGAGTGTTAGGTTGCCAGTCCATAATTAGGGGTCTCGTTTGATTGCGTTATGAATATGGTAATGCGCGGAGCGAGATTTGTCAGCTGAATGTTGTTGCACGAATTGTTGTGATAGAAGTACAGATTGTGTGATGTAACCAGTGGTGACAGCGAAAGTTGCTTGTTACACTCAGCTCAAACTTAGTGGTAAATGGAGAAGGCGATGTACTCTAAGGAACAAAAAGCACGGATAAAATGGGCATGTCGTAGAGGTATGTTGGAGCTTGATGTAGTGGTGATGCCGTTCTTTGAAGAGTGCTTTGACCAACTTACTGGGCAAGAGCAAAATGATTTTGTGTCCTTACTGGAGTGTCAGGATCCCGATTTATTTACATGGATCATGGGGCATGGACGTAGTGAAAATCTGGGGCATGCATCGATGGTTGATAAAATTGTTGCCCATAATCTGAGTAAGGTCCGATAACCCAGTAGGCGATTCAAGAGATTAAGACCGTAAAATCTTATGATTTAGGTAAGTGCCGTTTTCAACACACTTACCTACATGCTTGTTTCTCTTTCACCGCTTTTGCGATGAATGTCTTTTGCTTTATTTTACTTATTGTCACCGTTGTCTTTACGCCTATCCCCTTAGTGCTGAGTATCTTTTTGCTTAGCTATTTAACCCGTTCTAACGATTTAGTCAGCGCTAATTATTTCAGACCCAATTGTTTATACCCTCCGATTCAGGGGACGCTGATGATGAAAAGCGGTCAGTGGTATTACAATGACTCCCCCTTTATTCAGCCTGTATTTACGTTGTACTTGAGCGAGTGGTGTATTGGGATTAGAGATCAAAACGGTGCCCGTTTTATTTTATGGCGATCGAGTTGTGATGAGTCGGCCTACCGCCATTTTGTCGTGACAATAAAAAAGCAGTCACGTGAATGACTGCTTTTTGAAGTGTGGCCCTTACTCAATCTTCATCTTACCCATATAGCTCTGCGCAGGCAGGCCATTATTTTTCGGGAGTAAGAATTGTCGGCGTGCTTGTTTCTAGCATTTCAGGGTAGTCCAGCGTGTAGTGAAGCCCGCGACTTTCTTTGCGTTGCATGGCACACCGCACCATAAGTTCAGCAACCTGCAGTAGGTTACGCAACTCAAGAAGGTTATTTGACACCCTGAAGTTACTGTAATAATCATGGGTTTCTTGTTGCAGCAATTGAATTCGTCGTAGTGCTCTTTCTAGGCGTTTATCCGTTCGAACAATGCCCATGTAATCCCACATAAAGAGTCGTAGCTCATGCCAGTTATGTTGAATAATAACTTCTTCGTCAGAGTTGCTTACCTGGCTTTCGTCCCATGCTGGGAGTTCACCTGGCAGGGTCACGTCATCGAGCTTGGCGAGGATGTCATTTGCCGCTGACCATGCGTAAACCACGCATTCTAACAATGAATTAGAAGCCATTCTGTTTGCGCCATGTAAACCAGTGTAACTTACCTCACCGATGGCATAAAGTTGGTCAATATCAGTACGACCTGCTTGATTGACCATCACGCCGCCACAAGTGTAATGAGCCGCAGGTACGATTGGAATCGGCTCCTTGGTCATATCAATGCCTAGATCTTGCAAGCGCATATGAATGGTTGGGAAGTGCTTGGTGATGAATGCTTCAGGCTTGTGGCTGATGTCTAGATACATGCAATCAGCGCCAAGTCGTTTCATTTCAAAGTCTATCGCACGCGCGACCACATCGCGCGGTGCTAACTCGCCACGTTCGTCAAAATCGGGCATGAAACGAGAGCCATCAGGTCGCTTCAAGTATGCCCCTTCACCGCGAAGGGCTTCAGTCAATAAGAAATTACGAGCTTCTGGGTGGAATAAACACGTTGGGTGAAACTGATTAAACTCTAAATTGGCCACTCGGCAGCCAGCGCGCCACGCCATCGCGATACCGTCGCCAGAGGATACGTCTGGATTAGAGGTGTATTGGTACACTTTTGATGCACCACCGGTAGCCAGTATGACAAACTTGGCTCGAACCGTTTCCACATGTTCTCTGTTGCGGTTCCAAATATAGGCACCAACGACGTTGTTTGCCTTGTCATCAGCCGTTTCGTCCACGATCAGATCAAGGGCGTTATAGCGCTCAAGGATCTCAATGTTTGGGTGGCTATTGACGTTATCTTGCAAGGTGGTCTGCATCGCCATACCAGTCGCATCCGCAGCATGCAGGATACGACGATGGCTATGACCGCCTTCACGTGTTAAGTGATAACGAGGCTGTTCGCCTTTATCCGTTTCGACCTGATCAAAAGGTACGCCTCCATCGATAAGCCATTGGACGCATTCTTTAGCGTTCTCCGCAATAAACTGAACGGTCTCTTCCTCACATAGACCTGCGCCCGCAATATTGGTGTCATTAACGTGTGATTCAATGCTGTCTGATTCATCAAAAACAGCAGCAATGCCACCTTGAGCGTAATAGGTTGCCCCTTCACTTCGAGGACCTTTGCTTAACACGATGACCTTAGCGCGTTCTGCGACTCTCAATGCGAGTGATAGACCAGCAGCGCCACTTCCTATGACTAAAACATCACAAAGATGCTCTCGGTTTGTGTTCATAATTCAATTAAAATCCTAACCTACAGTAGAGCAACGAGGCCCTACCTAGATAAAAAGTGCGCGATAAAGAGCTGATTAATACAGCTGGCGAAGGGCACTTTCAACAAGGACTACAGAGGCGATAACACGTTGAAAAATCGATTGTGTTAATGGGCTAAGTAATCCATTCTTGTAAATTGACAACATTGTAGTCGACGCCAAAATACATTGTGAATGATTCATCGCAAAAAAACGCAGAAAGTTTTGAACTTTCTGTTTTGCCTAGAGTCACAATAGTGCTCATGTTAGCGGTGGTGTCAAGACTACAATATGCATTATTAATACTCATATCTGAGAAGGTAAGGGTAAGAACGAATAGGAGTGAACGCTCGAATGAACGAGCAGCCAACCGATCAGGTGCTGATTGAGCGCGTTCAAAGTGGAGATAAACAAGCATTTAATCTGTTAGTTTTGCGCTATCAAAACAAGGTTTGCAATCTCATATCACGATACGTGAGCAACTCTGGTGATGTCGCAGATATCGCCCAAGAAGCATTTATTAAGGCGTATAGAGCGATCCCAACGTTTCGAGGTGAAAGTGCCTTTTATACGTGGTTGTATCGCATCGCAGTCAATACGGCTAAAAACCATATCGTCGCCCAGAGCAGAAGGCCGCCTGCGACGGATGTGGATGCAGAAGATGCAGAATTTTATGAATCTGATAACGCATTGAAAGAAATTTCGAACCCTGAGAACTTAACGTTGTCGAATGAATTGAAGCAAACGGTGTTTGCTGCAATTGAAGCGTTACCAGAAGACCTTAAGACGGCGATGACTCTACGAGAACTCGATGGGTTAAGTTATGAGGACATCGCTGAAGTAATGGATTGCCCAGTAGGAACGGTACGTTCGCGTATCTTCCGTGCTCGTGAAGCGGTAGAGAAGAAGATTAAGCCTCTTCTTCAACGCTAAAACCAGTAACAACTTATGGTGAATATAATGGCTGACAAACAAAAGCTTTCAGCATTCATGGATGGAGACTTGGTCGATGAGGCGTTTATTGAAGCGCTAGAAAATGATCAGGAAAACAAAGAGGCATGGCAAAATTACCATTTAATTGGTGATGTCATGCGTGGCGATGAGCCAAAAAGTTTGGATTGGAATATCGCTGAAAGTGTCGCTCTAGCATTGGAGACTGAACCCGTTCATAGTGGCGTTCCGTCATCATTAGAAGATAACATTGGCGTGGCAACACCGATTGAGTCTCAACCGACTCCTCGTCAAGCCAAACGTCAGCTTCCAGCTTGGTTAAGCCAGCTGGGTCAAGTGGCTATCGCAGCGAGTGTATCGCTGGTCGTCATCTTGGGTGTGCAGCAATACTCTGGACAAGACGGTACGCAGCCGGAAGCCGAACAGCTACCTGTACTGCAAACTATTCCGTTTGCTGGTAGCGCAGAGCCAGTAAGCTTGACGCGTGATTCTGTGGCAAAAACAAGCCATGAACCCGCGAATGTTCAAGAGCAACGACGCCGTGTTAATGCACTATTGCAAGATTATGAGCTGCAGCTGAGATTGAACAGCGATCATCAAAGCACAGTGAATGTTGACCCAGAATCGGTAATTGAATGAAGAAATTTCTGACCAGTTCTTTACTGCTGTTCAGTTTGTTTGGTGCTAAAGCCTTTGCAGAAGAAACTTCTGCGGAGGCTTTGTTGCATCAAATGAGCGATGCAAGCCAGCAGTCGAATTATGAACTGTCTTATATCCTGATTAAAAAGAATAGCATCGAACCCCTCCTTTATCGCCACGCGAGCAGTGACTCACAACAACTTGCACACTTGGTGTACTTGAGTGGGCCAGTAAGGGAAGTCATTCGGCGAGGCAGTGAGATCAGCTATATTGAACCAGGCGTGGATCCTTTTACGATCGAGTCAGGGAAAATGGTGGCACCGTTAATGCCATTGCTTGATGGAGACATTACTCATCTTAGTGAGTTTTATGACTATGTTAGAGTAGGCCGAGCTCGAGAAGCGGGCGCTGCGACGCAAGTTTTTAGGATCGTACCTAAAGATGGCCTTCGTTACTCGTATGTCTTGTGGATTGATGAAACGAGCAAGCTACCATTACGTGCTGATTTGTTAGATCGCGATGGCGAGATACTCGAGCAATATCGAGTCATCTCATACTCGGTTAACGACAAAGTAGCCGAGATGTTGAGCGCGTTGGATAAAGTACAGCTACCCGCTGTCCTATCGTTGCCAAAAGGCAATATTGAAGAGACATACTGGCAAGTTGGTTGGGTCCCAAATGGCTTCGAGCCAAAGGATTTGAATCGCTATCGTATGTTTTCTACTGACAATATAGTCGAAAGCCAGATGTTCACGGATGGCTTGTTTAGCTTCTCGGTGTATGTCTCCGAGCGTGACAATAACTCCTTGAAAGGTGAGTTAATTCGCCAAGGCCGACGCACTGTTCACAGCGTAGTCAGTGGCGATAGACAAATTTCTGTGGTGGGTGATATTCCGCCAGCGACGGCACAAAGAATTGCACAATCTGTCACGCTTGATAGCGTTAAAAAAGCCACGATGACTGATCCAGAGACCAATACAACACCATGATGACGGCATTGGCGACAGTGACCTCGGTAGAAAAACAAGGTCAGCAGCTTCATGTTCAGTTGAGTTGTGAGCAAAAAACCAGCTGCGGTTCATGCGCATCCAAAAAGAGTTGCGGTACGGGTATCGTGAGCAACGCAATAGGCAGTAAAGCGCTTATCTGGAGCTTAAATACCAATGAATCAGTTCATTCTGGTGATGTCGTTGAAATTGGGTTTCCGGAAAAGAGTTTACTGCAATCAGCAGCGCTGGTTTACTTATTGCCGCTGTTTTTCTTGTTTATTGGTGCAGGGTTAGGACAACTTTGGCTTGCACCTTTACTGGAAGCCGGCGAAGGCGTCGTGATTCTTTCCGCCGCGCTATTCTCATTTTTAGGTTTTCTCATTGCTAGAAAGTCAGTTCGCCCACTAGAGCAAGCATCGAGCCAAGAGGTCGTATTGATTCGAGTACTTGGGCAGTCGATTGTCTAAATAAGGTGCGAACCGTACGGAAATTGGGTAGAATCTGCCAACTAAATTGAAACGCTGTGACCAAACAGGCGTTTTATACTTCCCATTTTAAGAGTTAAGCCACATCAAATCTATGAAGCACATTCGTAACTTTTCGATAATCGCCCACATTGACCACGGTAAGTCCACGCTGTCTGACCGTCTGATTCAAGTTTGTGGCGGCTTAAGCGACCGTGAAATGGCGGCTCAGGTTCTTGATTCAATGGACCTAGAGCGCGAGCGCGGTATTACCATCAAAGCTCAGAGTGTTACTCTTGACTACACGGCTAACGATGGGGAAACCTATCAGCTGAACTTCATCGATACCCCTGGACACGTAGACTTCTCCTATGAAGTATCACGCTCTCTTGCGGCATGTGAAGGTGCATTGCTTGTTGTCGATGCAGGTCAAGGCGTTGAAGCTCAAACATTGGCAAACTGTTATACGGCCATCGAAATGGATCTTGAGGTAGTACCTATTCTCAATAAGATCGATTTGCCTGCGGCAGAACCGGAACGCGTAGCGGAAGAAATCGAAGAGATCGTTGGTATCGATGCGATGGAAGCGGTTCGCTGTTCAGCGAAAACAGGGCTTGGTGTTGATGCCGTTCTAGAAGAAATCGTGGCTTCAATCCCTGCGCCAGAAGGCGATCCTGAAGCGCCACTGCAGGCGTTGATCATTGACTCATGGTTTGATAATTACCTTGGCGTGGTTTCTTTAGTCCGTATTAAAAACGGTAAGCTTAAGAAAAACGACAAGATTAAAGTGATGAGTACCGATCAAATTTGGGGTGTTGACCGCCTGGGTATTTTCACACCAAAACAGATTGATACAACTGAGCTCAATACTGGCGAAGTAGGCTGGGTTGTGTGTGGTATTAAAGACATCCTTGGCGCTCCGGTTGGTGATACGCTGACCTCGGCTAAAGGTGGTTGTGATACCGCGCTTCCAGGCTTTAAAAAAGTGAAACCTCAGGTTTATGCGGGTTTATTCCCTGTATCATCGGATGATTATGAAAACTTCCGTGATGCGCTGGGTAAATTGAGCCTTAATGATGCGTCATTGTTCTATGAGCCAGAAAGTTCGGCTGCGCTAGGCTTTGGTTTCCGTTGTGGTTTCTTGGGTATGCTCCACATGGAGATCATCCAAGAGCGTTTAGAACGGGAATATGATCTAGACCTGATCACGACAGCACCAACCGTAGTCTACGAAGTAGAAAAAACGGACCGCAGTGTTCTTTATGTCGATAGCCCAGCTAAATTGCCAGCAACCAATGATATTGAAGAGATTCGTGAGCCAATCGCGCGTTGTAATATCCTCGTGCCTGCCGATTATCTTGGTAACGTTATTACATTATGTGTTGAGAAGCGTGGTATGCAGGTCGACATGGTTTACCATGGTAACCAAGTCGCTGTGACCTATGACATCCCAATGGCAGAAGTGGTACTCGACTTCTTTGACCGCCTGAAATCAACGTCTCGTGGTTACGCATCTTTAGATTACAATTTCCAGCGTTTTCAAGCATCGAGCATGGTTCGTGTTGATGTCTTAATCAATGGTGATACTGTTGACGCATTGGCGATCATCACTCATAAAGATCAATCGCAAAGCCGTGGTCGTTTGTTGGTTGAAAAGATGAAGGAATTCATTCCTCGTCAGATGTTCGATATTGCGATTCAAGCCGCAATTGGTAACCACATTATTGCACGTTCAACAGTGAAACAATTACGTAAAAACGTTATTGCCAAATGTTATGGTGGCGATATCAGCCGTAAGAAAAAACTGTTGAAGAAACAGAAAGAAGGTAAGAAACGTATGAAGCAGATCGGTAACGTTGAACTGCCTCAAGAAGCGTTCCTTGCGATACTTCATGTAGGCAAAGATTAAGTTCATTGCGAGTGTCAAAAAACAAGTGAAAGTGGAAGCTCTGTAGAGGGCTTTCACTTTCGTTATTTTTAAAGAGACGAAATTAAGGGAATTGAATGGCTAATACGTTCTCATTAATCCTGGTCATTATTACGTTAGTGACAGGTGTAGTTTGGGTTTTGGATAAACTTGTACTGAGAAAGAAACGACAGCAAAAATTGGCAGATATCCAATCACAAGCGACTCATATTGATGAAGAGGTTGCAAAAAAAGCAACCGCACCATCATGGTTGGTTGAGAATAGTGTCTCTATTTTTCCAGTTATCGCGTTCGTATTAGTATTACGTTCTTTTATTTATGAACCGTTTCAAATTCCATCTGGTTCGATGATGCCGACGCTATTGGTTGGTGATTTTATCTTGGTGGAAAAGTATGCATACGGGCTAAAAGATCCCGTGTGGCGCACTCAATTAGTTGAGGTAGGCAAACCTGAACGCGGTGATTCAATCGTATTCAAGTACCCACCACAGCCTAATATTGACTATATTAAACGCGTCGTTGGTTTACCTGGCGACATGGTGCGTTATAGCGCCAGTAAAGACATTTGTATTCAAACCAAAGGCACGTCAGAGTGCAAGCCAGTTAAACTATCCCATGTGGTAGATAGCCCGTTTGTGCAAAATGGCGTTCCATTGATTCAAATGGATGAGAAACTGGGTGATGTTGAACACCAAGTATTAGTCAATCCATTACGTCGCGACCGTGTTGATCAATATCAACCCCGTAATGGCATAAATGAATGGGTCGTACCGGAAGGGCACTACTTTGTGATGGGCGATAACCGTGACAATAGTGCAGACAGCCGTTATTGGGGCTTTGTCCCAGAAGCTAACTTAGTTGGTAAAGCGGTTGCTATATGGATTAGTTTTGAATTTGAACGTAGTGCAGACAGCTTTTTGCCTGCATGGATCCCAACGGGTGTGAGATTCAATCGCATCGGTGGAATTAACTGAACGAGAGAGCATGAATTCTCCTATTGAACGATTAGAAAAAAAGCTCGACTATCAATTTAATGATAGCGAGCGTCTGGAATTGGCACTGACACACCGCAGTGCCAATGGAACTCATAATGAACGACTCGAGTTTTTGGGCGATTCAATTTTAAGTTTTGTCGTTGCAGACGATCTTTACCATCGCTTCCCTAAAATTAATGAAGGGGACATGAGCCGCATGCGTGCCACCTTAGTAAGAGGTCATACTCTTGCCGAGCTTGGACGTGAATTCGGTTTAGGAGATTACTTAAAATTAGGTCCAGGCGAGCTAAAGAGTGGCGGTTTTAGACGCGATTCAATCCTTGCTGATGCCGTTGAGGCGATTATCGGCGCTATTTATCTGGACAGTGATGTCGAGAAAGTACGTGAGGTTGTTCTTGGTTGGTATAAAAGTCGCCTTGATGCTATCGAGCCCGGTATTTCTCAGAAAGACCCAAAAACGCGTCTACAAGAGTTTTTACAAGGGCGCAGAAAACCTCTGCCCGTCTATACTGTGACTAATATTAAAGGTGAAGCCCATAACCAAGAGTTTACGGTTTCATGTGAAGTGATGGGCTTGGATAAGCCTGTTGTTGGTCTGGGCACTAGCCGCCGCAAGGCAGAACAAGCGGCTGCCGAGATGGCATTAGAGAAAGTGACCAATGTCTGATAAAGAATTTGATATCGATGCGTACTTCTCCTCTCCAGCAGAAGAAGCGACGACACCCGAGAACCAACATTGTGGATTTATTGCCATTGTTGGCCGACCAAACGTAGGTAAATCAACATTACTGAACCATATTCTGGGTCAGAAAATTTCGATTACCTCTCGTAAGCCTCAGACCACTCGTCACCGCATTATGGGTGTAGAGACGGAAGGGGATTACCAAGCTATCTACGTTGATACTCCAGGGCTTCATATTGAAGAGAAGCGTGCAATTAACCGCTTGATGAACCGCGCGGCGAACAGTTCTCTGAGTGATGTGAACCTAGTTTTGTTCTTGGTTGACGGTACGCAGTGGACTGCTGACGATGAAATGGTACTGAATAAGCTGAAGAAGTCAGACTTCCCAGTTGTGCTATGCATCAATAAGGTCGACAACGTTAAAGATCGCAATGATGTGATGATGCACATGCAAGCCCTGTCTGAAAAGATGGAGTTTGTTGATGTCGTGCCTATTTCGGCCAAGCAAGGTAAGAACACCGATGTGATTCGTAAACACGTTCGCGCTTACCTACCTAAAGCGGTGCACCACTTCCCTGAAGAGTATGTAACCGATCGCTCTCAGCGCTTTATGGCGTCTGAAATCGTACGTGAAAAGTTAATGCGTTTCACTGGTGAAGAGCTTCCATACTCTGTGACCGTTGAAGTAGAACGATTTGACTACAACCCAGAAACGGATGGTTTCCATATCAATGCTTTGATTCTTGTTGAGCGTACTGGTCAGAAGAAAATGGTGATTGGTAAGGGTGGCGATAAGATCAAAACGATCGGTCGTGAAGCTCGCCTTGATATGGAAGAGTTGTTTGGCCGTAAAGTGTACTTAGAAACTTGGGTCAAAGTGAAGTCCGGTTGGGCTGATGATGAGCGTGCATTGCGTTCACTCGGTTACATCGACGATTTAGAAAATAAATAAACGCGCCACTTTCGGCCGCTTTGACAAGATGTGATGGTATGGAAGGGTTACAACGCTGTTTCGTTTTACATCGCAGACCATACAGTGAATCAAGTCTGATTCTTGATGTCTTCAGTGAAGAATATGGTCGCGTGTCATTGCTGTCGAAAGGTGCTCGTAGCAAGCGCTCCAATCTCAAAGGAGCGCTTCAGCCATTTACCCCACTACTGCTTAAATGGTCTGGCTCAGGATCACTTAAAACCCTACGACAAGCTGAACCAATCAGCTTAGGCCTGCCGCTGACGGGAATTAGCCTCTACTCTGCGATGTACGTTAACGAGTTAATTGCTCGAGTGCTGGCCAATGAAATCCCTATTCCTGCTTTATTTCATGATTATCTTCAAGCTTTAACAGAGCTGGCTCAATATGAAAACCCAGAGCCTGCATTGCGACGTTTTGAGCTCGCATTGCTATCAGCAATGGGCTACGGTGTTGATTTTTTACACTGCGCAGGAACCGGCGAAGCTATTGATCCAACAATGACTTACCGTTACCGAGAGCAAAAAGGATTCATCGCAAGTGTCCGTAGAGATAATCTAACATTTATGGGCGAAGAGTTGATTGCGATAAGCGAACGACGTTTTGGGAATAAATCCCAATTACAAGCGGCAAAACGCTTTACACGTATAGCACTAAAGCCGTATCTTGGCTCAAAACCATTAAAAAGCAGAGAGTTGTTTCGTATTAAGGTGAAACACTCCTGAGCATGGAGTATTAACACATGAGTTCTATCCTTCTAGGCATCAACATCGATCACATCGCGACCCTTCGCAATGCCCGTGGCACCAAATATCCAGACCCAGTACACGCCGCTGAAATTGCCGAACGTGCCGGCGCCGATGGTATTACTGTTCATTTGCGAGAAGACCGTCGTCACATACTTGACCGTGATGTCCGTATTCTTAGTGAGACCTTGCAAACACGTATGAACCTTGAAATGGCCGTCACCGATGAAATGGTAGATATTGCCCTAAAAACCAAACCTGAGTTTGTTTGTCTTGTCCCTGAAAAGCGTGAAGAGCTAACAACAGAAGGCGGCTTGGATGTAAAAGGTCAGTTGGATAAAATTAAAGCAGCAACGGAAAAACTCACCGCAGCTGGCATTAAAGTCTCGCTGTTCATTGATGCCGATCGTGAACAAATTGATGCTTCAAAAGCCGCTGGTGCGCCGTTTATTGAACTTCATACCGGTCATTATGCCGATGCAGAAACCGAAGAAGATCAATTAGATGAGTTAAAGAAAATAGCGGCGGGTGCGAGTTATGCGGCTGACTTAGGTATTACCGTCAACGCTGGACATGGCTTGACGTACCACAATGTCGCCCCTATTGCGGCCCTGCCTGAGATCTACGAGCTGAACATTGGACACTCAATCATTGGTCGTGCTGTTTTTGACGGTCTTCATAAAGCTGTCGCTGATATGAAAGCCATCATGGAAGCGGCTCGACGCGGATAAGCGTCACTATGAATAAGGCTGTGTCGCTAACGGTATGTCAGTGTCATGGCCGTTTAGTATTTAGCTGTATAGTGTCTACAGCCGTATAGTATCTACATCTGTATAGTATCTAGCGGTCTAGTATGACTGCGGTTAGCGGATACAACGGTGACTGGGAATAGTACGAAAAGGGTCGAGATTAATCATGGCAATTTTGGGTCTTGGGACAGATATCGCAGAGATTGAACGAATAGAAAAAGCGCTCAATCGCTCAGGTGATGCCTTTGCAAAGCGCATTCTGACGACAAGTGAATGGGAGACTTTTCATTCGCTTAAACAGAAGGGACGCTTTCTTGCCAAACGTTTTGCGGCCAAAGAAGCTGCATCAAAAGCACTTGGAACGGGTATTGCCCATGGCGTCAGCTTTCAAGATTTTACGATCGCCAATGATGAACACGGTAAACCGACGCTGACCTTGACAAAAAAAGCGGCAGAGATTGCGGCCTCGTTAGGGGCCACTTCGGTTCACCTTACTATTTCAGATGAACGGCACTATGCCGTAGCCACTGTGATTATTGAGCGCTAACCCTTTAGGTTGTTATGAAGCTTTATTGACTTTAGTGGACCTTGCAATATTGCTTATAGAATGACAAAACGATAGCGAGCAAGGCACAACGATATCGCGAAAAAAAGACCGAGGCGTATTGAATATACACCTCGGTCTTTTTTTATTTTTGCCTTCTTCAACAAGAAAGGCAGCGATCACCTTTGTTCAGCAACATTGCGATTAAGTACGATTAAGATACAACTCAGAGGCCTTAATGACTTTTTCCGTCTCATCTTGTAATTCAAACAGCTCAGGCTCAACCGACGCTAAGCTCTCGCCAGAGCGCAACGCTTTTTCAATTGTCGCACAGATTGATTTCAGTCTAGGGACACCGCTATAAGAACAACTGCCATGCAGTTTATGGATTAAATGAATGGTTTCTTCTCTGTCTGAGAATCCTTCATCAAGAATGTTTTCAGCGAGGACTTGGACTTCAGGGATGAAATCAATCAGCATCTGAAGCATATCAACGGCTAAGTCTTCTTTGTTAGCGGCTTGCTTTAGCGCCTCTGGCCAATCGATAACCGCTTTGGAGGATAAGGCTGCTTGCATTGAAGGCGAGCGTTTTGCGGAGAGATCAGCCAAAGAATTATCGGTTGGTTCTGGGCTGACAAAGTCGAGAGTGGCGTCATGCTCTATCGTATGGGGAGGAATCCATTTATTGAGTATTTGCTGTAGCGCCATCTCGTCTATCGGTTTAGTGAGATAATCATCCATACCTTCAGATATGAGCCTATCTCGTTCTCCTGACATGGCATGAGCGGTGACAGCAACGACCGGAGTGCCACTGTTTAGACTGGTCTCTTTTATCAGCTTACACGCTGTTACCCCATCCATATGAGGCATTTGTATATCCATTAAGACGATATCAAAGTGTTGAGATTGAGCTTTCTCTACCGATAGCTGACCGTTAGAACAGGCGACGACGGTCTCTACGCGCTCAGACAATAAAGCGGTGATCAGCTTTAAGTTGGCAGGGTTGTCATCGACAGCCATGACATTAAGTGCCCGTTTTTCTGTTGATTCGTAAGGGGCCATTAATACCTGATTGGCGGGTTGCTTATCGACGAGCGCTTGCATCAGACGTTTACGGGCAAGTGGCTTAGTTAAACATTGAACCTCATGGGTTTGCATCAGATAGTCAGAGAGCGCAAGCTGCGTGCTCGCAGTACCGATGATGATGTTAGATGTCGAGGTTTGACAATGTGAAATCCAGCTTTCAATCGTCGTCAGCGGGATCTCTTCATTGGTCGGTAAACATAAAATAATGTAGTCAAAGGCTTCCAAACGCTCAGGTAATGTAGAGCGGTAGGTGACCATCACGCCATGGTTAGTTAAGGTTTGTTGCAATACTGACGCGGCTTGCATATTGGGTTCCACCAACAACAGTTGTTTATTGTGGAGGACCATTGGATCGACCGGGTCGAGCATTGGTATTTCAGTGGAATGCAATCGGATCGTAAACCAGAACGTTGAACCTTGATGGAGGCGGCTGGTAAGGCTGATCTCGCCCCCCATTTGACCCACAAGCTTCTGGGTAATGACGAGCCCCAATCCCGTACCGCCATAGCGTCTAGAGATGCTCGCATCTGCCTGACTAAAGGCTTGGAACAATTGGGCTTGTTGTCTTTCTGAGATGCCGATACCGGTATCCCTAACCATGAATTGCAATTCAACACGGTCTTCTTTTTGAGATTTTAGCTCTACGCTGATGTCGATATTTCCGCGCTCCGTGAACTTAATTGAGTTACCAACTAAGTTCGTGAGGATTTGCTGGATGCGCATCGGGTCACCCACGAGGCCATTGGGCACTTTAGCATCGACTTTAAGCGTCAGCTCTAAGCCTTTCTCGTGTGCGCTGGTGGCTTGGAGTGCGACGACTTCTTCTAAGCTATCTTGGAATTCAAACGGAATGTTTTCTAGGGCTAACTTACCCGCTTCAAGTTTAGAGAAATCCAGTATGTCGTTAATGATGTTTAATAGGTTATTAGCCGATTTCTCAATGGTTTGTAGGTAATCCGTCTGGCTGTTTGATAATTGAGTTTTGAGCATTTGCCTAGTGAAACCGATGACGCCATTGAGTGGAGTTCTTAACTCATGGGACATATTGGCTAGGAACTCAGACTTCACTCGTGCCGCTTCTTGGGCGCGTTTTTTCGCGATGTCGAGTTCAACGTTTTGAATTTCCAATTGCTCTAACGTTTCACGTAAATCAGAGGTGGCTTGGTCAATGCTGTGTTGCATTTCTACATGGTATTCCGATAACGAAACCGCCATCGCATTGATACCATTTTTTAGTGAGTCGAGTTCGCCATGCATCTTGCCTTCAATCCGGACATCGAGGTGTCCACGGCGAATACGGTCGACCATGTTCTTCATGTGTGAGATGGGTCGAGTGACGTCGTGCATCAATCGATAAGCAAAAATCCCCGATAATACCAGCCCAAGCAGCAAGACTAAGATGGCAGAAAATACCTCTTGATATTGCTGCAGTCGTAGCGAAGACAGATCGAGTTCTATGGCGATATAACCCAAGGTCTGACTGGTTGATGTCAGTTCTCTAGAATCTGAGAGTAACTGGCTTTCCGAGAGAATCGGCGCGCGTAAAATGAGTGTATTCTCATGAAATTCAGAGGAGCTTAAATAGGGGATTGGCTTGTCTTTGGGGAACATCAATGAATTAAAATTAGGGTGAAAGTTGGATGTCACAAACAGTTCGTGCTTCGCATCAAAGACGGCAATACTGCGCACAAATTTAGAGTTTTTCCTATGGGCATAACTGATGAGTCGACGAACAGACTCTCGGTTTTGCCCGATAACACCCTGTTCACTGGCAATGGCTAAAGGCTCAATAATACTCGCCCCAGCATTGAGTACTTGAGACTCAAGATCGTGGTAGCGGTTATATGAGAAAAAAGCACTCAAAAGCAGCCCAATAATGAGCGTTGGTGCTAGGGTTAGCGTAATAACGCGAGCGCGAAGGCCGTATCTTGTCATTTTAATTCGAAGTCATAATTTGCCGGGAGTGATTACATCTACTGAGTGGATATGGGACAATAGCCAGTAATGCATCCCTTAGGATGTCGTAAGCTTAATCAAAGCGGCGCTGTTCGACAATCATTCAACCTAAGAATAGTGAAACTCTAACAATTTTTTGTAGTGCAGGGCATTTCTGCACGGGTAAACACTGGAAAATAGCCATGGCACGTATTTTTAAACCGACAAAGCAAACCTCCTTCTCGAAAAAGCACCAAGAAATGGTGGTTGCACGTTTAGATCATCATGGCGCAGGTATCGCTTACCAAAATAAGAAACCTGTATTTATCGATGGGGCGCTTCCTGATGAAACGGTTTTGGTTCAATTGACTGAAACCAAAAGTAAGTTCTCGAAAGCAAAGCTGATTAAAGTTATCACGCCAAGTGAGAAGCGTATTGAGCCATTGTGTCGCCACTATCATGAATGTGGTGGGTGCTCTCAGCAGCACCTTGAGCTGGCTGAACAGCGCCATCACAAAGAGCAAGCGCTGTCGCAACTGATGTCTAAATTGGCAGGCCAACAAGTATCATTGTCCGATTCGCTTGTTGGTGCGGGGGGGGAGTATCGTCGACGAGCACGCTTAAGCCTTTATGTCGATAAGGCAACGCGCAAACTGCAAATGGGTTTTCGTCGTAAACAAAGTAAGTTGCTGGTGGATATTGAAAACTGCCCCGTGCTGGACGATAAGCTCAATGCACTGCTTCCTGAATTTAGACAGCTGTTAACAACATTTCAGCACCCACATACACTTGGGCACCTCGAGTTAGTGAGCGCAGATAACACCGCGGTTGTAGTCTTACGACACATGAAACCGTTGGCTGAGCAAGACCAAAGTCGCTTGGTCACGTTAGCGCAAGAACATGCGTTAACCTTGTATCTGATGCCAGAAAGTGGGGTGTTGCAGCATATTTGTGGCGATGTGGCTCAGTATTGTGAAACAGGGGTAACCTTGCCGTTTTTGCCGGTGCACTTTATTCAAGTGAACCAAGAAGTGAATGCCAAAATGGTGCATCAAGCTTTGGACTGGTTAGCGCCTAGCGCACACGAGCGTGTGTTGGACTTATTTTGTGGTCTTGGCAACTTTACACTGCCATTGGCCCAAAAAGCGAAGCATGTGGTTGGGGTCGAAGGTATCCAAGATATGGTGGATTGGGCGACCAATAACGCGCAATTAAATGCCTTAAATAACGTCGATTTTTATCAAGCGAATCTAGAAGAAAGTCTTTCTGGCACAGAATGGGCGGCTCAAAAATTCGACGCAATTTTATTAGACCCAGCACGAGCTGGGGCGGCTGGCGTGATAGATCAAGTTTCTGAACTTGGAGCGACGCGAGTTCTTTATGTTTCTTGCAATCCTGCTACCCTTGCCAGAGATAGTCAGAGCCTTATTGCACAAGGTTATACGCTGACCAAGCTTGGTATGATGGACATGTTTCCACAAACCAGCCATTTAGAGTCAATGGCGTTGTTTGAGAAAGAACAAAGATAGAATGCTCTCTTAACAGAGATCATGGGCTAACCGGGATAGGTTAGTGGATTAATAATACTAGGAAGAACAAAGTAATGGTTGCGGTAAGAAGCGCGCATTTGAACCCTGATGAACAGTTTACGTTAGACAGTTGGATTGCTTCATTGAAGCAAGACAAGCGTGTCTCCACGCGACTGAAAGAGGTTTATACCCAGTGCGAAACACTCGTAGAGGGCAATGAACAAGGGTCCTTGTTGTTGTGGCGTGGTAGAGAGATGATTGAAATTCTCATTACTCTCTCTATGGATAAAGCCACACTCGTTACAGCTTTGCTGTACCCAATAGTCTCCAATAACCTATTTGATCGAGAGCTGCTAGAAGAAACCTACGGTAAAGAAATCATTAAAATGATTGATGGCGTAGAGGAAATGGCGGCGATTGGTCAATTAAATGTCACGTTGGAAGGATCTGAGGCATCCGGGCAGGTAGATAACGTCCGGCGAATGCTGTTAGCGATGGTCGATGATTTTCGATGTGTTGTGATCAAGCTCGCTGAGCGGATCTGTAACCTGCGTGAAGTTAAAGATGAATCTGATGAGGTCAGGATCGCTGCCGCAAAAGAGTGTGCCAATATATACGCGCCCTTGGCTAACCGACTCGGTATCGGTCAGCTTAAATGGGAGATCGAAGATTATGCGTTTCGATATCAGCACTCCGTTACTTACAAAAAAATTGCCAAACAACTCGCAGAACGTCGCATTGTTCGTGAGCAATACATCAAAGACTTTGTCGATGACTTAACCGATGAGATGCAGCGTTCTCAGATACGTGCAGAGGTGAGTGGTCGACCGAAGCACATCTACAGCATTTGGCGAAAAATGCAAAAGAAGAGCTTGGACTTTGATGAGCTTTTTGATGTACGGGCCGTTCGAATTATCGCAGAACGTTTGCAAGATTGTTATGCGGCACTTGGTGTGGTTCACACCAAGTACAAGCACCTTCCTAGTGAGTTTGATGACTACGTTGCCAATCCTAAGCCTAACGGTTACCAATCCATCCATACCGTTGTACTTGGGCCCGAAGGCAAAACCATTGAGATTCAGATTCGAACCAAGGAGATGCACGAGGATTCCGAGCTAGGCGTTGCGGCACACTGGAAATACAAAGAAGGCAGCACAACGGCTCGAAGTGGGTACGATGAAAAAATCACCTGGCTGCGTAAGCTTCTTGACTGGCAGGAAGAGATGTCAGATTCAGGAGAAATGCTTGACGAGGTTCGAAGCCAAGTCTTTGATGATCGTGTTTATGCGTTTACCCCACGTGGTGATGTGGTTGATTTACCAATGGGCGCGACACCACTTGATTTTGCTTATCATATCCACTCGATGGTTGGGCATAGGTGTATCGGCGCGAAAGTCGCAGGCAGAATCGTGCCGTTTACCCATAAGTTGTCAATGGGTGATCAGGTTGAAATCATTACACAGAAAGAACCGAATCCGTCACGAGATTGGCTCAATCCATCACTCGGTTTTGTGCACTCAGGTCGCGCGCGCGCCAAAATTAATGCTTGGTTCCGCAAAGAGAGTCGCGAGAAAAACCTAGAGGCGGGTCGCGATATCTTAGAAGTCGAACTGGCGAAAGTGGGGGCAACATTAAAAGACGCAGAGCAGTACGCATTGCGACGTTTTAATGTCAACACGCCTGATGAGCTTTATGCGGGCGTAGGCAGTGGTGATTTGCGGATTAATCAGGTGATTAATCATATTAATGCCCAGGTTAATAAGCCCACCGCTGAAGAAGAAGACCAAAAAGCGCTCGCCAAGCTGAAAGAATCAGAGAACAAAGCCAACCAGCAGAGTCGTCCTCATAAGGATGCAGTGGTGGTGGAGGGGGTTGATAACCTCATGACGCATTTGGCTCGATGCTGCCAGCCTATACCGGGCGACATCATTAAAGGCTATATTACGCAAGGCCGAGGTATCTCAGTACATCGAGGCGACTGTGAACAGCTCGAAGAACTGCGCCATCACGCACCAGAACGTATTATTGATACCGTTTGGGGCAGTGGATTCGTAGGGTCATACATTGTAACGATTCGCGTGGAAGCACTAGAGCGCAGTGGGTTACTAAAAGATGTGTCGACACTGCTAACCAATGAGAAAGTAAAAGTGATCAGTATGAAAAGTCGTAATGATTACAAGCTTCAACTGAGCATCATGGATTTTGACCTTGAGCTGAATAATATTGAAATACTCTCTCGTGTCACCATGCGAATTGAACAAATCAAAGACGTCATGAAAGTGAAGCGCTTAGGGTAGTGTGGATAAAAGCCAACAAGGTCAATACCATACTGCTGGCCTTGCTACGATAATTTCTGAAGGGTTGGGGTTCCAACCCTTTTTTTAAGCTTAACATTGAGTAAGCATTGAACGATTTACACCACGCACTGTTTAG
Organism: Vibrio sp. E150_011; assembly: GCF_053544015.1. Taxonomy (NCBI): domain Bacteria; kingdom Pseudomonadati; phylum Pseudomonadota; class Gammaproteobacteria; order Vibrionales; family Vibrionaceae; genus Vibrio; species Vibrio sp. E150_011. Next base: position 57,430 of record NZ_JBHFOL010000003.1, read on the forward strand.
GAGTCGAAAAGTGACACAACCAATTGATCAACTACTGGCTATCATGGCTTTGCTTCGTGACGATGAAAAAGGTTGTCCGTGGGATAAAAAACAGACGTTTGAAACTATCGTACCCCATACGATCGAAGAAACCTTTGAGGTTGTCGATGCGATTCACAATCAAGATTGGTCGAATTTTAAAGAAGAATTGGGTGATTTACTTTTTCAGGTAATCTTTTACAGCCAGATGGCGAAAGAGCAAAACTTGTTCGATTTCAATGAGGTGGTTGAGGGATTGAATGAGAAGCTGACTCGTCGCCACCCACACGTATTTAGTGACGTCGAATTTGCTGATGAAGCGGCTATTAATGCCAATTGGGACGCGGAAAAACAGAAGGAAAAAGCAGAAGTAGGCAAAATTGAGCAAAGTATTCTAGACTCAATACCACAGTCACTTCCTGCCCTATCTAAAGCGAATAAAATACAGAAAAAAGTGGCGAAATACGGCTTTGATTGGGGAGCGCTTGCGCCAGTCGTTGATAAGGTGCAAGAAGAAATTGAAGAAGTGGTTCATGAGGCTATCCAACTTGAGGTAGACAAAGACAAGCTTGAGGAAGAAGTCGGTGATTTATTGTTTTCGGTCGTCAATCTTTCTCGACATCTCAAGTCAGACCCCGAGGTGGCACTAAGAAAAGCGAATAATAAATTTACAAGACGTTTTAAAGGGGTTGAAAGCCGGGTTTCTGAGCATGGTAAATTGCTTACAGACTATACGCTGCAAGAGCTTGATAACTTTTGGAATGATGTAAAAAAACAAGAAAAAAACGCCGAACTGTGAAGGCTTTCTCATTCGAGTAAGTTTCTACAATTGATTTGAAGCAAAAAATAAAAATTTTGAATGTGATAAGTTTCACGTTGTGGCGATAAAGGGCTTCTGGTATATTTTCATCCCGTCCAGAAGTAATCCATTTCCCTCATTCAACCAATTTCAGGTTAAACATGACGACAAATTACATTTTTGTTACTGGCGGGGTTGTATCCTCTCTCGGTAAAGGTATTGCAGCAGCATCTCTTGCGGCTATTTTAGAAGCTCGTGGTCTTAAAGTGACCATGATGAAGCTTGACCCTTACATCAATGTTGATCCAGGGACAATGAGCCCTACTCAGCATGGCGAAGTGTTTGTCACGGAAGATGGCGCTGAAACAGACCTTGACCTTGGTCACTATGAGCGTTTTATTCGCACCAAAATGACCAAGCGTAACAACTTTACAGCAGGTCGTGTTTACTCTGATGTTCTTGCTAAAGAGCGTCGTGGTGATTACCTTGGAGCAACGATTCAGGTTATTCCGCATATCACTAACGCGATCAAAGACCGTGTAATTGCTGGTTCTGAAGGCCATGAAATAGCCTTGGTTGAAGTAGGCGGCACCGTTGGTGATATCGAATCCTTGCCATTTATGGAAGCGATTCGTCAGCTAGCGGCAGAAGTTGGTCGTGAGCGTGCGATGTTCATGCACCTGACCTTGGTGCCGTACCTTGCCGCAGCCGGTGAAGTTAAGACTAAGCCAACTCAACACTCGGTGAAAGAGCTGCTGTCTATCGGTATTCAACCTGATATCCTTGTTTGTCGTAGCGATCGTATGATCCCTGCAAACGAGCGTAAAAAGATTGCTCTATTCTGTAACGTGCCAGAAAAGGCCGTTATCTCAATGAAAGATGTGGATTCGATTTACAAGATTCCACAGCTCATCAAGGCCCAGGGCCTAGATGATTTAGTTTGTGCTCGTTTTGGTATTGAAGCACCAGAAGCGAACCTGACTGAATGGGAACAGGTGATCTACGAAGAAGCTAACCCAACGGCAGAAGTCGTGATTGGTATGGTTGGTAAGTACATTGAATTACCAGACGCTTATAAATCAGTGAACGAGGCATTAAAACATGCTGGCCTGAAAAATCGTCTGAGCGTTAAAATTAAGTACGTTGATTCTCAAGATGTCGAGTCAAAAGGCGAAGAAGTCTTGGCTGGCCTTGATGCCATTCTCGTACCTGGTGGCTTCGGCGATCGTGGTGTGGAAGGCAAGATTCGTGCAGCACAATTTGCACGTGAGAACAAAGTACCATACTTGGGTATCTGTTTGGGTATGCAAGTCGCACTGATTGAATACGCGCGTAATGTCGCGGGTATGGAAGGTGCACATTCAACAGAATTTAACAAAGATACGCAGTATCCTGTGGTAGGTTTAATCACGGAATGGGTCGATGGCGAAGGTAAAGTTGAAGAACGTACTGAAACCTCTGACCTAGGCGGCACGATGCGTCTTGGTTCTCAGCTTTGTCACCTTGCTAAAGGAACGAAAGCGTATGAACTGTATGGTAATGAGAAAATCCATGAGCGTCATCGTCACCGTTATGAAGTGAACAACACACTTCGTCCACAGATTGAAAAAGCGGGACTTAAAGTCTCTGGTCTGTCAGCAGACAAGAAACTGGTTGAAGTGATTGAGAACCCAGCTCACCCATGGTTTGTAGCTGCGCAGTTCCACCCAGAATTCACATCAACACCACGCGATGGTCACCCACTGTTTAGCGGCTTTGTAAAAGCTGCAGGTGAGTACCAACGCGGAACGGAAGACAAATAGTAAAAGGATACGGGTGGCTGCGAAGGTTATGCGGCTGCCTTTAATTTGATAGTAAAATTTTTATTTATTGAGAGGAAACATCAATGTCTAAGATCGTTAAAGTTCTAGCTCGTGAAATCATCGACTCACGTGGTAACCCAACTGTAGAAGCTGAAGTTCACCTAGAAGGCGGTTTCGTTGGTATGGCAGCAGCTCCGTCTGGTGCTTCTACTGGTTCTCGCGAAGCTCTTGAGCTACGTGACGGTGACAAATCACGTTTCCTAGGTAAAGGTGTTCTTAAAGCAATTGCAGCTGTTAACGGCCCAATCGCTGAAGCACTAGTTGGCCAAGATGCAAAAGCACAAGCTGACGTTGACCAAGTAATGATCGACCTAGATGGTACTGAAAACAAATCTAAGTTCGGTGCTAACGCTATCCTTGCAGTATCTCTAGCAAACGCTAAAGCTGCAGCAGCTGCTAAAGGCATGCCTTTGTTCGAGCACATCGCTGAGCTAAACGGTACTGCTGGTCAGTTCTCTATGCCTCTACCAATGATGAACATCATCAACGGTGGCGAGCACGCTGATAACAACGTTGATATCCAAGAGTTCATGATCCAACCTGTTGGCGCAAAAACTCTTAAAGAAGCACTACGTATCGGTGCTGAAGTATTCCACAACCTAGCTAAAGTACTTAAAGCTAAAGGCCTAAGCACTGCAGTTGGTGATGAAGGTGGTTTCGCTCCTAACCTTGAGTCTAACGCTGCTGCTCTAGCTGCTATCCAAGAAGCTGTTGAAGCTGCTGGTTACGTACTAGGTAAAGACGTTACTCTTGCTATGGACTGTGCGGCTTCTGAGTTCTTCGACAAAGAAACTGGCAAGTACAACATGAAAGGCGAAGGCAAAATCTTCACTTCTGAAGAGTTTAACTTCTACCTACAAGACCTTGCTAACCAATACCCAATCGTATCTATCGAAGACGGTCTTGACGAATCAGATTGGGCTGGTTTCAAGCACCAAACTGAACTTCTAGGTGACAAGCTTCAACTAGTTGGTGACGATCTATTCGTTACAAACACTAAGATTCTAGCTCGTGGTATCGAAGAAGGCATCACTAACTCTATCCTAATCAAGTTCAACCAAATCGGTTCACTTACAGAGACTCTAGCTGCAATCAAGATGGCTAAAGACGCTGGCTTCACAGCAGTTATCTCTCACCGTTCTGGCGAAACTGAAGATGCAACTATCGCTGATCTAGCGGTAGGTACAGCTGCAGGTCAAATCAAAACTGGTTCTATGAGCCGTTCTGACCGTGTTGCTAAGTACAACCAACTTCTTCGCATCGAAGAAGCTCTAGGTGAGCGTGCACCTTTCAACGGTCTAAAAGAAGTTAAAGGTCAAGCTTAATTGTTTGATTGCTAACAAGCTTTAATAGAGCCGCTCCTTTAGGGAGCGGCTTTTTTTTGTCTATAATTTATCTATAAGGTGATTTAAACGGGTAACAATACGAGTAACAGCATCCAGTATGTTACTTCTTAGGGACGAAAAATCCGCTAAAGTAGCGGCAGTCTTAATAGAACATATCCCTACTGATAGAGGACTTTACCATGGCTAATGTACCAAGCCCGACTACCACTTTTGACAACGAGTACTTCTCGTTCATCGTTTCTGAATCATGGAAACATATTGGTTCAACTCAGGAGCACGCTGATATTCTGGCGCACAACCTGCTTGTTGGTGGCCTACAAGGTAAGCTGCACCAAGGTCTCGGTGTTATTGAAGCGGTAACCATTCCATATGAAGCGGGTATTTTAGATCCGTCAACAACGCCAGTTATCGAGTCTGAAGGCGATACGTGGGCGGTTTATGATGGTAAGAAGTCCTCTGGTCACTATGCGTGTACACTAATGGCACAAACCGCTATTGAGAAAGCACGTAAGCACGGTATCTCTATTGTATTTGGTTATGATCACTGTGACGGCGGCAACTTCTCAAACTACACACAGATGGCGATGAAAGAAGGCATGTTCGCTATGTCTTCAAACAACTCGGTTCCTCTAAACGCGCCGTTTGGTGGTATGGATCCAACCATGTCTTGCCCTCCGTTCGATGCGGCTTGTGTCGGTGGTGATGAGCTGCCTCTAGTGACGTCTATCATGATCGGTGAAGGTTACGACTCTCACATCTGTGATGCTATCGTCAACGACCGTGATCTACACGTTGCAGCGCTTGTTGACCAAGATACAGGTGAACTGACTGCTGATGCTCGTAAATGGGGCTCTCTAATTGAAGGTTACGGCCGTGTTGCTGACTGTAAAGCACCTTGGACGTTCCTAACGCCTCGTCTTTACTCTATCAATATCTGGAACGAAGTCATGACCGCGATCATCAACCCGAAAGGCACGATCGCACCTGAGCTTCCTGCAATCCCAAGTGATTTCTTCACAATGGAAAATGCACCGTGTCCAGTAGGCGGTTCTTACATCCTAGTGATTGACCCAAGCCACTTTGGTCCTATCGAAGAAGTGAAGCGTAAGAGTGATGCGTTTGTGAAAGCACAAAAAGCAAACCGCCCACGTAAAGGCTTCAACGAAGTTTACATCCCAGATGAGTGGGGTCTAAAAGCAATGGCTGAGTCTACTGATACTCACCAAGTTATGGATTCACACTGGGTTGGTTTTAAGTCATTCCTAGAGCGTTCAGGTACAGATATTGCAACATTGAACGCGAAATGGGCAGAAAAAGTTGGCGCTGAACGCGCGGCTGAAACTATCCGTAATTAATTGGATTTGGTTCGCTACTGTCACTAATTGAAAATCATACGCACGTGATTTTAACCCAGTCCTCGGACTGGGTTTTTTTATGCCTGCTCCAATTAAATACTACTTAACGTAAAGCTAATACTATTTAACCCAAAGCTGATACTTATCTCCTAACACTAAACTTAAACCGTACGCTAGCGAGGCGACTCAATACGGTATTGATGCGGACTTACACCGTAATAACGTTGAAATGCTCTAAAGAAGGGGGGGGCAGAATGATAGCTGAGGAGGTCGGCAATCTCAGTGGTATTCAAACGAGTATTGAGCAGATAGTCTCTTGCAACCTGCATTCGAGTGTCGAGAACGAGGTGCTTATAAGTCGTGCCTTCTTCTAGAAGTTTGCGTCTGAGCGTTCGGCTGGTGGTGTTCATTTCGCTCGCCATGGATTCCATCGTAGGTAAGCCATACTTCAACTGAGTCAGTAACTTAACCCTAATCTGGTAGCTAATAGGGTGTACAGTTGAGTCATCAATGAGGGTTTGGCTTTGTAGCGTTGCGACGTGTGCAATTAACGCCGGATTCATCGAAATGGCCGAGCTTATCCACTCGACGGGAAAACGAAGCTGGTTTTTTGGTGCATTAAAATTCAGATTGTCAGTGAAAATGTTGCGGTATAACGATGCGTAATGAGGGGCGGGGTAGGCAAAATCAACCTGGATGTGTTTACGATTAAAGTCTTGTTCTAAAAAACGCTCGATGCCGAGGTAGTAATGGCAGATCGCGTCTTCAATCGTGTAATGCTGAGTGGATTTTCCATAAGAGCGGTCCTCAGCCGTTATGTAGGCGTACTCGCTGTCATAGCCAATATGTATGTCGACATAGTCTTTTGTAATATAAGAGAATTGTAAACCTGTATCGAGTAGCTGCTTCAGGTTTTGACAGCTGACCATCGCATAGCCCCATGCCCCCATATCTTGCAGTTTCAAACGCTTTGCAATACGCAACCCCAAGCCATCAATGTGCAGCTGGTCTACCGTGAGTGCCATTAGCGTATGAATCTGGGTAGCCTGTATGGTTTGATATTGTCCTTGTGTAATGCGGATAATCCCCGCTTTACGTAAAAAACCAGCAAGGTCAACCGGCGCTGCCGATTCCTGACGGACAATGCTCTCCCAGTAACCCAAGATCGCGTTAAAGAAATGCTGTTGATTTAATGAGGTCATGCGACTTGTCCGAAAATGTAAGCTTCATGTCCTGAAGTGTAATAAGCATTTATGAGAGTAGCAATTATAATTTTCGCATAGCTTGAGGTGAGGTTATTCACCTAATTAATCAATAGAGGGCTCGTCCATGTTTAAGCCGAAACGTGTAGAAATTTCTCAAGAAAACCTAGACCTTTACAAAGATATCTATTGGAATAAATCTGACGCTGATTTTTACATCAACGACGATATTGCTCCTATGCAGCAGCGCATGGCCGCGCAGGGTGTTGAGGCGTTCAGCTTGCTCGGTAAAGAGCACGTCGGTGCGTTTGGTGCTCCGTATGTGAACAACTTCGAAAATGCAGACATAGTGATGTACGGCTTAACAATGGATAAATGCTCACCGAATGCTGGTGGTCATAAATTTGGTCCAGGTGCGATTCGTGATGCGTCTAAAACGGGCATGGGTCTTATCCACCAAGATGGCACAATGCCGTTTGAGCTGTGTAATATCATTGATCACGGTAACTGGGATGGCTTAGGTCATTTTAACCTTGATGAAGAGATGCGTAGTGCGCAAAAAGTGGTTGATGACATGGTGATTAACCATGGCTGTACGCCATTTTTCTTCGGTGGTGATCATACGGTTGCTTACCCTGGTCCTGCCGCACTAGCAAAAGTTCATGGCCCAATCTCGCTTCTTCATATCGATGGTCACTTTGATCTGTTGACTCGTGCGGATTTTGATTATGAATCGTATTCAGGCAACTGGTATTGCCGTTTAGCGTCTGAAGGTGCTATTGATCCACAAACAAGCGTCAGCATGGGAATGCGTGGCCGCTGGTGTGCTTCCCAACAAGGTAAAGCAAAAGCGATCGGTGGTAACTTCTTCTTAGCGGATGAGATTTATGACCTAGGCATTGATTATATTGTAGAGCAAATCTTAGAAAAACAAGGTGATGGTCGTCCAGTCTACCTAACGTTCGATTTAGATGGTCTTGATCTTCTTGATCACAGTGCAAACTCAAGCCCTGATCCATTTGGTGTGTCAGCGCGCATGTACTACGATATCTTCCGTAAGTTACGAGCTACAAAGCGTATTAACCTTGTCGGTGCTGATATCGCTGAATTTGCGCCGCAGAAAAACAGTGATGAAAAAGATGCATTGTTGACGGCTGCATTTGGTTGGGAAATGTTAGTTTGGCTTGCCGAATGTCGTTATATTCGTGAAGGTAAGAAAAATCCAACAGAGTGGCCGATGAACTTTGGCCGTAATATCGAGTTTTAATCACGGCGCTATATGGGCGAGCCCCTATTAAAATGTGTCAGTGATGAATAGGTAAGCCAGTTGCATTTGCGACTGGCTTTCTTGTATCTGAGAATCAGTAAACAAACGAGAACTATAAACGGCACCATTTATTTTAATGGTGGAAAATTCGTGCTACTGCATTAGACTTTAGTCTAATGCAGGTTAAAACTTGACCTGTAACAGAATGTAAGTAAACTATCGTTTCTTTGAGATTTGTCACACTTTAAAATTTGTAGTTGCCCGCTGATATTGATAGGAAGTTAATCGTTTCACAAGGATTTTTTTAGATTAATCATATGCTTGGGCTCGGAGATAGAATATGAGTACCCACTTTCTTGTTAGGTTAACGATAGGCACGCTGGTGATCCTAGGAATTCAACTCAGCGCATTATACTTTTTGCCTATGGTTTTACTGCTAAATACGCACCATAAAGAATTCTTTGGGTGGTAAAAAATCGGGGCGAGCCCCGATTTTTTATGCCATCTCTATGGCATCAACTTGAGGCTCTATCTCTTTAATCATCGCGGTGATGAAGTCGGATAATTGAAGCTTTGCGGCGTCTAGGTCTTTGTCGAGTGTCAGCTTCATTATTTTTTCATGCTCATCCAATCGAAAAGTTTCATCAAACCCTCTCGGTGAATAATTTAAGGATATTTGACGATATCGTTTTATCTGACGAATTATATCGTGTAAAAATTCCTGCATATTTTTTGAAAAACAACCACTAAACAGTGCAAGATAAAAGGCTTCTTGGCGTGCTTCCCATTCTTGCCAATCAAAGCTTTCTGCTTGAAATTTAAAGCGAGACAGCTTGTGAAACTCGGTGAGAATACTGAGTTCCCAATTTTCACTCCCTTCCTTAATCGACTTTTCCAGTAACACTGAGGCGACAACATTTAGGCTTTCGTGTAGGTCATAAAGTTCAGCCTTGGAGATAGGGGCAACCCAACAGCCTTTTTGAGGTTCTAACTTAACGTATTTAATCCACGAAAGTTGTATTAATGCTTCTCTGATAGGAGACGCACCGACGTTATATTTTTGTTTGAGTTCTGATACCACCAACTTTTGGTTTGGCTTCAATTCTCCCGAGAGAATATCCTGACAAATGTCTTTTGCGACTTTGTCCGTCAACGTTGGGCTCGACACAACACACCTCATTACCTAGTGAAAGACTCGTTTAAAACAATAGGCGGTATGCCATATTGTAAATCGGCATGGATAGTACAGTGAGTTGAAATGTTGGGCAAGAAAAATTATAAAAAAAAGAGGGCCTAGGCCCTCTTTTTATAGATGTTGCTTATGTAACGTCGTAATTATAGTACGTGTACAGAAGCTGTGTTAGTCGTGCCTGAAGCAACAAGTGCACCAGAAACCATAACAACGATGTCGCCTTTCTTACCAAAACCAGAGTTTAGAGCGTACTCTTTACCGTTTTTGTAGAATGCGTCAGTGCTATCAATTGAATCAACAAGAACAGGACGAACGCCTTTTGTTAATACAAGTTGAGCCGCTGTTTTTGGATTCGTAGTAAGTGCTACGATGCTTGCTGTAGGAAAATACTTACGTACAGAACGTGCAGATTTACCGCCGTCTGTTGCAACGATGATCAGTGGAGCAGCCAGTTTCTCAGCTGTGTCTACTGCACCTTTACATACTGCTTCAGTGATACGTAGGCGTGGGCTATCTAGACGAGAACCTAGTTCTGCTTTCAGTGCACCGTCAGTACGGTTAGCGATTTGAGCCATGATAGTCACAGCTTCAACTGGGTATTTACCCTTCGCAGTTTCACCAGAAAGCATAACTGCATCTGTACCATCCATGATTGCGTTCGCAACGTCACCCGCTTCTGCGCGAGTTGGACGTGGGTTTTGAATCATAGAATCAAGCATTTGAGTTGCAGTGATAACAACTTTACGTGCACGGTTACATTTCTCGATCATCATTTTCTGAGCGAAGATTACTTCTTCAGCTGGGATTTCAACACCTAGATCGCCACGAGCAACCATGATGCCGTCAGAAGCTTCAAGAATTGCATCGAAGTTATCAACACCTTCTTGGTTCTCAATTTTTGAGATGATGTGGATGTTTTCGCCGCCGTTTGCGTTTAGCAATTCACGGATTTCTTTTACGTCTTCTTCTTTACGTATGAAAGAAGCAGCAACGAAATCAACGCCTTGCTCACAACCAAATTTAAGGTCAGCTTTGTCTTTTTCAGACAGTGCAGGTAGCTTCACAGAAACGCCAGGAAGGTTAACACCTTTGTTTTCGCCTAGTGCGCCGTTGTTTAGTACTTTACATTTTACTTCAGTCTCAGAAGTAGAAATAACTTCCATTTCGATAAGACCGTCATCAACTAGGATAGTGTTACCCGCAGTTAGGTCTTTAGCAAAACCAAGGTAAGTCACTGCAACGATGTCTTTATTACCAACAACTGCAGCATCAGTAGTGAAAGTGAATTCTTGACCAGCGACTAGATCAACGTCATTGCCGCCTTCTAGTTTGATAGTACGGATTTCAGGACCCTTAGTATCAAGCAAGATAGCAAGTTGCTTGCCTACGTTCGCCATCACTTCACGGAAGTTAACGATACGCGCTGAGTGCTCTTCAAAGTTACCGTGAGAGAAGTTTAAACGCATTACGTTCATACCAGCGTTCACTAGTTCAGTCAGTTTCTCTACAGACTCAGTTTTAGGGCCAATCGTACATACGATTTTGGTCTTTTTCATGGAAGATACTCTCCGGTAAGTAATATTTACAATTTCAAAGTTAGTGTAGTCCATCAAGAAGGCTAGCGATGCCCACAATAATTCACGTGAGCTATCAAATATTTATCCAGCTTTTCGTCTTCTTGATGTGAAAGCCTTTCAATACATTTAGTCATTTTATGACCAGTTGAGGCGCTTTCTAGCCTGGAATTCTGTGATGCAAACCACTATATCATGGTGATATTGCACAAAAATAAACAATTATTTCGTAATTTATTTTCTTTTCGGGGCGGATTCTACCACCTAATTGATCAAAATTCACGATACATAACTTGTTTTAGAGCAAGGTTTCGACGCTTAATATTTAATTTTTAGATCAAAATAAATAAATTGGATGAATCTTCAATATCTTGTAACTTTTTTTCAGAATTAATTGTTGGGTTACAACATTCTTCTTTTGGCTAGTTGAAACGAAATGGCTAAAATTTAACCGTTTGTCACTCTAGGTTTTGTGTGTTCATGGCGATGCGGTCTAGTTGTGACTCGGTTCAGTAACTGATTGGCTGCGATCAATTGAGGCGCCATGCTGGAGACTGAGGCGTTAAAAATCGCGATAGCCCAATCTGGAAGTGAGGGTGAAATGGAATAGAACGCCCATTGACCTTTACGTCTGTCAACGACAATGCCACATTGCCTAAGAACGGCCAGAGCCCTGGATATTTTGGGTTGCGATTCTTGCAATGCTTCACATATCTCACCCACGCTCAACTCTACTTCCGTAAATATCATTAATGCAATCATGAGTCGTGTTTGATCGGATAAACACTTATGCAATACGAGCGGATTAAAGTCGTGACCCATTGTCTCGCGATGAACCAAGACAAACCATTCAATCCTTTGTTGCAGGTCTACTAAAGATGCCCCAAACAATGGCTCTTGGTATGAAGTTGGCGTTGGTAAGTCCCAAAAAATGCTTTCATTGGTATTTGGAAAAATGCCGCACTCGGCGTGAGCGGAAGAACAGAGTGTAATGACGTAATCAAAGCGTTGGTCGTTGAATTCGGTCATTGACTTTGAATGCAGCGTCCCTGTTTGATAACCAGCTTTCTCGAGTGTTTCAAGTGTTCGGTTGTCCACTGCGTTTGGGTGACTGCCCGCGCTGAACGCTTGATAGTACTCGGAATAGCTTTGATTAACGATAGCTTCTGCTAACTGTGACCGTGCTGAATTTCCACGGCAAACAAATAGGATGGTTTTCTTCATATTATCCTCAGCGTAAGAGGCTAGAGTCGGTAAGACAGTCGGTGATTGGCATAACAATGCGGGCATATTATGAAAGTTTTATTAATGGATGAAAAGATCCTTGACTATTTTAATATGAAAATTAATATATACGCATATCCATATATAAGTGATTAGGTATGCTTCCACATGAATTCTTTAAGTTAATGTCTGATGAAACTCGGATCCGCACCTTGTTATGGATCTCTGCCAAAGGTGAGGTGTGCGTCAATGACTTAGTGGACGTTTTACAAGAGAGCCAACCGAAGGTGTCGAGACACTTGGCCATGCTGCGGCAGGTCGGTGTTGTGACGGACTGCCGTGTCGGGCAGCGCGTTTTCTACCGATTGTCGAGCGGGCTTCCTAGTTGGTTATACAAAACAATTCAAGGGCTGGAGCAGTCAAACTGTCTGCAAAGTGCTTATCAACTAAACTTTAATGAAGTGGTGTTATCTTCGGGTAACGAGTCAAACTTCACATTGAAATAAGAGAACACTCTATGGCTATCAAAGTAGGTATTAATGGTTTTGGTCGAATTGGTCGCTTAGCACTGCGTGCGGCGTTTGATTGGCAAGAACTTGAGTTTGTAAAAATTAATGACGTGGCAGGCGATGCGAAAACACTCGGTCACCTTTTAGAGTTTGATTCTATTCAAGGACGCTGGCACCACGAAGTTAACGTCGAAGGCTCGACGCTTATTATTGATGGACAGCACGTTGCGACAACACAAGAGCGTGACATTAATGCGGTAGATTGGTCTGACTGTGATGTTGTCATTGAAGCGACGGGCGTGCATCGTAAGACCTCGTTCTTGAATCAATACCTAGAGCAAGGTGTTAAGCGAGTTGTGGTTTCGGCACCAGTCAAAGAAGATGGTGTGGCAAATATCGTGGTTGGTGTTAATGATCATATTTTTGATCCTGCATTACACCGCATTGTGACGGCAGCATCGTGCACCACAAACTGCATTGCGCCCGTCGTTAAAGTTATTCACGAGAAGTTAGGTATCGAACAATCGGCCTTTACTACCATTCATGACCTGACCAATACCCAAACCATTTTGGATGCGCCACACAAAGACCTTCGTCGAGCGCGAGCATGTGGTATGAGTTTGATTCCAACGACGACGGGCAGTGCCACTGCTATTGTTGAAATTTTCCCTGAGCTAAAAGATAAGATTAATGGACATGCCGTTCGAGTGCCATTGGCTAACGCCTCACTGACGGACATTATCTTTGATGTGAAACGAGATACAACCGCAGAAGAAGTCAACGCTTTACTTAAAGAAGCATCGGAAGGTGAATTGAAAGGTATTCTTGGCTTTGAAGAGCGTCCTCTTGTGTCAATTGACTACAAAGGTGATCAACGTTCAACCATCGTTGATGCACTGTCAACGATGGTCGTAGGCACTCGTATGGTAAAGATTTACGCATGGTATGACAATGAAATGGGCTATGCCACGCGCACGGCTGAATTGGCACGTACAGTTGGTCTAGCGGGGGAATGATAATGCATCCAACATGGGAACTTAACGTAGATAACGCGGCATTGGTATTAATGCCGTGTCCTGGCACAAAAGAAGCCTCGTTAGAAGAGTCGTTAGCACAACTAAAAGAGCAAGGCGTCACTATCATTGTAACGGCTTTAGATAATGAAGAAATGGCGGATAAAGGTGTATCGGAGCTTGGCAAACAAGCACGTGCGCTTGGTATGAAGTGGTTTCAAACGCCGATTGAAGATGACCGAGCACCTGGCATTGAGTTTACGGCTCAGTGGAATGCTATTTTGCCTGAGCTTCGTCAAGCAATAGAAGTGGGTGAGAACATTGCGATGCATTGTATGGGCGGATCGGGTCGTACCGGTCTTCTTGCTGCAAATTTATTGCTCGATCTCGATTGGGATTTAGAAACCATTCGTCGTGAAGTGCAAGCATTGCGACCGGGGGCATTTACTAAGCCTATCCAAATTGAATACGTCGAGCAGCTCGCTGCGAAGTTCTAGTAGATAAAGAGGCACTCATCGAGTGCCTCAACTTTTTGAGTGAACAGAAAATATGCTGTCTAACCTAAGTAAAAGTGTACGCCAATACATGCTGGTGACGTTCAATTATTGGAACTTTACCATTACAGATGGTGCACTTCGCATGCTGGTTGTGTTGTATTTCCACGATTTGGGTTACAGCGCGCTTGCCATCGCATCATTGTTTCTTTTTTATGAATTCTTCGGTGTGGTGACGAATCTTGTTGGTGGCTGGCTCGGGGCGAGGCTCGGGCTTAACCGAACCATGAACATTGGTTTAGGGATGCAGATTGTTGCTTTGGTTATGCTAGCTGTGCCAAGTGCGTGGCTGACGATACCATGGGTGATGGCCGCCCAAGCCATGTCTGGTATCGCGAAGGATCTCAATAAAATGAGTGCCAAAAGCGCGATTAAAACCTTAGTGCCAGATGAGCAACAAGGGGCATTGTATAAATGGGTAGCGATATTAACCGGATCTAAAAATGCGCTAAAAGGAGCAGGATTTTTTATTGGTGGTGTTCTGCTTTCATTATTGGGCTTCCAGTACGCGGTGTTGGCGATGGCAGCGGTGCTGACGCTGGTATTTATTGGCAGCGTCCTGAGTCTAGAAGGCGATATGGGGAAAGCGAAATCGAAGCCTAAGTTCAAGCAGATGTTTTCTAAATCCGAAAGTATTAATATTCTTTCTGCCGCTCGAATGTTCTTGTTTGGTGCGCGCGATGTTTGGTTTGTTGTTGCCTTACCTATTTATCTAGGGTCTGTATTTGGTTGGAACCATAGTTGGGTGGGGGGCTTTCTTGCGCTTTGGGTCATTGCTTACGGCTTTGTACAAGGCATCGCACCTAAAATTACTGGTAAGGCTCAAGGTGAAGTACCGGATGGAGCGGCGGCGTTTTGGTGGGCGATGGCATTAGCTGGTGTTACTGGCGTCGTGGCTTTAGGCGTGCAGATGGCATGGCATCCACAGCTTGTCATTGTTGTAGGATTATTGATTTTTGGTGCGGTGTTTGCTGTCAATTCATCCTTACACAGTTATTTGATTGTTAGCTATGCCAAGGGAGACGGTGTCTCTATGGACGTAGGCTTCTACTACATGGCTAATGCCATGGGCAGATTGATTGGCACGATTCTGTCGGGGTGGATTTATCAAGTGGCTGGCTTAGCCGCGTGTTTGTGGGTCTCGTTTGCTTTTTTAGTCATCACGACCGTTATCTCGATTCGGTTACCTAGCGTTAAAAAACCGGTGCAGAGCGAATACTAATCCACCGATTCATTAGGCACTTTTTTACTCGATGCGTAACAGTCGGTGGAAGGTGCCTGCCTGTTCTCTTGTCATATGTCGTCAAACTCAACAATCACAATGCTAGGTTTCGTTTTGCTTTGCGTTTGCGTTTGTTCTGATACATGTTCCTATCAGCCTGTTTGAGTGTTGTGCGTAGGTTTTGGTGATAAGCTGAAATTCCCACACTATAGGACAGGGTCTTGTATTGGCTAAATCGCTGGCTAAACAACAACTCAAGCTTGGACAGCGAACACTGTAATTGTGCAGTGTCAGTTGAGCTTGTGAGGATAATAAATTCGTCCCCGCCATAACGTACAATCGTGTCGGATTTATCAAAGACCCGGCGTAAGCTGCGGGCAAATTTTGAGAGAACTCGGTCGCCTTCACTGTGTCCCATTTCATCATTTACTTGCTTGAAATTATCTAGGTCAACGGCAATGCACAAGCCTTCTTGCCATTGAATTGAGCTTAAATAAGCAAGGTTATGCAGCCTAGTCAATGGATCTGTGTAGGCTTGTTTTTCGAAAAATTTAGCCTCTTGATGCAATTCGGTCACATCAAAACTCGTGGTGTAAATATACAGCTCTTGATCAATGATGATTTTGAATTTGAGTACGTTGTAATAGAACGTACAGCTTGGCGTTTGGAATTGAATGATTTTGGCGGTACATTCGCCATGCTCAAGAAATGCTAAGCTGGCATCATGACATTGCTGAAGCATTTGTGCGACATTCTCAGGGACCTGCAGTGACAATTCATAAGCATCCATCCCTAATGGGTTAATCGCCGAATATTGGCTTAGCCAGTCGGTAAATGTGTCGTTGAGATAAATATATTTATGGTCAGCGTCGCGTATAGAAAGAAAGCCTGGGAAGTGTTGGAACAGCCCGTAAGCTTGATGGTACGTTAATTCTGTCACAGCAAATATCCCACTCAGATAAACCGAATTTTCTTATTATTGAAAAACGGGTTGGTATTGTTATCGTTTTGTAGGCGTTTCTAACATGACGGATTGATAAGAACTGTGATGCCTATCGTTTAAACTTGTACGATTTGATGAGAATACACGTAATCTCACCTTTGAGACATGCTATACACTAAATGTAAGTATGGTTTTGAATAGTGTATAGCATTGTTTTTAAAGAAATCTTGTTTTTGTTGTTACTGGCGAGGCCTAGCGAGCTTTGTTAGTGACGGCATGCATGGTTAGGTAGTGTTGTGCTTTATCTTTACCCATATAGCGAGCGAGAGATTTATCTGGCACAGCTCTTAGGTCAACCACGATGAGTCCATCCAACGCATTATTGAAATCAGGGTCGATATTAAAGCTCACCAGTTTTCCATTGAGGGCTAAGTACTGCTTGAGTAGAACCGGCACCCCTTTCCCGTTATCGAGTTTTGATATGACTCGTGATAATAGCTGCACGTCAGCTAACGCGCTGAGGAGTTGGGTGTTCCAATGAGAGTGACTCGTGTGCGTAGGTGGGTTGGAGGCCGTCACAAAACTTGCCCCAATTTCATCATAGTGGTGCATCGTCATGGTCTCAGCCAACAGCTGGCGAGCGCTATCGCTGTAGTCGTTGCTAATACTCACTGGGCCAAATAGGTGTGTGTAACTTGGATTACGATAGACGAATTCTGAAATGCCCTTCCACAGTAGCAACAATGCACTCATGCTTTTTTGATACTCTTGTGAGATAACCGAACGTCCCATTTCAATCGCATTTCCCATTGTTGCTAAAAACGGTTTGTCGTATTGAAATAGTGTTCGAGAATATAGGCTTGAAATATCTGACTGCGCAAGGAGTTGATCGACCATTCCTAAACGGTAAGCTCCCACTAGCTTCTTTCTCTCACGATCCCAAACAAAAAGGTGGTGATAACTCTTATCAAAATGGTCAATGTCGAGTGACATGCCGGTGCCTTCCCCTACTTGTCTAAAGTTTATCTCCCTGACTCGACCTATCTCGTGTAGAAGGGAGGGGATATGCTCAGCGGTAGTGCAGAATACGTCAAATTCACCACTTGATAGTAGGTAATGTTCTGCGGGAAGTTGCTCGATGTCGCTCAGTAAATCCTTAAGATCCAATGCGGGCGCTATCGGTACCTCAATGCTTGGGTTCAGTGCTGTCGGTGGCTTATTGACATGTTCACGGCCAAGTAAGTAGGTATTGAGGCGCAGGTAATTGACCAGCTGACGGCTCTTGAGGTTTTTTACTTCTTTGTATTTAATGGTGTCGCCAATCGCAATGTTAATGGGTTTGTTTTTTTTATTAAGCAGTTCTCGACCAAGCATCACCGTGCGTAACATGGGGTGCACTTTGCCCGCAAAGTAAAAGTGTTTGGAATTGAGTCCACCAATATGGATAGGGACGGCTGTGGCTTTGTTCTTTTTTATTAAAGTGCTGACCGAGCGGCTCCACTCTTTGTCTTCAAGGCGCAGGTTTTTTCTATCAACAAGCTGGGATACTTCGCCAGCAGGGAAGACCAACAAGATGCCGCATTGCTCCAAATGTTGGCTAGCTTGCCTTAAGGCTCGGGTGTTGGATTGATGAGCGCTGTCGCCGTCAAAGACATCGACGCCAATAAACAATGACGCTAATTCGGGCACCAGTTTTAAAAATTCATTGGCGAGGATTTTAACGTCTTTACGGACGCTTAATAATAACTCAGCCAAAATTACGCCCTCTACACAGCCAAGAGGATGGTTTGCGACGATCACGGTTGCTCCAGTTTTCGGAATCATAGCGCTATGCCCAGTGACAATGTTGTACTCAATCCCGAGTGTTTCCAAAGCGTAACGTAAAAAACATTCGGTACTGCAATTTACAGGTCGTTGTGCATAAAGCTGATCCAAGACTGAAAGTCCAGTTGCCCATTCAGCAACATTTTCTGCAATTCCGAACGGTGTTTTTCGCGGCAGGCGAAAAGGGCTGGTGGTGTTCATAGCAACCTCTGAGTCAATTCCATTTAGATGTCTTTGAAAGGTTATGATGCTGATGTGTCAAACTGGCGTAGGAACGATGGAGGATGGGTGACGTATTGATGTCAGAAGAGTGACAGTGGAGATGGATGGGTACACATTTGCTTGGAATGAAGGTTGTCAGCGTGCGTTATTTTGGAATGAAAAAAAGAAGAAAGAGTGCAGATGCACTCTTTCTTTAACTAGGGTGTAGAATTAAAACGTTGCGTTTACTGATAGTTTAAAGCGACGTTCATCACCGTAATGGACATCGTTAATTACGCCAGTTGAAGAGTATTCACCACCACCGCCAGTGCCGGCAATGTATTCTTTGTCGAATAGATTCTCAATGTTAAATCGGAAGTCCCATACCACGTAATCACTCTTAATCTTGTGGGATGCACCGGCATCGAAACGTGCATAACCGTCTAGTTTTAACGTATTCGCATTATCAGCCCAGCGCTCTCCTTGGTAGAACAAGCCAAGGTTTAATGCTGTTGCCTCTGTCATCGCGTAGCGAGTCCATGCGGAACCACTCCATTCAGGTACGTTTGCAGGACGCTTATCTTGATACTGGTCGTGCTTATCAAAATTCGCGTCCAAATACATACCGGATGCCATGACGAACCATTTATCTGAGATTTGACCTTGCGCGCCCGCTTCAGCACCTTGGTGATGTTGAATACCGTTTTGTGTCGTGATGCCATTCTCTGTGATACTGATGTTTTTTTTCTCAATATCAAAAACAGCACCCGTTAGCAGTAAGCGGTTATCCATCAACTCCCATTTAGTCCCTAGTTCATATTGACGACTGTTTTCCGGTGTTCGTTCGGTAATTGAGTTATCGTCATTGACGACATTTGAGACGGGATTAAAGCTCTCAGAATAGTTAGCATAGATACTACCATTGTAGCTAGGGTGGAAGATTAGCCCAGCTTTTGGTGAAAATGACTGGCTATCATTTGCCCCGCTCACTGTTGCGCCCGATGGATTTTGACCATCCGCATAATACCAGTCATATCGACCACCGATGAGTGCTTGCCATTGGTCGTTAAGCGTAATTAAATCTTGGGCATAAATACCGTAGAAATTATTTTTGCTCTCATACGTTGAGGTGGCATTATTGTAATCCAGCCCAGGGTTGTCCGGATTTTCTCCTGGCTGAACGACAATACTACTGCCTCTTACGCGTTGCTGTGAATAATCATAGAACTGACCGTTGGTGCCGAGTAAGAGTTTGTGATCGACGCTCAGAGCGGTAAAGTTACCATGTAAATCAGCGTGGAATGCTTGGGTCTTCCAGTTATCGTAGCGATCAAATGGGCTCATGGTATAGCTTCCATCTGACAGGGTGTCGTCACTCGGGTTGGGTATTGAATCGTAGCGGTGACGTTTCATATCTTGAGCGTTGTAGCTTAGTTTGGCTTCCCACTGACTACTTAAATAAAGCGTTAGGTCTACACCATAGTTTTCAACATCATTATTGATGAATGACCAGTGCGCGTCACGAATCGTGTCTTTATCACCAATCCTGTTGCCGTTAAGATCAAGCCAAGAGCCTGAATCGATAGGTGCGTTATCCTGAGTCTTCTCGTAATTTAATGACAATAAGCCCCAGTCGGACAAATCAGCCTCTATAATGCCGTAACCAAGAAAGCGATCACGTTCACGGTTGTCACCGGTGGCATATTTTCTACTTTCCACACTATCTTGCTTTACTAGAACCGTACGGCCACGCAGTGTGCCGGACTCATTGAGCTTGCCAGATGCGTCGATATGGTAGCGAGTACTACCTAGGTCATCGAAATCAGCGCCAACATTCACTCGTGGCGTGGCGGTTGGCTTTTTGGACACCATATTAACCATGCCACCTGGCGCTGAGTTTCCGTACAAAAGACTGGATGGCCCTTTGATTATTTCGATGCGGTCAAGCGTTTCAATGGGGAGCATATAATGGGTAAATAAAGAATGACCGTTTCTCATATAGCCGTTCGTGGATGACAGCTCAAACCCTCTTATTGAAAAGGTTTCTCTATTCCATTTTTTTGATCCAGCCGTCACACTTGCGTCGTTTTGAAGCGCTTCACCTAAGGTGGTTGCAAGTTGTTCGTCTAGGACAATTTCAGGGATGACACTGACCGATTGAGGAGTCTCTAACATCGTGGTATCTGTTCGCATCGCGCCTGTCGAACTGTCTACCTTATAGTCATCAAAACTCTGAGCATGGACGACCATAGTTTCATCTGTATTTGACTCTGATGATGGTAATTTTTCTGATGCATAAAGAGGGGAGGTGCTGAGTGCGAGTACCACTGCACTACAAAGCGTAGTTGGAGCAAATTTCATTTTAGGCTTTCCTTGCTTACTATAAGCTAAAGCAAATTTTTATTGTTAGTTATGGATGGTGATATGCCATTTATTTAACTGGCGGACTGAATAATAATGATATTTATTATCATTTTCAATCATTAATTTTTACATTCCTTTATATTTGTTGCTTGTGAGCTAAGTGATTGCAAATACTAATTAACTACGATGTAATTCCCCGATTGCTTTTGTCAATGGAGGACAGTTAATGGGGCAGGTTATAACGACATCTCAAGATTACTACCGATACCTGAAGACAGGGATGAAACTGAGCTTGTCCATTGATGGTTGTAGCGAGGTTAAAGGATTATCCGTCGCTTTGATCGGATACAAAATCGACCAGTTTTTAGTCGTTGATATGTTAGGTGTTGACGACGAACTAATTGAAAGCCTACATGGACAAGCACTTGTGGTGAGAGGGTTAACCGACAGTAGCTATGGTCATGTTATTGCTTTTAAATGCAAGTGGTTGGCGCTATCGGAGGTGCTTTGTAAGCAGTTGTACCTATCGATACCAGATAAAATCATTGCCAAGCCAATTAGAGAGCACTCTCGTTACAAGTTAGAACTTGTGTGCAATGTCTCCTTTGGTAAATCGAGTATTGATGGAGCGATCGTTGACTTTTCTGTTTCGGGGTGCGGTGTGTATACCGAACAACCCCATGATTACTGTAAGGGCTTAAAGGTGAAAATTGAGTCCGAGCTAAATCGCTTTTTACCCAGCACAATTATGTTTGAAGTCGTGAGCGTAAAGAAACACGCACGGGGTTCGTTGATTGGTATTCAGTTTGATCAACAGGTATTGATGTCGAATGCGCTGAAGAATGCGCTGGCTGAAATGTCACTACAAGCGACCTAGTTGTGTCAGTATTTGCTCTTTTTAGCCGTGAGGTGAACACAAGCTTCGTCTTCGCTTATTTCAAAGTGTAAACTGTGGTATATAAAGGGTTAATTTTTTCGGTGGAATGTTCCAGTTTATGCGTATCTTTACTCTCGTATTACTCGTAGCTTTTTCATGGCTGCAATTTACATTGTGGTTTGGAAAAAATGGGGTTGTTGATTTCAACCAAGTTGAGAGTGATATAAAGGTTCAGCAACAAGTGAACAGTAATTTGCAAGTTCGCAATGATGAGATGTTTGCTGAAATAGACGATCTTCGTCAGGGACTTGATGCTATCGAAGAGCGAGCAAGACATGAACTGGGATTGATTCAAGATGGTGAAACCTTCTATCGAATCATAGGTGAGGAAAACCAGTGAGCGAAACGTATCCCCCAATCGTCGCTATTGTCCCTGCTGCCGGTGTCGGTAGTCGGATGTTAGCGGACAAGCCCAAGCAATACCTGCCAATATTTGGAAAAACAATTTTAGAACACACCATTACTAAACTATTGGCGCACCCTAGCATTAATAAGGTGGTTGTCGCGCTTGGTGAACATGACCCGTATTACCCTGAGCTTGAGATAGCGAGTCACCCTTCAGTTATCCGTGTTTCGGGTGGCAAAGAAAGAGCTGACTCAGTACTGTCTGCGGTGAATTACACAAGGGAACAAACGCCGAATGCTTGGTGCTTAGTCCATGATGCTGCCAGACCTTGCGTCTCCTTAGGTGATATTACTAAACTTATCGAACAGGTGATGCCAGACACCGTCGGCGGCATTCTAGCATCACCGGTTAAAGATACGATGAAAAGAGCCAGCAACAATAACTGCATCGACCACACCGTCGATCGCTCTGGATTATGGCATGCACTCACTCCTCAGCTGTTTGAGGTGAATCGCCTACATGCCGCGCTGACCGATGGTCTAGTCAGTGGTGCGACGCTAACCGACGAGGCGTCGGCTATTGAACGCCTAGGACAATCACCAGTACTGGTAGAAGGGCGCGGTGATAACATCAAGGTAACGCACCCGGAAGACTTGGCGCTGGCAGAGTTTTACTTATTGAAAGAGGAACAACACAAATGAGAATTGGTCACGGCTTTGACGTACATAAATTTGGTGGTGATGGACCGGTTATCATTGGTGGTGTTTCTGTCCCTTATGAGCAAGGATTGCTGGCGCATTCTGATGGTGACGTTGCCCTGCATGCGCTTTGCGATGCATTATTAGGAGCTATTGCTGCCGGTGATATCGGCCGTCACTTTCCTGACACGGATGATGAGTGGAAAGGGGCAGATAGTCGTGCATTGTTGCGCGATGTGTACGCAAAAGTTCGTGCAAAGGGCTATGAATTGGTCAACGCAGACGTAACCATTATGGCCCAAGCACCCAAAATGGCACCGCACATCGAACAGATGTGTCAAGTGATTGCAGAAGACCTTGATACCGATATTGAGAACGTAAACGTCAAAGCAACCACCACGGAACGACTAGGCTTTACAGGACGTAAAGAAGGCATTGCCACAGAAGCTGTGGTTCTAATCACTAAAACCTTGTCCTAATAGGCACCAGTAATGACAATAAATATAGACGGTTTGGCGTTTCAACACGGTAAACCAACCAGCCATGCGAAATTCAAAGCTTGCAACGAAGATTTTGTAGTGAAAGAAGTGCTGGGCTACGCGCTTGCCGGAGAAGGCGAGCACTTAATGCTACGTATTCGAAAAAATGGTGAAAATACCAGTTTTGTTGCCAACGAGCTGGCTCGGGTGTGCGGCGTTAAATCGAAGGATATCGGTTGGGCGGGCCTTAAGGATCGCCATGCAGTGACGGAGCAATGGCTGAGCATTCACCTGCCGAAGAAAAACGTGCCGGACTTTACTGAGTTTCTGTCTACTTATCCAAGTATTGAAATTGTCGATACAACTTGGCATAACAAAAAACTGCGTCCTGGCGATCTTGCAGGCAATGACTTTGAAATTAGATTGACCGATGTTTCTGATATAGAAGCCACGCAAGCCAGAGTCGCAGCGATTATTAATAATGGTGTGCCTAACTATTTTGGCCCGCAGCGCTTTGGACATGAGGGTAATAATGTGGCGGAAGCTCGACGCTGGGGTCGAGAAAACGTACGCACCCGCAACCAAAGCAAACGAAGCATGTATTTGTCTGCTGCTCGCTCTTGGATTTTTAACCATATCGTGTCTGACCGCATTGAACAGCAGTGCTATGATCAGGTGTTGGTTGGCGATGTCGTGAGGGTTGATGGACAACCCGTGTTGGTGACTGACGTTAACCACGATGATGCCATTGTGATGCGCTCAGCTATTACGGCGGCATTAGCAGGCGATAATGCTCTTCCTACGCAAGGTGATGCGTTGGCATTAGAGCAGCGTCATCTCGATAATGAAGCCGATTTGATGTTGCTCATTCGTGGCAATAGGATGCGACATGATCGTCGTAACATCACCTTGATGCCTGAACATTTAAAAATGGACGTAGAAGAAAACGCATTGCGACTGAGTTTCTTCTTAGATTCGGGCAGTTTTGCGACCTCAATCTTACGAGAAATTGCAGTACTAGAAGAAGTAGAAAGACAATTCTAATTAATATGACGAAGACAATAGTAACCAAACCCAAAATACTGATAAGCAATGATGATGGTGTCCATGCTGAAGGCATTCGCACGCTCGCCCGCGTCTTGCAAGACATGGCTGATATTGTCATTGTTGCGCCAGACCGAAATCGCTCTGGTGCATCGAATTCGTTGACCTTGGAGCAACCGTTGCGGGTGAACGAGATAGAGCCTAATGTTTTTTCGGTACAAGGGACACCTACCGATTGTGTTCACTTTGCGCTTAATGAGCTAATGCGTGATGAGATGCCAGATCTTGTACTATCAGGGATCAATCATGGTGCCAACCTTGGTGATGATGTGCTGTATTCGGGTACAGTTGCAGCCGCGATGGAAGGGCACTTTCTTGGTGTTCAGGCGATAGCTTTC
Source organism: Vibrio sp. E150_011 (assembly GCF_053544015.1). Taxonomy (NCBI): domain Bacteria; kingdom Pseudomonadati; phylum Pseudomonadota; class Gammaproteobacteria; order Vibrionales; family Vibrionaceae; genus Vibrio; species Vibrio sp. E150_011. Next base: position 81,801 of record NZ_JBHFOL010000003.1, read on the forward strand.
AGCTTGGTTGGGCGTAATAACTTTGAGGCTGCCGCTTTAATCGCTAAGCAGTTTGTAGAGCGTCATTTCAACCAGGCCGTTCCGACCAATCGATTATTGAACATTAACATCCCAGATCGCGAGTTGGCTGAACTTGTCGATATCCGAGTGACTCGCCTTGGGGCTCGGCATCATGCTGAAAACATGATTAAGCAAAAGGATCCAAGAGGGCATGATATATATTGGCTTGGACCTCCGGGTAAAGAGCAAGATGCCGGCGATGGAACAGACTTTCATGCTGTAGAACATGGCGCGATATCCGTGACGCCTTTACAGGTTGATCTGACTGCCCACGAAGCCTTGGGTGCAATGAAAAAGTGGATAGTAGGGAGACATTAATCAATGAATCCGCAAGCAGCGAGATTAGTTGAATTCTTAAAGGGACATGGTATTTGTGATGAGAACGTGCTGCTGGCTATTCTTCAGATACCAAGAGAGCAATTTGTTTCCCAAGCAATGATTCATCAAGCGTACGACAATAATGCACTGCCCATTGGTAGCGGACAAACCATTTCTCAGCCTTATATTGTGGCTAAGATGACCGAATTACTGAACCTAACACGAGCAACAAAAGTGCTAGAGATTGGTACGGGCTCGGGCTATCAAACGGCGGTCTTAGCGCAGCTGGTGGAGCACGTGTGTTCGGTTGAGAGAATTAAAGCGTTGCAATGGGAAGCCAAGAGACGACTCAAGCGACTCGATATTTATAACGTATCAACTAAACATGGTGATGGATGGCAAGGGTGGCAAGCCAAGGGCCCGTTTGACGCCATTATTGTGACTGCAGCGGCAGCGTCAGTCCCGGATGCACTCCTTTTACAGCTTACCGAAGGGGGACGACTCGTGATCCCAGTCGGAGAGAATGAACAACAGTTATTAAAAATTACCCGTAAAGGTGATAGTTTTATAACAGAAGTAGTTGAATTAGTAAGGTTTGTTCCTTTGATTGCAGGTGAACTCGCGTAAATGCAAAGTGTTTTGAGACGAGGTATTTGGATTTTATCCTTATCTGGTGTGCTAATTGGGTGCACCGGACACTCGCGTGCACCTGTCTCAGATCTGGGAGGAAAGTACGAAAGTGTCTCTAGAGGGAGTTATAGAGGCAGTTTTTACGAGGTGCAAAAAGGCGACACGCTATATTTCATTTCTTACGTCACCAACAAAGATGTTAAGGAATTGATTCGATTAAATAACTTAAAATCTCCCTATACGATTCACCCTGGTGACCGCCTCAATTTATGGCGCAGTGTATACGCACCACCGTCTTACGCCGGTTCAGGTTCTGGCGAGGCCGCTGCTGCAACAACAGTAGCGGCAGCGTCTGCATCCCCTAAGCCTGAGCCTGCGAAAGCAACAACGAAAAAGCCTGCGAGTTCAACGAATAACAGTGCGCAAAAAACAGCCAACAAGAAGGTTGAACAATCTAAGCCAAAAGAGTATGGTGAATCTAAAGGTAAACAAAATGTTAATAACACAAAACCCAATACGGCAAAACAAACCACAGTAGCGAGTCAACCTAAAAAACCGCCAGCGGCTAAAGTATCAAGCTGGGTTTGGCCAACCAAGGGTCGAGTGATAAAGAACTTCTCTGTAGGGGACCAAGGAAATAAAGGTATCGACATTGCGGGTCAGAGAGGACAAGCAATTGTTGCCACTGCAGGAGGAACCGTGGTGTATTCGGGTAACGCACTTAGAGGATACGGTAATCTCGTTATCGTCAAACATAATGATAACTACCTCAGTGCTTACGCTCATAACGATCGGTTGTTGGTATCAGAAGGACAAAGTGTTAAGTCTGGGCAAAAAATCGCTACCATGGGTAGCTCAGGTTCTAACAGTGTAAGGCTGCATTTTGAAATTCGTTATCAAGGTAAATCCGTGAATCCAAAGCGCTATTTGCCTTAGCGGTAGAGTAATGGTTTTGGGAGCATGGCTTTTGAAGTCAAAGTTTTTAGGAAAAAGTGTTTTCGTACAACGTTATTCTCGTACAAAAAGCTATTTGCACATTAATTGATTTGATCAGGATAGGTTAGCGACATAGTTGAGTAGTCATGTTTTGCTAGCTCGCCAGGGGGAGGCACTATGGGAATCAGCAATGCAGTAACTAAAAATGAAAAATTCAACACTGAGAATGAAATGGCAGTGGTTGGAAATACACGGACTAAAAAAACGAAAGTTGAAAAGGAAGATAAAGAACAATTTGACGCCTCTTCCAAAAGTCTCGATGCAACACAGTTGTATTTAGGCGAGATCGGCTTCTCTCCACTCCTAACCGCAGAAGAAGAAGTGCTCTACGCACGACGCGCACTCAAAGGTGACGAGGCAGCACGTAAACGTATGATTGAGAGTAACCTTCGATTGGTGGTTAAAATTTCTCGTCGTTACAGTAATCGTGGCTTGGCACTACTTGACCTTATTGAAGAAGGTAACCTTGGCTTAATTCGAGCGGTTGAAAAGTTTGATCCTGAGCGCGGATTTAGATTCTCAACCTATGCCACGTGGTGGATTCGTCAAACGATTGAACGAGCCTTGATGAATCAAACTCGCACCATTCGTTTACCTATCCATGTCGTCAAAGAACTGAACATTTACTTGCGTACTGCTCGAGAGTTGTCTCAAAAGCTCGATCATGAGCCTACCGCTGAAGAGATCGCTCATCAGTTAGATAAGCCCGTCAGTGACGTATCCAAGATGCTGCGCCTTAATGAACGCATTAGTTCCGTTGATACACCAATCGGTGGCGATGGTGAAAAAGCGTTACTGGATATTATCCCTGACTCAATGCACTCTGATCCTGAGTTTTCGACTCAAGACGACGATATAAAAGCGTCTTTGATTCACTGGCTTGATGAACTAAACCCTAAACAAAAAGAAGTACTGGCAAGACGTTTTGGGCTGCTTGGCTATGAGCCATCGACCTTAGAAGAAGTGGGAAGAGAGATCAGTCTTACTCGAGAACGTGTTCGTCAAATTCAGGTAGAAGGGCTACGTCGATTGAGAGACATCTTAATCAAGCAAGGTCTTAACATGGAATCATTGTTTAATTTTAACGATGACTAGTCCTCTGACTAGAGAAAACTAGGACAGCTCATAGAGCTGAAATAAAAAAACCGCCGTAAGGCGGTTTTTTTATTTGAAGAGGTTACTTCCAGCCATTAGGGCTTTTACGACGACGTGGCATGATATGTGGAAGGATTAAGCCCAATAGTAGACCAATACCTGCAACGCCACCACCATACATAAAGTATTTAAGCAGCAGGTCTTCTTTTTGTGTGTCTAGCTTTGCTCTCAATTCACGAATCTCAGTTTGAGAAACATTCAGCTGATTACTGATATCTGAGTGGTTTTGCTCAAGCTCGGCAATTTGTGTGTTTCTAGCAGCAAGTGAGCTTGCTAGCCCTTCTTGCTCGCTATCGGCTGTTTCACGAGCACTGGCGAGTTGGCTTTTAACCTGAGCGAGCTCTTTCTCAAGACGCGGTAGGCGTACCGCCATGCTTTCTTGATTGGTGACAAACTTCGTTTCTACCCAGCCTTTACGGCCACGTGCATCTAGGACTTGAGAAAAGCCGGAAGCACGGTTGGTCGACAACAGTTGAACCTTGTCACCTGCATTGATACTGCCCACGATACGATATTCATTACTCGGTCCTGAGTGAATATAAGTAAATAATTTGTCGGCAATATAACGTTCTTGAGCCAAAGCGGCTGGTACTACAAACATTGATACTAAGATCATGCAGATCAGTTTTTTCACGATAAGTCCCTTAAGTCTTTCAATGGGGATTAATGATAGTGTGCGACGACTATAGTCTTACGCTGACACACTCAAATTGTAAACTTTTAAGAATGGGCAAATAGTATGAATTTTCTGTACATGGTGCAACTAAGAAGGGAGGCTAAGCCTCCCTTTATTTGCATTTGAGTCAATTATGACGTGAGGTTCACATCTCCCTGACTTAATGATTTACAAGGCTTAGCCTGCAAATGACGCTTGGATACCGTAGAAGAATACAACAGCTAGTAATGCACCCGCTGGAAGTGTCACAATCCACGATGCCACGATGTTACGGACAACACCAAGGTTAAGTGCGCCGATACCACGTGCGAAACCTACCCCTAATACCGCACCAACAAGCGTTTGCGTGGTTGAGATAGGTAGACCTGTACCAGAAGCTAATACAACAGTACATGCCGTTGCAAGCTGTGCTGCGAAGCCTCGGCTTGGTGTCAGCTCGGTAATACCGGTACCAACGGTAGCCATAACCTTGTGACCCATCGTCGCAAGACCAACAACAATACCGAACCCGCCTAGAGGAAGAATCCACCATGCGATAGTGCTTTTCGTTGTGATTTCACCCATGTGCTCAACAGTGGAAACGACCGCTGAAAGAGGACCAATAGCGTTAGCAACATCATTAGAGCCGTGAGCAAATGCCATCGCACATGCTGTGATTACCATTAACACACTGAAGATGCCTTCAACACCACTGAAACCGTGGTCTTCTTCGCGCCCAGCGAATTTACGTTGAATGTAAAGATAACCAGAGACCATGACTAATGTTGAGACGGCTGCCGCCCAAAACCATGCTTCACCATTTGAAAGGTGCAAGCCAACGTGTTTAAGACCCTTCTTAATCGTAACGAGCGCGATAACCATCGTCGTAATGAACATGTACACAGGAACAAAACGTTTGGCATTGAATAATGGCTTTTCAGTATCGAATATCAGTCGCTGCGCACTGACGAAGATGACATAGGCAAAGAAACCCGAGATGACGGGGGTCACCACCCAGCTGCCTACAATACCTTTTACTGATGCCCAATCTACGGCTTCTGTTCCTACAGAGACACAAGCAAAACCAATGATGGCACCAATAATGGAGTGGGTAGTGGATACCGGCCAACCCATGTATGACGCTAGCAATAGCCACGTACCAGCAGCAAGAAGTGCTGACATCATACCGTAAACCAGAACATCAGGTTGGTGGGCAAAAAGTGATGTGTCGATAACCCCTTTACGGATCGTATCGGTTACTTCACCGCCAGCGAGATACGCACCGGCAAATTCGAAGATCATCGCAATGATGATAGCTTGCTTAACTGTTAAAGCTTTAGAGCCAACAGAAGTACCCATTGCATTGGCAACATCATTTGCACCAATACCGATAGCCATTAGGAAACCGAATAATGCCGCAACAATAATTAGGATAGTGCCGTGGTTCGCAAGAATATCCATTGTAATACCTAGTTTTGTTTCATAACAAGCGGAGCAGTTTTAAGGCACGCGCAATACTTAAGCATTGCATTTAGCGCCTAATATCAATTTAGCTCTTTGTTACTTAGTTAACGTATGATTTAAGATCGAGAAAGCATAAGTTCAAGACGAGCACCTACGCGCTGAGCTTGATCTGCAATGCCACCGATCCATTCAAGAATCTTATAAAGGAACATGATATCAATTGGGTTGTTCTCATGTTCAATCGCCATCAGTTGCTGACGAAGCTGAATCTGCATCGCATCAGTATCATCTTCAATGATATCGAGTTGATGAATCATTTCGGCTACAAGCGTCACTTCACGGCCTTTAAAGCCTGTTTCAAGCAGTTCGTCGAGCTCAGTAATTACTTTTTGAGCTTGATTGGCGGCATCGAGACAGCGTTTTACATAAGCAATAAAGTTGTCTTGCATTGGTGTTGGGATGACAAGTTGTCGACCGTAAACACGACCTGCAATGTCTTTAGAAAGGTTCGCGAGTTTGTCTTGCTGTGTAAGCAGTTCTAGCATATCGCTACGATCTACTGGCAAAAACAATCCGCGAGGAAGCTTTAAGCGAATCTCACGCTTCAATACGTCCGCTTCCTTCTCTAGATGAGAAATCTGCGCACGGATCTCGGCTGCTTTCTCCCAATCGCCTTGAAAACTAGTCTCAAAGAAATTGACAAGATGTGAGCAACACTCTGTTACGCACACAACGTGGCGCTGCAAAGGTTTAATAGGGGACTTTGCAAATAACCCCATAATTGTATTCACTGGCATGGTTGTTTAACCTAAAAAATATAACCTGAAATAAACATACACCATATCATGGTGAAATGTTGAGCGATGGCTATAAAGGCGCGCATGGTAACCCATTAAAACTCTGATTTAAACTGTTTTAGATCATGATTTCGGTGATATTTGTCACTTGCCGATTTTGGGAATTGACCATATCCTGTTGAGAGTGTCCTCTAAAGGTATAACTATGGAAACCGAGATAGAACTGAAGTTTTTTGTTTCTCCTGATTTTTCAGAAACTTTGCGAAATAAAATCTCAGAAACAAAAGTACTTCAGCACAGTTGTCGCGAGTTAGGAAACATTTACTTCGACACGCCTGATAACTGGTTGCGCCAACATGATATCGGCTTACGAATTCGCCGTTTTGATGACGTCTTTGTACAGACGGTGAAAACGGCAGGTCGAGTGGTAGCGGGGCTGCATCAACGTCCAGAATTTAATGCGGAGCACACCTCAAATCAACCAGAACTCACATTGCACCCTCTTGATATCTACCCGCAAGGTAAGAGTGTCGATATGCTGCAATCTGAGCTCACTGCCATTTTCTCTACGGACTTTACTCGTGAGCAATGGCTTATTGGTATGCCAGATGGCAGTCAGGTCGAGGTGGCGTTTGATCAAGGCTCGGTGTCTTCTGGCGAACATAGTTATCCTATTTGCGAGGTTGAGCTAGAGTTGAAATCGGGTCAAACCGATGCATTGTTCACGTTAGCGCGCGAATTTTGCGAGTCGGGTGGCATTCGACTTGGAAACCTAAGTAAAGCCGCGCGTGGTTACCGCTTAGCACAAGGCTATGAGGGCGATGCCGTTAAGCCATTGGCCCTTGTGGATACCGTAGAGTCTGATAGCGTTGAAAGTTGCTTTATTAACTCATTAGAGCACGCCTTAGAGCATTGGCATTATCATGAGCAAATCTATACCGAGCAAGAGTCGATAGAAGCCCTGCATGAAATCAGCCACTCGATTAGTTTTATTCGCCAGATTCTAACGGTTTATGGCGGTATCGTTCCTCGTCGAGCAAGTGCTATTGTCCGTCAAGAGCTGAAATGGCTTGAAGAAGAACTGACATGGTTAAAACATCATGAGCATCTAGAAGATTTACTCGACGATAAAGGCCATGTGCTTAGAAAACTCGATGCACGTAAGTTCTTGGTCTCTGAGCTGAAAGCACAGCAGCAAGAACTACCTGACAGAGAAGAAATCTTAACACTCATCCACTCTGCTCGTTATGCTGGACTCTTGCTTGATTTAAGCCGCTGGATTCTGTCGCGTGGTTGGCAGCCATTTTTGGATGACAAAGCACGAAATAAAATGCAACAACCGATTAAGGAATTTGCCACTAATCAGCTGTCACGAACTTGGGCTGAGCTAATAGAGGCATTCCCTGTTGAAAAAGTGCTGACGCGTCAAGATTACCTTGAACAACAATATCGCTTAATGAGAAATCTGTATTCAGGTCTTGGGTTTGCCATTTTGTTTGATGTAGAAGAGCGAAATAGCTTCAGGCTACCTTGGGCTGATTTGCTACAAGGAATAGATGATTTGCTGATGCTCGAGTTGCTAGAGAGTCAAATAGAAAGACTCGAAGGTGACGAGAAAGAACAGCTTAAACGCTGGCTTAGGCGTCAAGAAAGTTCAATCTTGCATGCCATGGAGCAAACAAGGCAAATTAGTATGGAAGTAGAACCGTACTGGCAGTCATAATGATTTGAAAAGAGAGGCTTAAGCCTCTCTTTTACTTTGAATGCTTATCTAAACCTTCTTCAATTTTTGCAATTCGATGTAGTATTAACTCTTGCTGGTTCAATAGTTTTTGCAGCTGTATTTCGGCATGTTTAGAGCGACGTTCGTCTAAGGAACTTGGAGACGATAGCAAAGACGTGATGAGACCGGAAGTCATACCAAACAACCCCACGCCACAAATAATAATGCCCGCAGCGAGAACCTTGCCTAATGCAGTCACAGGATAGTGATCACCATACCCCACAGTTGATACCGTTACGAACGCCCACCAAACAGCATCGCCGATATGATTAATGTTGGCGTGTGGATCAGAGCTTTCGGCCCAGAGCATCAGTGTCGCCCCTGCGCTGATGAGGAGTGTCAGGATTAATAAAATGGAGACTAAAGTCGTTTCATGTCGGTTGCGCGCTAATTGCTTAAGTATCGTCTCACCTGAACGAATCACCAAGATCACTCTAAATATATGAAATACCCGCGCAAACCGAAGTGGTTCAATCAGTGGAATACTGGCAATAAAGTCGATCCAATGCGTTTTCATAAATTGCACTCGATCTGTGGAGCGGATCAGATCTACGCTAAGTTGCAGCATAAACAAACTACAGATTATAAAGTCTAGGCCGATAAGGATAGAGCGAGTAGCTGAGCTGATGGGGGCAAAAAGCAAGAGTGATATCACAATTAACGCCATGAATGATAAAAAAAGTGATAATAGACTCAATGGCTTAGTTTCAGTTTTGTTATCATTTGCTTTCATACGAGGCTCGAATTAAATAGTCTTATCTCTTGTGCTTCGTTCCAGATGAAAGCAAAACATAAGATTAAGTTAAGTTGGCGGTAATGCTTAGAGGTAACCCTCTAACTATATAATAAATAATGGAGAACGGATAATGACAACACTGGCATTTAAGCCTTGGGAACGACTCATCACCGATGTTCGACTTGTTCCGAAGATGTTGATGTTAATGATCTTTAGCACAATACTTTTGGTCGGAAAACAGCTTTGGGATGCGAGTACTTTTTATGACTCTCTTCTTGCCGCAACCCAAAATGCCAACGTTGCTCAGCAGCATTACGAAGCTTATCTCGTTCAAGTGGTATGGCAAACCGCTATTATGATTGTTTTGTTTGTCGCGATTCTTCTGTTTGCTGCGAAAACGATGCTGAAACAAACGAGTTATCTTAATCAAGCTATCAAGTGTATGGCGGATAAAGATCTTACCGTTCCTATCGTGATGGATTGTAAGGATGAATACGGTGATGTTGCTCGTGAACTGGAACGCACTCGCGTCCAGCTTCAAGATGTCATCAAAACGCAAGTAACGACCTCTCAGGAGCTGTCATCACTAACGGAAGTCATGACGTTGAGCATGTCGGAAACAAAAGAGTCATCACAAGAAGAGTTTCAAGAAATTGATCAGCTTGCGACGGCGATGAGTGAGATGACTTCAACCGTGCAGACGGTTGCAGATCATGCGCAAAATGCCTCTCAGTTAACCGAGCAAGCATCGGGTCAAGCGGAAACCGGTCAGCGATTTGTGCAAGGCACCGTGACAAAGATGAGTGAGCTGTCACAGGATATCTCAGCGTCTGCCGCTGCTGTGAATCAAGTAGAAGAGCGTGTCGAGTCCATAGGCAGTGTGGTTGGTACTATCCAAGGCATTTCAGAGCAAACTAACCTTCTTGCGCTTAACGCGGCTATAGAGGCTGCACGAGCAGGTGAGGCAGGGCGAGGGTTTGCTGTGGTTGCTGATGAAGTCCGTAACCTTGCACAACGTACTCAACAAGCAACTGTTGAGATACAAGAGATGATTTCTCACCTCCAATCGAGCGCAAACTCAGCGGTTGAATTGATGGAAAAAAGTGTTGTAGAGGCCGCCGATGGCGTTGAGCTTGTGACCAATGCGGGCAGCGAGTTGGATGGTATTGTCAGCCAAGTGAATCAAATTAACGACATGAACTTTCAAATTGCAACGGCTGCAGGACAACAAAGCAGCGTAGCCGAAGAGATGAACCAGAATCTAACCAATGTCAGAGAGTTAGTTGAAGCCTCTGTTGTGGTGGTTACTGAGCTCTTAGAAACGTCAGAAATGATGGAAAGTAATGCATCAGAACTGGATTCGAAAATTAGATTGTTCAAGGTATAAACGTTGCACCACTGCTAAAAAGTAAGTACTTAGCTTTTACTTTGTCTGGTGCTTATAAACTAAAAAAACGCTCACAGTGGTGAGCGTTTTTTTATAGGCATGAGCGACAACTTAAGACGCGGGTTGTGTTTCAGCTTCTTGAGATGGCAATGCGAGGTCTAGAACGTGATTATCAATCAAGCGTGCTTGACCTAGGTAAGCTGACATCAAAATGACCGCTTGAGTTGATTCTTCATTAATGGCCTGTAAGGTCACTGCATCGCGAATAAACAGTTCATCAGGTTGAAGATCGGCGGCACGCAATTGGTCGTTAGCATCCTCAATGATAGAGGCGTAATCATGCCTTCCACCACGTATAACACTGCTTATCCAGCGCATCGTCTTCGCTAACACAGGGGCGCGCTGACGTTCATCCATCGTCAAATGGCCGTTACGAGAACTCATGGCTAATCCATCCAGTTCACGAACCGTTGGGACGCCAATAATCTCGATGTCCATCGCTAGATCGCTCACCATCTGACGAATCAGAGCCAATTGCTGATAATCTTTTTCACCGAAGCATGCAACGTTGGGCTGAACGATGTTAAACAACTTAGCGACGATCGTTGATACACCGCGGAAGTGACCCGGACGAGATGCGCCTTCCAACATGCTTGAAATACCCGGTACATCCACGAAGGTTTGCTTATCTAAACCTTGTGGGTACATGATTTCTGGTGTTGGCGTAAAGACTAAATCAACCCCTTCAGCGGTCAATTTACTCAAATCATCCTCAAGAGTTCGAGGATAATTATTGAGATCATCGGCACGCTCAAACTGCATAGGATTAACGAAAATACTGGCTACCACGATATCGGCGTGTTCACGAGCCTTACGGACGAGAGTCAGATGACCTTCATGAAGGTTCCCCATCGTTGGAACAAACGCAATACGGCGCTGTTCACGTTTAAATAGATGGATTTGTTCTCTTAACTCTGCGATATCAGCAAAAGTCTGCATGATTCCCCCTAGGCAATCGTATGAGCTTCATCAGGGAAAGCGCCGCTTTCCACATCAGCAATGTACTTAGCAACAGCTTGGCGAATATCACCGGTTTCCGCTAAGAAGTCTTTAGAGAACTTAGGCATATAATTCGCGGAAATACCGAACATATCGTGCATCACTAGAATTTGACCATCGGTACTATTACCTGCACCGATACCTATAACAGGCACTTCTAAGGCTTCAGTAATGCGTGCCGCAAGAGCCTTGGGGACACATTCCAATAAAACAATTTGTGCGCCGGCGTCTTGGAGTGCTATTGCGTCGCGCACCATTTGGTCCGCTTTTTGAGTGTCACGGCCCTGGACTTTATAACCACCAAAGATATTCACACTCTGAGGTGTCAGGCCTAGATGCGCACAAACCGGAACGGCACGCTCGGTGAGGGTGCGGACGGTGTCAACTAACCAATCGCCCCCTTCAAGCTTAACCATGTTAGCGCCAGCGCGCATAAGGTGTGCTGCATTTTCACACGCTTGTTCTGGTGTGGCATAACTCATGAAGGGCATATCAGCCATCAATAGACTGTTTGGGCTGCCAGCACGAACACTGCGAGTGTGGTAAGCGATGTCTTCAACGGTGACTGGTAATGTGTCGGTTTGGCCTTGAAGCACCATTCCTAAAGAGTCGCCAACCAATAAGACCGGCATATTTTGGCTTTCTAATAATCCAGAAAAACTGGCATCGTACGCTGTCGATGAAGCAAATTTACGACCTTCTTGTTTCCACTTAATCAGGTCATTAATGGTGATTTTTTTCATTTTTTATCCTTATTTGGGCGTTGACTATTGTTGCCAAACGCTCAGCCCATTACGGTCTACTATGGTGAGTAACCTTGCGAGCTCAGTCCCATCAGGGAGTTGTAAATTAGGTTCGATTTCTGCGAGCGGATAGAGAACAAATTCTCTTTCTTTCATTCCGTAATGCGGGACGATTAAACGCTCGGAATCAATAACCTCATTGCCATAAAGAAGCAGATCAAGGTCAAGCGTTCTTGGCCCCCATCGTTCATCTTTACGGACACGCCCTTGCTCTAACTCTATGCGTTGGGTGCAATCAAGTAGTTCAAGAGGCGTTAATTGGGTGTGTATTTTTGCCACCGCATTAATGTAATCCGGTTGATTGGCAGGCCCCATAGGGGTGCTACTATAAAGTGACGAGCAGCTGATCAATTGACTGTTAGGAAGCGCTTTAAGCGCTTCGATAGCATCATTGGCTTGCGTGACCGGATCGGACAGGTTACTGCCGATCGCAATATAACAAGTGATCATTGACTGCTCGAGCTCTTTTTATTTTTTGGTGTACGGCGACGGCGGTTGCCAGACTTCGCTGACGAGCCACCAAGATCATTCACCATGGCTTGACGCATGTTGCGTCCAGCTGATTGGAAAGTCTGCCACCATTTGGCTAACTCGGCGACTTCACCGCCCTCGATTTCGCCACGCATTTCTAAAAAGTCATAACCGGCACGGAACTTATTAAGCTCAGTTAAACGGTAAGCCCGCTTGCCAGTGCGACGAGGTAGACGAAGTTGCAGTTGCCATATCTCTCGGACGGTAGCGGTATGACGCCTTGGAATGGCGGTGGCTTTTACTTGTTCGTCGAGGATGATGTTGCTGGCTTCCATGACGGCATCATAATCGGAAAGATTTTGATTCGCCATAAGCTGAACAGCGTGCTCCATCATTGGGTACCAAAGCATGGCGGCAAACATGAAGGCTGGGTTTACTCGTTTACCTTCTTCGATGCGTTGATCGGTTGCATCTAATACTAGGTCGAGCATCTGTTCAGTTTTTGAGCCGTAGTCTTCAGTTAAATGTGGTGCAATGATCGGAAACAGTTGTTGGAATAGATTGTATTCTCGCATCAAGTGATACGTTTCCAGTCCGCAACCGGCTTGCAGCAGCTTGAGTGATTCTTCATACAATCTGGCTGAAGGAATATCTCTTAGCAGCGGGGCAAGATCTTCGATTGGCGCAGCGGTGTCTTCTTCAATGTCAAAGTCGAGTTTAGCGGCAAAGCGTGCAGCGCGTAACATGCGAACGGGATCTTCACGGTAGCGGACTTCTGGCTCACCAATAAGACGAATGAGTCGGTCTTCTAGGTCTTCTATGCCACCAGCGTAATCGTGAATTGAGTAATCGCCAATGTTGTAATACATCGCATTGATAGAAAAGTCGCGACGCTCTGCATCTTCATCAACGCTACCGTAGACGTTGTCGCGAAGTAGCATGCCGTCTTTACTTTGTTGAGAAACGTTTTTCTCTTCTTCTTGGTGGTGACCACGGAATGTTGCAACTTCGATGATATCTCTGCCAAACATAATGTGGGCGAGTCTGAAGCGACGGCCGATTAAACGGCAGTTCCTAAATAAGGTTTTGATTTGTTCTGGCGTCGCATTAGTGGCGATATCAAAGTCTTTTGGTTGTTCGCCTAACAAGATATCACGTACACCACCCCCCACAAGGTAGGCTTCATAGCCAGCGTTGTGCAGTCGATAAAGAACTTTCAGTGCATTGTCACTGATTTTTTTACGCGAGATACTGTGTTCTTCGCGAGAATAGACATGCAGTGCAATGTCACCGTAAACCTCGTGAACATTTTTGGAATTTTCTGTTTTATTCATAATCTTAACGCAGTTTAGGTGAGAGAAAATGACGGTAAATTCGTCACGTTTCGGTCTTGTCTCTTGAATTTTGCCGCTTATGATAGCCTAGAGTGCATCATTTGAGAATGGCGGTTTGATCTTGAGCGCGTCGGGCAGCTGTCCAAGGTGCCAATTTTTGACCCCCCAATTTAGGAGTTCTTGTGGCGTAGCGCTTGTCATATGGTCATCGAGGACAAAACCCAGAAACCGCATGGCCTGGATTAATGTCGGGGTTGGATTGGCCAAATTTATGCCCGCAGCATGGTTTTGTTTGGATAGTTTATTGCCGCACTCATCAATAGCAAGGGGTAAGTGTAGATAGTCGATGCTGCTTGCCCCTAGTGTTTTATACAAGCTAATCTGTCGGCCGGTTGGCTCAATCAAGTCTGCGCCTCTGACCACCTCAGTGACACCTTGGTAGATATCATCCAAGACGACGGCCAAATTATAAGCAAACAGTCCATCACGACGTTTAATGATAAAATCTTCATGTATCAAGCCTGTTGGAATGGTGAGCGCACCATAACGTTGGTCGTCAAATGATGCCACTGGGTGTTGAAGCGTAAGTCTTACGGCTTGGTTTTCTGAAGGTAACAGGTTTTTGTGACGACACGTGCCTTGGTAAAAACCACCGCTGTCTTTTATTTGTCTTCGAGTACACTCGCAAAGGTAGGCGTCACCGGACAACAACCAATCGTTGATTTGTTGTTGGTAAGCCTCAAGTCGCGAGCTTTGGTATAGCACATCGTCATCCCAGTGCAGATGGTAAGCATCGAGTGTTTTTAGGATAAGCGCTGCTGCACCGTCCACTTCACGTGGAGGATCAATATCTTCAATTCGAACGAGCCATTTTCCAGATTTAGCTTTTGCTTGAAAATAACTACCAAGAGCGGCTACAAGAGAACCAAAGTGCAGGGGCCCCGATGGAGAGGGAGCAAATCGACCTATATACATAGCGTTGACTCATTTCGTGTTGACTAATAGTGGGGATGATAAAGCTATTGGCTCTCGACAAAAAGAGAGTGTATTGGAAGCAAAGAGTTTGCTTAATAGCAATAAAGAGCGAGTGATATGAGCACCGACTGAATAGTGGGGTGCGAGCGATCAAAAAAGGGAGCGACTGCTCCCCTTTTATCGCTATGTTAGCCTTGCATTTGTCGTTCTTTGATCTCAGCAAGTGTCTTACAGTCGATACATAAATCGGCAGTAGGACGGGCTTCTAAGCGACGAATACCGATTTCAACACCACAGGATTCACAGAAGCCAAAGTCATCTTCTTCAATCTTGTTCAGTGTTTTTTCGATCTTCTTGATCAAGCGGCGTTCACGGTCGCGGTTACGCAACTCTAAACTGAACTCTTCCTCTTGAGAGGCACGGTCAACCGGATCAGGGAAATTGGCTGCTTCGTCTTGCATATGGTGCACAGTACGATCAACTTCTTCCCTAAGTTGGTTGCGCCAAGCGCCTAATATTTTACTAAAATGATCCATTTGAGCGGGTGACATGTACTCTTCACCGGCTTTTTCCTGATAAGGATCAACCCCTGCAATGGCTAGGATGCCTAGCGCTTTTTTCTTTGATTCTGGCATACAGCATCTCCTACTTAAACCTAGTCAACTGAGTAAACAGCTAATTTTAAGGCGGGTATCTATAGCAAAAAGAAATGCCTGTGGCAAACGATGTTTGTTAAAGTTCTTATCATTGTGAACGTGTCATCACTTTTAAACGTAATTGACTCGCGATAAGAGCGTGATTTCATTGTTTGAAAATGACGCCTTATAACAAAGTACTTCAACCCCAGCTTTCCTTGCTTGCTCAAGTAATTGTGAATATTTCGCATCTATATGGAGTGCGGCAGAGACTTTTTCAATACCTGAATGCAAAATAGCGAATAATAATACGGCTCTGCTTCCAGATTGTACCATTTCGGTCAATTCTCTTAGGTGCTTTTGACCCCTAGTGGTTTGGGCATCAGGAAAGAACCCTTGCCCAGAGCTTTGCTCGTCAAGCAGTGTGACACTCTTTACTTCAATGTAGCAATCGACTTGCTCACTGTCTTGCAACAAAATGTCGATTCTGCTGTTTTCTTGCCCATATTTCACTTCGGTTCGCAATGTTTCGTAACCTTTTAACTCTTCAATGACATCATTTTTGATGGCCTCGACCGCCAAGGTGTTCGCTCTTGCCGTATTTACGCAGATCATATGGCCCATGCTAGTTTGTGTCAGCTCCCAGCTATTTGGGTATTTTCTCTTGAGGTTATCTGACGTCGAGTACCACACCTTAGAACCGGGAACTGCACAGCCAGTCATTGCGCCTGTATTCGCACAATGGATAGTGATCTCATTGCCTTCTGAATTAACGATGTCGGCGAGGAAGCGTTTATAGCGTTTTATGAGCTTTCCCGACTCTAATGGAGGATCAAAGTGCATTTCGTGGCCATTTTTTATTAGAATGAGGCCTCATATTACAGCACAAGGCTTTTCCGTTGTCACAGCTACCGATTGAAGATGTGTTACCCGAACTATTTGAAGCGATTCAATGCTCGAATCAAGTGATTTTGAAGGCTGCAACAGGTGCCGGTAAGTCGACGCACTTTCCGTTGCAGTTGTTAAAGCAGCAATCTATCACTGGTAAAGTGATTATGTTGGAACCACGACGCATCGCGGCGAGAAATATAGCCATGTACTTAGCTCAACAAATGGGGGAGGCTGTCGGAGAGTCGGTGGGGTATCGAGTGAGAGGGGAAAGCAAGGTGAGCCCTCACACTCGGTTAGAAATTGTCACGGAAGGCGTGCTCACTCGGATGTTACAAGATGACCCTGAACTCAGTGGTATCGGTGCCATTATTTTTGATGAATTTCATGAAAGAAACCTGCATGCCGATACCGCCCTTGCGTTTACTTTAGACGTTCAAGAGGCGTTACGTGACGACTTAACATTGATTGTGATGTCGGCGACACTAGATGCAAATGACTTGCAGCGTGTTTTACCACATGCCCGATATATTGAGTCCCAGGGGCGCTCTTATCCAGTTGATGTCACCTATCATCCGCTTGGAGCGAACGATAATTTACCGCAAGTTATGAGTCGAATAATACTGTCTGCGATGTCACAGCATAGTGGCTCGCTGTTGGCATTCCTTCCAGGCGTGGGGGCGATCAAACGCACCGAAGAACTTTTGACACAATCGCGAAACGGCTATGACATTTGTCCACTTTATGGTCAGTTAGACTTTAAGGCGCAGCAACATGCGATTCAACCTGCGACGAATGGCAATAGAAAAGTCGTATTGGCCACTAATATCGCGGAAACCTCATTGACGATCGAAGGCATCCGAATCGTGGTTGATTCTGGTTTGGAGAATCAGGCCTCTTTTGACCTTAAAACTGGCGTGTCAAAATTGGAGCAAGGTCGTATCGCACAATCTTCGGCCATTCAAAGAACTGGGCGTGCAGGACGAATCGAACCTGGTGTCTGTATTCGGATCTACAGCGAAAGCCAGTTCAATCAGCAACCAGCGCAGAGTGTGCCAGAAATATTGCGGAGCGATTTGAGTCAGCTGATGCTGGAACTCCTTAAATGGGGATGCCATGACGCCGATGCGTTGCACTGGCTTGATTCGCCGAAACCCGCGCATATTGAACAAGCCAAAATGCTGTTGAAAAACCTACGGCTAGTTGATGAACAGTCGCAACTGATACCATTAGGGCAACAGGCCTATCTGTTGGGAGTAGAGCCTCGCCTTGCGAGTATGTTGTTGCAAGCCCAGCAGTTGGGGCGCGAAGCACTGACAACGGCCATTGCGTTGTGCTGCTTATTTGAAGAACCTGAGCGAGGGCATATCGACCTTCGTTATGCATTACACCGTTGGCAAACAGGAAAGCACTCTCGGGCTTCTGCTTTAACCCTGAGAGCTAAGTCGATAGCTCAGCGCCTAAAGTATCGATTTACCTTGAATGAGAGCAATGAATCACTATTTGGGGTGATTGCAGCGCTTGGCTATCCCGATAGAGTTGCCGTGAAGCGAGCGGACAATGCTGGGCAGTTTTTATTAGCGAACGGCCACGGTGCGCAGATTGATGATAGCGATAAGTTGGCTGCAGAGGATTACCTCGTGGTATTGGATGTCTTGAATACTGGCCGGGGAAGCAGTCAGATCTTTAAAGCGGTGAGTGTCGATAAGCCGATTATTGAACGTTTTGCGCCACAGTTGATTGAAGAAAAACATGTGGTTGAATGGGATGATAAGCGAGGGCGGTTAGTGGCCAGTGAGGTTCAACGAATTGGTGCGATAGTGTTGACACAAAAATCTGTGCCTATCCCCAGTGACGCTGATATCAGTGGTGCGTTGTTGCATCATGTTCGCCGCAAAGGTTTATCCGTGTTGAACTGGAATAAGCAGGTGACGGAATATGTGACTCGCGTAGAATGCGCTCGTGACTGGCTTGATGTACCAACATGGCCTGCAATGTCACAAGAGATATTATTGCAGAACCTTGAAGCATGGTTGTTACCGTTTATGCCTGGCATCACAACGATGAAAGGACTCAAAGCGCTTAACTTACTGCCGGTGTTGGAGGCCTATCTCGGTTGGAATGCGCTTCAAGTCTTAAATCATGAGTTGCCTACTCACCTGACGGTTCCGAGCGGTGCTCAGAAAAAAATACGTTATCAAGTTGGTCAGGCTCCTATGTTGTCGGTCAAGCTTCAAGAAATGTTTGGTGAAAGTACTTCACCAATGATCGCAAATGGTCGCCAAGCAATCGTACTTGAGCTGCTTTCGCCTGCACAACGGCCATTGCAGATCACTCAAGACCTTGCCGCCTTTTGGCAAGGCTCATACAAAGATGTCCAAAAAGAAATGAAAGGACGTTATCCCAAACACCCATGGCCTGATGACCCAATTAATCATCAAGCTACGCACAAAACTAAAAGACAGTTGAATTCATGATGGAAGTTAAAAAGTTGGCGGCGACAGGAAAGAAACCGACAACAAGAAAAACCACTAAACCGGCCGCCAAACCAAAGGCGAAGACTGCCCCGAAGAAGCGTCGACCGACGAAAAAGAAAGGCGGTGCGTCGCTAGGAAAACGTTTGTTTTCTATTGGCTGGAAACTGGCGCTAGTTGGCAGTGTCGCGGTTGCTGCGGTAGGGTTTTATCTCGATCAAGTCGTGAAAGAGCGTTTTGAAGGGCAGCTATTTGATTTGCCTACCGTGGTTTATGCTCGAGTTCTCAATTTATCCTCAGGCGACACCATCACGATTCAGCAGTTGCGTAATGAACTGGATGTGCTGGGGTATCGGAAGGTTAATCAGCCGCGCCATCCCGGAGAGTATTCGTCATCTTCAACAAAACTGGAGCTAATTCGACGTCCGTTTGAGTTTGCTGATGGACCCGAGCCTGATCGCCATGTGATGCTGTATTTTGAGGGTAATCAACTGGTTCGGATTCAATCTCTAGAGAAGAAAGGCAATCTAGGCTTTTTGCGGATAGAACCGAAAATGCTGGGTATGCTCGAAAAAAATGCCGATGAGCAGCGACTTTTTCTACGACGCGATCAGTTTCCTGAAATCATGATCGATGCCTTGTTGGCGACAGAAGACCGCGATTTTTATCAACATGATGGTATCTCTCCAACAGCCATTGCCCGTGCCTTTTTCGCCAATATTCGTGCCGGACGCACCGTTCAGGGCGGGAGTACACTCACGCAGCAATTGGCTAAAAATTTATTTTTGACCAGTGAGCGAACCTTGTGGCGGAAACTCAGAGAAGTCTACATCGCACTGATCTTAGATTATCGATACAGCAAGGATCAGATCTTAGAGGCCTATCTCAATGAGGTTTATCTAGGGCAGAGCCGAGGGGAAGCGATACATGGTTTCGGTCTAGCCGCTCGATTGTATTTTGGTCAACCACTACAAGAGCTACGTATCGATCAATTAGCGTTGCTGGTGGGCATGGTCAAAGGCCCTTCTTATTACAACCCTATTCGTCACCCTGAGCGTGCCAAGCAACGACGTGATCTTGTATTGAGGTTGATGATGGATCAAAACCTGCTGACAGGGCGGGAATTTGAAATGGCCGCAAATCGCGAGCTGGATTTGCAAAAAAATCCACAGATTGCCAGCCGTCAGCCGGCCTACTTTCAGCAGCTCAAGCGTGAAATGAGCCAGAAACTGGGCAGTGGAATTAAAGGGGATGCAGGGGTTCGTATATACACCTCTCTTGATCCGGTATCGCAAGATAAGCTTGAAAAAGCCATTGCCACACGGTTGCCTCAACTCGAGAAAACATCAGGCAAGGGTTTAGAGGCCGCAGCGATTGCTGTGGATCGAAATACGGGTGAAATACGCGCTATGGTGGGAGGCAAGCGAACAGGATACAGCGGATTTAACCGTGCCTTAAATGCCAGTCGTCCTATCGGTTCTTTGGTTAAGCCTGCTGTCTATTTAACGGCGCTAGAACGTCCAGAAACCTTTGACCTAGCAACCACATTGGACGATGCTCCGCTCACCTTAAAAGGGAGCAAAGGCAACCTTTGGCAACCAAGAAACTACGACAGAAAGTTCCGTGGTGATGTGCCTTTGTACGAAGCATTAGCGAAGTCATTGAACGTTCCTACCGTTCGTTTAGGTATGTCATTGGGCATCAAAAATGTTTCCGATACCTTGGTTCGTTTAGGGGTAGACGCGAGTGAGATTAGGCCCGTGCCTTCTATGTTTCTTGGGGCACTATCTCTAACACCTTATCAGGTCGCACAGATGTACCAAACGCTGTCAAACTCAGGTCGTCAGGCGAACTTATCCGCTTTACGCTCAGTGGTCACTGTTGATGGTGAGGTGTTGTATCGCTCACTGCCGAAAGCGACACAAAAAGTGCCTCAACAGGCTGCTTGGTTGACGACGTATGCGATGAAAAAAGGGGTCGAAGAAGGCACTGGACGATACCTAAATAGCAAGTTTTCATCGTCAGCATTAGCGGGCAAAACAGGGACCAGTAACGATACTCGTGATAGCTGGTTTGTAGGAGTAGATGGGCGAGAAGTGACAACAATTTGGGTTGGGCGAGATGACAATAAATCGACCAAATTAACCGGTTCAAGTGGTGCACTTCGTGTCTATTCAGACTACTTATCAGCCCGAGTGCCTGAAAAGTTGATTCTGCCGTGGCCAAAAAATATCAGTATGATTGGTTTCAATAAGACGACAGGTGGCGCTCTGCAGCTAGATTGTGGTAGTGATTTCCAGCTACCAATGTGGGATGAGTCAGGAAAACTCAAGGCATCATGTGACAATCAACCTAAACAGTGGATAAAGAACCTTTTTGATTGGTAATGTTGACTAGGTTTAATTAACAACAAGGTAGAGGTCAAGTTGCTTTTGGAGTGGCAAGTCATCATTCGATTAGCAGCTTGGCTATAGCTATGATGCAAAATGCTGATATATTAGAGTAATCAAAATAAGAGCGCTTTAAGGATGAATGTGAAACGCCTAACGAGATGGTTAATGGCAGCGGTTATAGCGTCGAGCAGTAGCGCGTTGTACGCACAAAATAACGATGCCCAAGCGAATACAAAATCGCAAGATACAGCAAAAAAAGCAGCGTTGAGTCATCGCTCAATCGATATCAATTCTACCCATAACAATGCAGCGAAAAATGACGTAGTAAAGAGTACCCAAGCCCAACGAACGCGACCTAAAATTGGTCTTGTACTTGCAGGTGGCGGCGCGAAAGGTGCGGCACATATTGGTGTGTTGAAAGCGCTCGAAGAAATGAATATCCCCGTTGATATTGTGACTGGGACGAGCATGGGGGCTTACGTTGGTGGGTTATATGCCACAGGTATGAGCGCTGACGAAATCGAAAGCTTTATCCATACTGTTGATTGGTACAATGGTTACGTTGATCGAGTTAACCGTAGCCAGCGTCGAATTCGGGATAAGGAAGCGGAGGACCGCTATCAAATTCGTACCGATATAGGATTGCACTTTGGGTCTGTCGAAGCACCTAAAGGGGTCGTTCAAGGTCAGAATATGTTGCGTATTTTACGCAAAACTACGGGCAACCTGCCTGAGTTTGACTCTTTTGATGAATTGGCTATCCCCTATCGCTCTGTTGCCACCGATATTCTTAAACTAGAACCCGTTATTATCGATAAAGGCTATCTAGTTGATGCCATGATGGCAAGTATGTCAGTACCCGGTGCACTGCCTCCGTATGAGCTTGGTGATTATTTGCTGGTGGATGGCGGTGTGACGAATAATATGCCCGTTGACCTTGCAAAAGAGATGGGGGCGGACATTATTATTGCGGTGGATATCAGCAGTGATTACAAAACCCGCGAGGATTTCAGTAGTTTCTTCAGTGTCGGTGAACAGCTTTCAAACTATTTGGTTCGCCGTAGTACAGAAGAACAAATGCAGTCGCTGCAAGAAGGCGATGTTTACATGCATCCTGATGTCGGGCAAATCGGTACCACGGATTTTTCGAGTATGCCGCAGGCGTATCAAGCGGGTTATGATGCCGCTTATCAGGCTGTTGAGCAGCTCAAGTCTTTATCGGTGACTTCCGCACAGTTCCAAACCTATATAGACGAGAAACAAGATGTTCGTCGTGAACTTCGCTATGGTGATGAAACGGTCGTAGACAAGGTTGTTATCAATAACAACACGCATTACAGCGATAAACTATTAAAGAACAACCTTGACCTCAAATCGGGAGAAATGCTGCAAACGGATGATATTGAGCAAAAAATTGAGAATCTTTATGCACTAGACCGCTTTGAGCTTATTACCTACGAATATCAAGATACCGATGAAGAAACCGATCTTGTTGTGGATGTTAAAGAAAAATCATGGGGTCCAAACTATATGGATTTCCGTTTTTATCTTGAAGAAGACTTCAGTGCCAACAGCTTTTATTCCATTGGGGTGACCACTAACTTTACCGACTTGAATGATCGAGGGGCTGAGCTGCGCGTCAATGCTGACTTTGGTACCGATAAGCGTGTGGAGGCGGAGTTATATTCTCCGTTTATTACCAATCAAGACTTTTTCTTATTGGCGGGTATCTACTACGCCAATGAAAAGCGTAATGTCCTTTGTACCCCTAACAGCACGGGAACGGGCTGTGTTGACCCTGCTTTAGAGGGAGGGGCCGACTACGTGCCAGTGACCTATCAAGAATGGGAAGGTGAATTAGCGATAGGGTATGCCCCGACGTTGTGGCAAGAGTTTAGAATTGGCGGGCGATTTACGACTGGCGAATCTTATGTGTCACCAGCACCTTCTGCGGGAAGATTTGATTTCGATCGTAAAGGCATGTTTGTCAGCTATAAGCTAGACAGTTTAGATGACTATAGTCTGCCGACCAAAGGGTGGTACATCAATCTAGAGTACCTATTATCTCATGATAATGGTAATCAAAATATCAATGAAGATCCGCTTGATTTCTCAGATACCTCGTATGAAATTAACGCTGAAACGAAATATGCCCATACATTTGGCCGCAATACTTTTGTTGGGTCATTAGATTATGCGGTGATAGAAACTGAAAACGCCACTTTGCCTGTGAACCCCAGAGAGTTAGGTGGTTTCTTAAATTTCTCTGGTATTCCGCGAAACAGCTTAATTGGAGACAATAAGATATACGGTAGTATGGTATATCGCTATCGATGGTTCGATAATGACTTTGGTATGTTTAAATCCCCAGTCTACCTAGGAGCATCTGCCGAATATGGTGGTGTTTGGAACGGGGATATCAATGTTTCGGATGCGCCGTTGTTCATGGCGGGCTCAATTTTTGCGGGTATAGATTCTCCACTAGGGCCGATCATGCTCTCGTATGGACGAGTTGAAACGGGGTTGAGTTCGTTTTATTTAATCATCGGTGCTGCATATTAATGCAATGTATTTATTCATAAGTTAATTGACTGATGAATATGATTGGTGAATGAAATAGACAGATTTTTCGACCTAACTTCGAGTGAAAAACATCGATTTTCGCTCGAAGTTGCTATGTTGGTCAAAATGATAAGATTTTAATTTATCGTTAAATTTGCTATTCTTCGCCCCACAGTTTGGCCTCTCTAATGCTGATCATTAAAGGAATTGATGACGAAAAATGGCGAGGGAGAGTCAAGTTTCCAAGGATGTCCACTCCTAATTCTAATTATTAAGGAGGGACCGCAATGAGAGGAAAAAAGTCGTGCTTGAAGCCTACCGTAAACACGTCGCAGAGCGTGCTGCCGAAGGAGTTGTTCCTAGACCCCTAAACGCTGAACAAGTTGCTGGACTTGTTGAGTTATTAAAGAATCCCCCTCAAGGTGAAGAAGCTACCATCCTTGACCTTCTTGAGAATCGAATTCCACCTGGCGTTGATGAAGCGGCTTATGTCAAAGCTGGTTTCTTAACGGCCATCACGAAAGGTGACGTCGAATCACCACTTGTTAGTCCAGAAAAAGCAGCGCAGCTGCTGGGTACGATGCAAGGTGGTTACAACATCGAATCACTAGTATCGCTACTCGATGACGAGGCGTTAGCGCCTATCGCTGTCAAGGCACTTTCTCATACATTGCTCATGTTTGATGCATTTTACGATGTAGAAGAAAAAGCAAAAGCGGGCAACGCGTATGCCAAACAAGTCATGACGTCTTGGGCTGAAGCTGAATGGTTTGTATCTAAACCTAAACTGCAAGAAAAGATCACACTAACGGTCTTTAAAGTGACTGGTGAAACCAATACCGATGACTTGTCACCTGCGCCTGACGCATGGTCTCGTCCGGACATTCCTGTTCACGCACTAGCGATGCTAAAAAATACTCGTGAAGGCATTGAACCGGTTCAACAAGGCTCTATTGGTCCAATTAAACAAATTGAAGCGCTACAGCAAAAAGGCCATCAATTGGTTTACGTTGGCGACGTTGTCGGTACCGGTTCTTCACGTAAATCAGCAACAAACTCAGTACTTTGGTTCATGGGTGATGATATCCCTAATGTTCCGAATAAACGTGCTGGTGGTTACGTTCTCGGCGGTAAAATAGCGCCAATCTTCTTCAATACTATGGAAGATGCAGGTGCGCTACCGATTGAAGTGGACGTGACTAAACTGAACATGGGTGATGTGATCGATATTTACCCATTTGAAGGCAAGGTTTGTGACCACGAAAGCGGTGAAACGCTAGCGGAATTCTCGTTGAAGACCGATGTACTGATTGATGAAGTACAAGCGGGTGGCCGAATTCCTCTAATCATTGGTCGTGGCTTAACGGACCGTGCTCGTGAAGCTCTAGGTATGGCGCCTTCTGAAGTCTTCCGTCGCCCTGTTGAAGTTGCAGATACCGGTACTGGATTTACACTCGCGCAAAAAATGGTGGGTAAAGCCTGTGGCGTAGAAGGTATTCGTCCAGGCACTTACTGTGAGCCTAAGATGACAACGGTTGGGTCACAAGATACCACGGGACCAATGACGCGTGATGAGCTAAAAGATCTCGCTTGTCTTGGTTTTTCGGCTGACTTAGTGATGCAGTCTTTCTGTCACACTTCGGCTTACCCGAAACCGGTTGATGTGAATACACACCATACTTTGCCTGATTTCATTATGAATCGCGCAGGTGTGTCATTGCGTCCAGGTGATGGTGTTATTCACTCTTGGTTAAACCGTATGTTACTGCCTGATACTGTGGGTACTGGTGGTGATTCCCATACGCGTTTCCCTCTTGGTATTTCTTTCCCTGCGGGTTCTGGCCTTGTAGCGTTTGCTGCAGCAACGGGCGTGATGCCGCTGGATATGCCAGAGTCTATCTTGGTTCGCTTTAAAGGCGATATGCAGCCAGGTATCACACTGCGTGATCTTGTCCATGCTATCCCTTACTACGGCATTCAACAGGGTCTGTTGACCGTAGAGAAAGCCGGTAAGATCAATGAATTCTCAGGTCGAATTCTAGAAATCGAAGGTGTTGAACATCTATCGGTTGAGCAGGCGTTTGAGCTATCTGATGCCTCAGCAGAGCGAAGCGCTGCGGGTTGTACTGTGAAACTTTCTCAAGAGTCGATCGAGGAATACCTAAGCTCAAACATCACCATGTTGAAGTGGATGATCTCTGAAGGGTATGGCGATCGCCGGACTATCGAGCGTCGTATTGTTGCGATGAAAGAGTGGCTAGCGAAGCCTGACCTGATGCAAGCTGATAGCGATGCGGAATATGCTTATGTTATCGAGATTGATCTAGCGGATATCCATCAACCAATTCTATGTGCACCGAATGACCCAGATGATGCTCGTCTGCTTTCTGAGGTAAACGGGACTAAGATTGATGAAGTGTTTATTGGTTCATGTATGACGAACATTGGTCATTTCCGTGCCGCTGGTAAGCTTCTAGATAAGTACAATGGTCAATTGGATACTCGTTTGTGGGTCGCACCGCCAACGAAGATGGACAAAGATCAACTTACTGAAGAAGGTTACTACGGTATCTTTGGTCGTGCCGGTGTTCGTATCGAAACACCGGGTTGTTCATTGTGTATGGGTAACCAAGCACGAGTGGCTGATGAGTCGACGGTGATGTCAACATCCACGCGAAACTTCCCGAACCGTTTAGGAACCGGTGCAAATGTATATCTCGCGTCTGCTGAACTGTCTGCAGTTGGGGCTATTCTAGGTCGTATTCCGACCAAAGAAGAGTACCTAGAGTACATGAAGCAAATTGATGCGACGGCAGCGGATACTTATCGTTACCTGAACTTCCATCTTATGGGTCAATATACCGAGAAAGCCGACACGGTTATCTTCCAAGAGCCTGCATAAGGCCATTATAGTTGGGGGACAACGTTCTCCCAATTATGGATTGGGTAGCTTGGAGGGTGATTGTCCTTCCGAGCAAATACTAGAGCAAAAAGCCAGTCATCTCTGACTGGCTTTTTTACATTCTATTGCTGGAGTATCAAGAACGGTTTCGTGCCCAAGCTTAGATAAAAAAGCCGCCTAATTTTTACTTATTGGCCTGAAAGAAGGCATGATTGACGGTACGCTTAATGATGGCGTAAGACATCAATCAACGAGCTAGCTTGTGAGCAGCTTTTGCAGTCGATCCCTACACGCAATGATGTGGTCACGCTCCAAGCCCTGTTTGTGACAATGCTCTAAGATGTATTCGATGGAGCTCAGTACCGTGCGCCAACGTGGCGTCTTAGGCAGTGTCTCAACGCGTAAGTATTTATCTAATGTGCGGGTTTGAAGGGTGCTTCTATCAAGGTATACGCGCCATAACCCACTTTGTTCAGCAAAGACAAACTTAGATTGGCCTGTGACGTCCTCCCAATAAATTAACGAGTGCGTCATGGCATCAACGAGGACCTCTCGCATCAACTCTGGTCGGGATTGTTGTTCGTCACTGGCTTTATCAGCGAGGCGAGTAAACTCACCTCCGAGCTCTTTCAGCTCCTGCAGTTTGGCCTTGTCGCCTTCAATGGCATAACTGGAAAGGGCATCAATGGCTGTTTCTAGGTTTTTGACCCGTGATACGTTCATATTCTTCCCTTGCTCAAAAATATAAATACTTCTTAAGCCAGTGCCTTCTGGCAGAGTCAGAATATCAGCGTTAATGTGTTGCCTCACATCTTCGACAAAGATATCAATATCACCACAATAATGTTCTTGAGTGAGTTGGATAAACTTAGGGGCAATGAGGTCATCTAAGCTGGAGCGTTTAAGCTGCTCGACACTTCGTTTAAATAACAAGGCGGCACTTTGGTTAGCAAATTGAACCTTGCGGCTGTCATTAACACATAAAATGGCTTCTGGTGCGGTATCAAGTTGTTCAATCAAGCGCCCTTGCGTCTCAAGCAAGCTTGCCTCTACGAGTGCTCGTTGCTTGAGTTCATATTTGAGGCTTTGGTTTTCTGCACGTCGCAATTCGGCTTTGCTGGCTTGTAAGTGCGCCGCGATACGGGCGGCAAGCTCTTGCTTACTGAAGGGTTTCGATAGGTAGTCATTTGCGCCGACCTCAAAGCCTCTCACTCTGTCTTCTGGTTGGTTTAGAGCCGTCAACATAATAATTGGCAGGGCGGCATGATCAAAGTCTTCTCGAATGGTTTCGCACACCTCAAAGCCACTCATACCCGGCATCATAATATCGAGAAGAAGTAAGTCTGGTTTGTCTCGTTCTACCTGGGTAATCGCCTCAAGACCATCCTTGGCGAGCGCAACTTGGTAGCCCTCTAAACGCAAGAAGCTTTCTAATATGCGAAGGTTGACGGGTTCATCGTCAGCAATGAGGACTCTTGGACCATTTGGGTTATCCGGGAGGGTCTCCTCCTCGTCCAGTGCCAGTTCACTTTGCTCTGCGACTTGAAAGTGGTTCGCTTGAGGCTCATGAGTGAGCGCCTCAATCTCATTTTGGGTAGCAAGAGGAAGTGTAAAGCTAAACGTTGTCCCTACGTGTGGTTGGCTACTGACGTAGAGCGATCCCCCCATGAGTTCGATTAGCTGTCGGCTGATCGACAATCCTAACCCAGCCCCTTGGCGGTAGTGACCCGAATCGTGACCTGCTTGAACTAACGGCTCAAATATATGTTCAAGTTGTTGAGCCGGAATGCCGTGACCCGTATCGACTACCTGCACACGAATATGGTCATCCATTGCAGTGGCAGAGAGAACAATCTTCCCTTCATTGGTGTATTTGATGGCATTACCGACCAAATTATAAAGGACTTGCTCTAAACGTTGTGGATCGGCAGAGACATAAGGGATCGGTTCTAATACCTGGTTGATGATGCGAATTTTTTTATCGCCTAACAGGTGCTGTGACAAATTAAGAACCAATTGCGTTGCGCCAGTTAGGCTCACCGCCGAGCGTTCAATCGCGAGGCTGCCATAACGCATTTTGTGATAGTCGAGTAAGTCATCGACTAGGCTGGCCAAGCGTTGCCCGCTATTGATGATGATATTGAGCTGGTATCGATGATTGGCACCAATGGGGCCATTAGCACCGGATATCATTGCCTCGGCAATGCCAATCATACCGTGTAGTGGCGTTCTTAATTCATGTGATGTAGTAGCAAGAAACTCATCTTTTAGCTTGTTAGCCAGTTGCAGTTCTTCGTTTTGTTTTTTGATGACAATGAGATGTTGCTCGAGTTCTTGGTTCTGACTTTTTATGAGCTCAATTTTATCTTTTATTGAGCGTCGCATACGCTCAAAACTTAACGCCAGTCGACCTATTTCATCTTTTCGGTCTGCGCTGATGATCGATGGTTCAAGGTCACCACCTGACGCGCGCTCTGCAGCCCAAGTGAGCTTAAGAAGCGGAGAGGTAATAAAGTTAGATAAGTAGTGAGAGGCCACTACGACAAGAATTATTGCGCTCAGCATGGCGATAACAAACAGTTTTTCAAGCTGACGTATACTGGAAAAGGCAACTGATTCTGGCGTTTCAGCCACCAAGGCCCACGTTGTATCGGCAAACTGGACTGGCGCAAACGCTGCGAGGTATTGCTCTTCTATGCTATTGCTGTAGCTGAGAACTTGTGTCGCGCCAGAGAGAGCTTTTTGGATGACCTGTGCGCTTTGTTCTATATTATTTTCTGGCAATCCCATCATTTTGGCTTTGCCATCGTTACCCACCAACATTAAGCGAATATCAGGAGTGCTGCCGCTATTAATGAGTTTGGTGATGCCTTTAATCGGTAGTCGAAAGAGTGCGTAGCTGTGTAAGTACCCCTGCTGAACAATGGGGGCACCAAGCCAAGCAAATTGCTGATCACCCTCAGCGGCAAAGTCAGAGATAATAACGGGTGTGTACGCTTCGTTATCTTTGCGTCTCTTGGTGACTTCTTGGTCCAAATGAGTAAACGTCGACCCTAATATTGAAGTGGAAAAACGGCCAGTATTGAGATTGGTGCCATAATAGCCATGCTTGTAAACCGAGTAGGTAACATTGCCGTTGAGGTCCACTAAGACAATGTCATCAAAGTCAGAGCGTTTAAGGTGTTCGACAAACGCACGGTGATAACGTTTGTGTAGTAGTCGGTAACGTTCACTGCCAATATAGCTGCTGGAGTTCGGCATGATTGCCGTTTTTACTTGGTCACCAGAGCCCGGAATATAGCGCTCTTGCGCATGCTGCTGGGCTTGTTCAATGTCATCTCCTAAGCGTTGGAACGCATTCACAATACCGTAGAATCGACCACCGCTGGCATAGGCAAGCTCAGAACGAACAAACCCCATGACTTCTGATTTTTGCGCGTCAAAGTAATCCAATACCTGTTGTTTTTTTGTGTCGCGCACGGAAACAAGGTGCGTGGTGCTTTGATCCCGAAGATCTTGGCTGTGCGCATTGAGAAAAAACAGGGCAATGATGGTCAATGGGATGAGGCTGAGCACCAAAAAGGCCATCATCAATGTACTTTGTAGTCGTTTGAATTTTTGTTTTCTATGCAGCTTGAACATAAGCGATTCTTAGGCTTTAAGAGAGTGTTAGATGAGATACCAGTGTGTATCTCATTTTAAGGTTGTCTTAACCTAACCAATCTAAATACTTTTTTTACTTTGGCAAGTAAGTTCAAACTAAAGCGTGTTGGGTCGCTCAAAATTTTATGAGAAGAGATGTGAGGATATTGAATATCAATACCAAAAAATTAAAAGTCTCGCATAAACAGGGCGTTATAATTTGTCGTGTGATTTTCAGTATTGAGAGGCGTATTAGGCAATAAACGCAATATGACGTGTATTGCCTAATGTTTCAGCTATTGTGATTACTTATTTTGTTGCGTGGTATATCGTGAACTGACGATTTTTTTCTAGCGTTTCACAGTGGCCAAATTGGCGTTCAATAATGGGTGGATACTTTAAGAAGCTGTTCGCTACAATGACCATCTGCCCAGAACGCTGTAAATGCTTAGGTGCATCTGATAGCAACTGCTCGGTCGCCGAGTAGCTGGTGTCTAAGCCTGCATGGAACGGAGGATTACTGATAATAAACTGAAAATCTTGTGGAAGATCTGAATAAACATCAGAGGCTAACACGTTCCCTTCGAGGCCGTTTGCTAATAAGGTTTGCTTGCTTGATTCAATCGCAAAGGCATTAATGTCACACATATGTAGCGTGATTGACGGGTAACGCAATGCCATAAACGCACCTAATACTCCCGCGCCACAACCGAAGTCGAGTACCTTGCCATGCAGTGAAGGCAGGTTTTTAAGAAGTAGTTGGCTGCCAATATCAAACTCACCATGACTAAAGACGCCGGGTAGGCTCTTTACGACTAAGCGCTGCCCATCGAGTTCCACAGGGTAAGACTTGAACCACGATTGAAGATCAAATGAAGTGGGTGCCGAATGGCACTGCCCCCAATAGAAAGAGCAGCGGCGTGCTGAGTCATATTTTTTTATGACGCCATAATCAGCAAACAGTTTTTCAACACTCTTTACTCCAGAGCGATTCTCACCAACCACCACGATCTCAGTGTTTTCCCCCAACGCAGCCAGCGACATTTCAAGCAGCATTTGAGCCTCAGCTTTGGCTTTTGGCCAGTACATTAGGATCATATCGGCGTCGATTGTCTTTGGTAATTCAGCGCCAAAGTGACACGTCAGATTCGGCGATGGATTAAGTTGGCGATAGGTGCAGTAGTTGCTAGTGAAAACGGTGACCTTGTCGCAATGCTGACGTAAATCAATAGGGAATTGATCTTCAATTTCACCAATGACCAGAACACGCTTTCCAGCGAAGTATTCAAGCTGTCTTTCTGCAATCTGGCTGGGAGCGATATAATGCGACATGTTTGGCGTCTCTTAGGAGCATAAAAAAGGACGGGGATTCTCTCATAAACCCCATCCGTAAAAAAGCATTCTAACTGTTATCTTGGCTATCTAAGAAGTCTTTAAACTCTTCTTCATACATATTGAAAAGTACGATGGTGATAGCAAAAATGATGGGGCCGTAAATCAGACCAATCAATCCAAAAAGATGAATACCGCCTAATAGGGAGAAAAATATCATTAGCGTATTCATGCCTGCACTGCCTTGCATCAGTAATGGCCTAAGGATGTTATCAATAGATCCGACAACGGCAATGCTCCAAATTGCTAGGAATAGCCCCCACTGGGTCTCACCGGTAAGCAGCAAGTATGCGGTTGCTGGAATCCAAATTAGTGCGGTTCCGACAACAGGGATAAAGGAAGCAAACCCCATCATGGTACCCCAGAATAAACCAGGGAAACCCGCCAGCCACATGCCAAACCCGCCGGCAAAACCTTGGGCAATAGCCGTCAAAAACGAACCCATTACCGCCGATTTTGAGACCTGTTCAATCTCACTGAGTAACCGGTCTTCTTGGGTGCGAGAAAACGGTAGGATATGACGAATGGCGGCAATGATTTTGTCGTTGTCACGAAGCAAAAAGAACAAGACAAATAGCATTAAAAAGAAATTCATCAAAAAGCTCGTCGCGTCACCCAGTATTTTGGCACTGATGGCAACAAGATTAGAGCCCAGTGAGGTGGCAAACTCAGCCGCTTTCTTGGCGATGTCTTGTGGATCGATCTTATCAAACGGTAGGTAGTCATTGATCAAGGCAAGCCCTTTAATGACCCAAGGATGACTAAATACCTCTTGAATGCCACCACCCGTTACCCATTGGTACAGGTTTTGTGAGAAAACCGACCCTTGTTGCACGATGGCGCTAAATACCAACATTAATGGAATGACAATAATAAAAGTCAGGATGGTACAAGACAGCAGGGCGACAATGTTACTGTGATTGGGTAGTTTACGATCTAGCCAGTCGTGGATTGGGAACATCAGTAACGATAAAATAAACGCCATTACGATTGAATTGATATAGGGTTCAACAAGCAAATAACAGGCAAAACCCGTAAAAAGCAATGCAATAATTAGGACCCAGTGGCTTGCAGTAACAT
This sequence comes from Vibrio sp. E150_011, assembly GCF_053544015.1. NCBI lineage: Bacteria > Pseudomonadati > Pseudomonadota > Gammaproteobacteria > Vibrionales > Vibrionaceae > Vibrio > Vibrio sp. E150_011. Next base: position 114,392 of record NZ_JBHFOL010000003.1, read on the forward strand.
TCATTTTCGTTTTCACGATCGATCCTTTTCGAGTGAATCTGCACTAAGACCACGTACGCTTCTAGCGAGAGGCACGATGGAATAGAGTAGGGTGTTGAGTTAGGTTGAGCGTAACATCTTATTTTGAGCGTAGTATCTAGTTTATAGTCGGTTGGTAAAGTTTGCTATTAGAGATGTAGCAACCGATTGAATCTTATAATGGACGTAATATATTGAGTGATCAATTTTAATTGCTATTCATGGTTTTGATGACAGGAGAGGGTATGGGGTGTTGCAATAACAAAGGTGATTGTCAATCTACGGTCAAAGCGAGGCGATCAATCCCTTGGTTTTCGCTAATGATTGCAGCGATTATCGTACTGGTTGCTTTTTACTGGCAGGCATAAAAAAGGGCTGAAAGTCAGCCCTTTTGGAATACTTAGTGTTAGAGGATTTATGCTTCGTTAGCTAACATCGCAAAACAGCGATCAGCGGCTTCAAGCGTAGCCTCAATTTCTTTAGATCCATGAGCGAGTGACAGGAAGCTCGCTTCGAATGCTGACGGTGCTAGGTACACACCATGATCGAGCATCATGTGGAAAAAACGCTTAAAGCGTTCGACATCACACTTGGTGACGTCTTCGTAACACGTTACGCTTTCTTGATCGGTAAAGAAAAAGCCAAACATGCCACCCACTTGATTGACCACCAGTGGAATACCACGCTCGTCAGCCAATGCTTTAAATCCATCAGCAAGTTGTTTGGTTTTATTGGCTAGGCGTTGTTCGTTACCTTCTTCAGAAAGTACGGTTAGGCAAGCGTAGCCTGCTGCCATCGCAATAGGGTTACCTGAGAGTGTACCTGCTTGATAAACAGGGCCAGTCGGCGCAACGTATTGCATGACTTCTTTGCGACCGCCAAATGCGCCAACAGGCATACCACCACCGATAACTTTACCCAATGTTGTTAGGTCCGGTTTGATGTTGTAATACGCTTGAGCGCCACCTTGAGCAACACGGAATCCCGTCATGACTTCATCAAAGATAAGCAGGGCGCCTTCTTCGTCACAAATCTGACGAAGGCCTTCATGAAACCCTTCGACTGGAGGGATACAGTTCATGTTGCCAGCGACAGGCTCAACAATGATACAGGCAATCTCACCTTTGTTTGCAGCAAACAAAGCTTTAACCGACTCAAGGTCATTAAACGTAGCGGTAAGCGTATACTTAGCAAAATCAGCAGGCACGCCTGGAGAACTAGGTTGACCAAGAGTTAATGCACCTGAGCCTGCTTTTACCAGAAGACTATCGGCGTGGCCATGATAACAGCCTTCAAATTTCATGATTTTGTCGCGACCAGTGTAGCCTCGAGCTAGGCGAATCGCGCTCATTGTTGCTTCAGTACCTGAGCTCACCATGCGAAGTTGTTCCATGGATGGAACGAGCTTTCGTACCAACTCCGCCATGTTGATTTCCATCTCAGTCGGAGCACCAAAGCTTAGGCCTCGCTGCGCGGCGTCGATGACTGCCTTACGAATGGCGGCATGGTTGTGGCCAAGGATCATTGGTCCCCAAGAGCCGACGTAGTCGATGTATGCTCTACCATCAGCATCAAAAATCAAAGGACCATCGGCACGTTCCACAAATATTGGTGAACCACCAACACCGTTGAAGGCACGAACGGGCGAGTTAACACCTCCAGGGATAGTCTCTTGCGCTTTTTGATACAGCTCTGCTGATTTGGTCATGGAGAATTCCTCTTTGCTTATTCGGACCAAGTGAGCAGCATTGTACATACCCACACAGAATCTAGTAGTGTTTTGAGCACATTTTCGTAAATTGCATCGAGTAATCTAAGTAATATGAATTTGGATCTGTCTAATACTTGAACGAAGCACTCAGGTATTAGATAATCCCTCCAATACAATTAATATTATTTGTTTACTCATCATTTTGGTGAGTCGTTTTTTATCTTCGTAGGGGATGCGAGACCACTGAGTATCGGTGGTGCGCTTGAATTGCGAATGAGTAGCAAGAGAGGTTCCTATGAGTGATGCAGCTATTCCTTTAAATTTTTCTGATGCCGCGGCAACGCGAGTCAACACACTGATTTCAGAAGAAGAAAACCCAGAATTGAAACTACGCGTCTACATTACGGGTGGTGGCTGTAGTGGTTTTCAGTATGGCTTTACCTTTGATGAAAGTGTTAATGATGGCGATACGACGATTGAAAAGTGTGGTGTGACATTGGTGGTTGACCCGATGAGCCTACAATATCTTATCGGTGGCACCGTCGATTACACGGAAGGATTAGAAGGGGCTCGGTTCTTTATCGACAACCCGAATGCGACCACGACATGTGGTTGTGGCGCTTCTTTCAGCGTGTAAATAAAATAAAAAAGAGGCGAATGCGAAGTTCGCCTCTTTTTTTTGTCACGAATTCGCAACAAAATAAGACAAAACAAGGTAGTGTTAACGCTCTACTTCTTGTCTCGATGAGCGCATCGCGTGCATCGGCACATTGAGCTGTAGGATATTGCTCAATGTTGAATACTCTTTTGGAGTGTTTACCGCTTAGTTGACTGAAGGCATAAAAGCCCAGTTGGCAGAGGCGCACTATTATAAGGATATATCTATGCCATCGACTCAATCTGGCAACTACTTTTCAAGACGTCCTTGGCTCATCTCTATATTGCTTGTTTTAATCCTTTCCGTTTGGTTGGGTCTAGGCGCAATAAAGGCAGAGGAGGGACCATCCACTGCTACTCCCGAAGCAGCACCACTTGCTCGTGTGGTTTTCCAATCCTTTATCGCTGAAAATATTGAAAAGAAGATTGACTTATATGGCCGAACCGCCGCGGATCGAACGGCTAACCTTGGCGCTGAAATTGCCGGTAAGATTATTGGTCTAAGTGTTAAGAAAGGCGATAGCGTTAAGGTTGGCCAACCCATAGCCCAAATTGACAAAGGTGACCTTCCGATTCAGCTTGAACGCGCTCAAGCCATGCTTAACGTTCGTCAGCAAGAATTTAATGCTTCTAAGTCTTTGAAGAGTAGAGGCTTACAAGGTGAGGTCGCGTACTCAACCGCCGCCGCTAACCTGACTGAAGCAAAGGCAATGGTGGGGGCCGCAAAGCTGGCCTTAAGGAACACGCTGGTTAAGGCGCCGTTTACCGGTATTGTTGACAGCATTGATATCGAACTCGGCGATTTTGTCTCAGTCGGCGATCCCGTCGCGATGATGATTGATTTAAGTGTGCTCGTGATTGAGGCTGATGTGAGCGAGCGTCATATTCAAAGTTTGTCGGTTGATCAAACCTCGACCATTCGTTTTATCGATGGGCAAAAAGTAACGGGTACGCTGCGCTATATCTCAAGGGTCTCCTCACTTTCTACTAATACCTTTCCTATCGAGATAGAGGTCCCTAACCCTAATCAACGTATTCCTGCCGGTGTGAGTGCAGAAGTTGAACTGGCGCTAGAAGATAATTTGGCGATAAAAATTACTCCAGCTATGTTGGCGTTAGACGAGAGCGGCAATCTTGGTGTTAAGACTCTCCAGCAAGAGAAAGTCGTTTTTGTGCCTATACAGCTGGTCAAGGCTGAGCAGGATGGGGTCTGGTTAACAGGGTTAGGTGAAAGCGTCGATATTATCGTGCTAGGACAAGGCTTTGTTCGTGACGGAGACTTTGTTGAGGCGATCAGCGTTGACCAAGCAAATAGAATTGCTCAACAAGCTGATAATTAGGGGGAAGACGCATGAATGCTTTGATTGATGCGGCACTGTCTCGTTCTCGAACGATGATCAGTTTGCTTGTTCTGATCCTAATTGCGGGCGTGGTGACATACAATACGATTCCCAAGGAATCGAGCCCTGATATTACTATCCCTATCATTTATGTCTCTGTTGGGCATCAGGGTATCTCCCCAGGTGACAGTGAGCGCCTATTGGTTCGTCCGCTAGAAAAAGAGCTGCGCTCCATTGAGGGTGTGAAGGAAATGACGGCAACGGCCTCTGAGGGACATGCCTCCGTTACGCTTGAATTTAATGTGGGTGTCGACCTTACCCAGGCGATGGCTGACGTTCGTGATGCGGTAGACTTAGCTAAACCGAAGCTGCCTGATGACAGTGACGAGCCAACGGTCAATGAAGTGACGTTTGCCTCTCAGCAACCCGTATTATCTGTCGTGCTCTATGGATCGGTACCTGAGCGCACTATTGTGCAAATCGCCCGCCAGCTGCGTGATAAGCTTGAAAGTTACCGACAGGTATTAGAGGTGGATATCGCAGGTGATCGTGATGATATCGTTGAGATTGTCGTCGACCCACTATTGATGGAAAGCTATGGGTTGGATCAAGGTGATATCTATAACCTGATTGCGTTGAATAACCGTGTAGTCGCGGCCGGATTCGTTGATACTGGCTATGGTCGATTCTCGGTTAAAGTTCCGTCCGTGTTCGAAACGCTCAAAGATGTTCTCGAGCTGCCTGTAAAAGTTGATGGCAAGCAGGTGATTACTTTTGGTGACGTCGCAACGGTGCGTCGAGCATTTAGAGATCCAGATAGCTTTGCGCGACTCGATGGGGAATCGGCCGTTGTTTTGGATATCAAAAAGCGCGCGGGTGAGAATATCATTGAGACGGTCGCCTTGGTCAAAGAAGTGATGCATCAGGCGTCTCTGTTACCCGAGTGGCCAAATAATCTTCAGGTCAGATACACCAAAGATGAATCAAAAGATGTGAAGATCATGCTTAATGATCTGCAAAACAATGTGCTATCAGCGATTATTTTAGTCGTCATTGTTATCATCGCGATCCTTGGTATGCGTACCGCGATGTTAGTGGGCGTATCCATTCCTGGCTCATTTCTTACCGGTTTACTTGTGCTGTCTGTCTTCGGTTTGACGGTCAACATTATTGTCTTATTTTCACTGATTATGGCTGTTGGAATGCTGGTGGATGGCGCTATTGTTGTGACGGAATTCGCCGACCGACGAATGCAAGAAGGCACGCCAAGAAAAGAAGCCTATGCGGATGCAGCCAAGCGCATGGCTTGGCCTATTACCGCTTCCACGGCGACAACGTTGGCAGCATTTGCACCTTTATTATTCTGGCCGGATACCACGGGCGAGTTTATGAAATTCCTCCCGTTAACCTTGATCGCGACCTTGACCGCATCATTAGTAATGGCGTTGTTATTTGTTCCGGTTCTTGGAGGCCTGTTTGGTAAGCCTCAATATGTTTCCAGCGCGCAGCAAGCCAAGATGGTGGCGTTACATGACGGAGAATTTGATAAAGCAACCGGCATTACCAAGCTCTATTATCAGACCCTTGCGGTGGCCATTGAGCATCCACTTAAAATATTGATGTTGGCGATTTTTATCGCGATAGGGGTTGGTGTCACGTACAACAAAGCGGGCTTAGGGGCTGAATTTTTCCCTGAGGTTGACCCCCCTTATTTTAATGTCAAGGTGCGCTCTCACGGTGACTTGTCGATCAATGAAAAAGATCAAGTCATGAGTGTGGTGGAAAAAGTCATGCTCAATCATGATGAGTTTGAGAGTGTTTACACAAAAACGGGTGGTGAGAGCGAGATTGGCAACATCCAGATCACCCCTGTTGATTGGCAAGACAGGCGTCGTGTTAACGTTATTATTGAAGAGCTCAAGCAAACAACCGACCAATTTGCTGGCGTGGAAATTGAGTATAAATTTCCAGACGCAGGGCCGCCTGTCGAGCATGATTTAGTGGTTGAGCTTTCGGCGCGTTTCCCTGAGCGATTGGATGAAGCCGCGAAAATAGTTAGGCGCTGGGCAGACAGTAGCCATAAGTTAACCAACATCAGCGACTCGTCTAGCAAACCAGGCATCGATTGGCAGATTGATATCCGTCGAGACGATGCTGCTCGATTTGGTGCCGATGCGAGTCTTGTTGGAAACACCGTACAATTTGTTACCAACGGCCTGAAAATTGGCGATTACTTACCGGATGATTCGACGGAAGAAGTGGACATTTTGGTGCGTTTTCCTAATGACAAACGGGACATTGGTCGTTTTGATGAACTACGTGTCAAAACCCCTGTCGGTTTAGTGCCTATTACTAACTTTGCCGAGATTACACCACAACCTAAACAAGATACGATCGAGCGGCTTGATGGTATTCGAATCATTAATGTTAAAGCAGATATGGCTGAGGGCTTTAACCTGGCGATTGAGCTACCGGCATTTCAGCAATCACTTGATGCGCTTGAGCTTCCTGCGGGCATTGATGTTAGGATTCGTGGCCAAAATGAAGAGCAGAAGAACTCGTCTGAATTTCTGCAAAGTGCTTTCTTGGTCGCATTGGCGGTCATGGCGCTTATCTTGATCACGCAATTTAACAGTTTCTACCAGGCGTTGCTGATTTTGAGTGCGGTGATTTTTTCTACGGTTGGTGTTTTCGCTGGCTTGCTGATTTTCCAACGCCCGTTCGGGATCATTATGTCAGGTATCGGTGTGATCGCGTTAGCAGGGATCGTGGTTAACAACAATATCGTACTTATCGACACTTACAATCAATTGCTCAAGCGAGGCTTGGATAAACGAGAAGCAATTTTGAGAACAGGGGTACAACGTTTAAGGCCGGTATTATTAACCACAGTGACAACGATCTTGGGGTTGATGCCAATGGTGCTAGAAATGAACATTGATCTCATTAACCAAAAGATAGAGTTTGGGGCCCCAAGCACACAATGGTGGTCTCAACTTGCAACGGCGATTGCTGGAGGCTTGGCGTTTGCGACGGTGTTAACCTTGGTGCTTACGCCTTGTTTATTAATGCTTGGCAAAAATGTACACAGTACAACCACCTCAGAGCCCAAGCGCTGGAAGTTTTGGCGTAAGAAGCCCCAAAATACGCCAACAGCCGTGACTCCACCAACGATAGATCCAACCTCTGAGTAAGCGGCGTTAAATGATGATGTCATAAACTAGGCCCCGTAAGGGGTCTTTTTTATACTATTGATGATGAATGTTGCTGATTACAGATGTTATAACAATGGTTTTGTCTGCTAATTCGCACTAGGCGATAGTATTTTATACTTAATTTTGCGGGTGTTTGAGATTATATGTTGGATTTAATCTCATCGTAGTGACAAATTATTGCATTTGCGAGGGAATGAAGAATAGTGTTTTTTTTGAGACCTAAACATTGTTAGACCTTGTGATAAGAAAGCGTTACAGTTGTTGCGTAAACGGTGTGCTTGTTATGACTGGCACAACGACATAGCCGAAAAATGAGTGATTTCGATTAGGCTACGAATAAGCCCTAACTATGTAAAACCAGCTCTTCAAGCCATCTGTTTGTCGAGATAACTGGTAAGGAGCAAATATGGAAAACCCTACCCCAGACATGTTATCTGGCGCTGAGATGATCGTTCAATCTTTGATTGATGAAGGCGTACAGCAAATCTTTGGCTACCCTGGTGGCTCAGTCCTCGATATTTATGATGCACTCCATCAAAAACAAGAAGATATCCAACACGTTTTAGTTCGACATGAGCAAGCAGCCACTCACATGGCGGATGGATATGCTCGTGCGACAGGTAAACCGGGTGTGGTACTTGTTTGTTCAGGCCCAGGCGCTACCAATACGATTACCGGTATTGCAACGGCGTACATGGACTCCATTCCAATGATCGTGTTGTCCGGTAACGTTCCGAATAACCTGATTGGTAACGATGCATTCCAAGAGTGTGACATGGTTGGTGTCTCTCGCCCGGTAGTGAAACATAGTTTCCTATTAAAACGCGCGGAAGATATTGCAGATACCATTAAAAAAGCCTTCTACATTGCCTCGACTGGACGCCCTGGTCCGGTTGTTGTTGATATCCCCAAAGATGTCATGAACCCGCAAATAAAATTTCCTTACGAGTATCCTGAGTCGGTCGCATTACGCTCATACAACCCAACGACATCAGGACACAAAGGACAGATTAAAAAAGCACTGAAAACCATTCTAGAAGCGAAGAAACCGGTACTGTATATCGGTGGTGGCGCTGTGATGGCGGAAGCAGATCAGCAGATAGCTAAGCTTTCTGAGACATTAAATCTCCCAGTCGTTAGTACCTTGATGGGGTTAGGCGCATTCCCAGGCACTCATAAGAATGCCTTAGGTATGCTGGGTATGCACGGTACGTACGAAGCCAATATGGCGATGCATGAAGCGGATTTGATTTTTGGCGTTGGGGTTCGCTTTGATGACAGAACCACAAATAATCTCGACAAATACTGCCCAAATGCAAAAGTTGTGCACATTGATATTGATCCATCGTCGATCTCAAAAAATGTGCGAGCGGATGTGCCGATTGTCGGCTCTGCTGATGTGATTTTAGATGCCATGCTGAAACTTCTCGTTGAGCAGGGTGGCAGCAATGATGAACAAGCGCTTGATGCATGGTGGACAGAAATTGAAAGTTGGCGTGAACGTCAGTGCCTAAGCTATGAAAAGTCCGCGGACCGTATCAAGCCGCAACAAGCCATTGAGGTACTTCATAAACTGACAGAAGGGAACGCATACGTCGCGTCTGATGTCGGTCAGCATCAAATGTTTGCTGCACTGTATTACCCATTTAATAAGCCACGTCGTTGGATCAACTCTGGTGGTCTTGGAACTATGGGCTTTGGTTTCCCTGCAGCGATGGGGGTAAAGTTTGCGTATCCGGATGAAGAAGTGGTTTGCGTAACCGGTGATGGTAGTATCCAGATGAATATTCAGGAACTGTCCACGGCAATGCAATATGGCATTCCAGTAAAAATCATCAATCTAAACAACCGATTCTTAGGTATGGTTAAGCAATGGCAAGATATCATTTATCAAGGCCGTCACTCTAATTCTTACATGAGTTCAGTTCCTGACTTTGCCGCTATCGCAGAGGCGTACGGTCACGTTGGCATTCGTATTTCTCATCCTGATGAGCTAGAAGAAGGGCTAAAGAAAGCCTTATCAATGAAAGATCGTTTGGTTTTTGTTGATATCAATGTTGATGAAACTGAGCATGTTTACCCGATGCAAATCAAAGGGGAAGGCATGGATAAGATGTGGTTGAGCAAGACGGAGAGAACATAATATGAAGCACATTATTTCACTACTTATGGAAAACCAACCTGGGTCGTTATCACGTGTGGTTGGCTTATTTTCTCAACGTGGCTATAACATTGAATCATTGAACGTGTCACCCACTGACGATGAAACGTTATCTCGTTTGAACATCACAACCGCCTCTAGTGAAATGCAGTTGGAGCAGATTCAAAAACAACTGCATAAACTCATCGATGTCTTAAAGGTGCAAGAGGTTACGGCGGTTGAGCACATTGAACGTGAATTGATGATGGTGAAAGTAAAGGCAAGTGGTTTTGCTCGAGCAGAAGTCAAACGCACGGCGGATATCTTTCGAGGTCAGATTGTCGACGTCACCGCATCCCAATACACCGTTCAACTGGCTGGTACCAGCGAAAAGCTCGATGCATTTATTACGGCATTGTCTGAAGTGACAGAGGTTGTTGAAGTCGCTCGTAGTGGTATTGTCGGTATTGCTCGTGGTGAGCGTGCACTTAAAGCATAGATTGAAAACGCCTGCCTAAGCAAGCTATCAGATGTGAACTAAAAGCCAGCACTTTTATTTGAGGTGCTGGCTTTTTAATGCAGTAATTTTATTGTCCCCTTTGATTGGTAGCTCCCCTCTAAATCAACATTTTATTTTGCCAGCATCGTTCTTTTTTCTTACCCGTAATTTTTATCACATAATACGAACCATTTAACATAAGTTGTGATTTATGCAGTGTATATTTGTATTACAAATAAGGCATTCAGGATAGGAACGAGAAGAATAACAAGGAGATAACGATGCATCACATTTTTAAAACCATGCTTACATGCACAGCTCTGTTGGCATTACCTGCTAGTTACGCCGCGGATGTTAAAGCAAAGCCTGTACGTGATATTAGTAAGATTGAGGTACATGAAAAGGTATTAGAGGAAGCTATCGCATCTAGGACGCTCACCTGGTTAACGGGAAGCGCGGCCAACAATGATTACATGTCAGTGGGTCGAATGGCGAATTATTTTGGTTTTGTCGGTTTTCGTGTCGCTAGCGGTCATAGTTTGTCACGCAGTGCAGTAGCTAAGCAAACGCTCGCCGTACTTACTGCTTCGCAACAACAATTATTGGTGAGATTACTCGAAGAACAAACGCTTCCTTTTGAACGAGCCCAGCAAGCGAGGTTTTCAATAAATCGAGCTCTTGAAGAACTTCTGGTGGGGGAATCAGTATCAGAAGCGAATTTTTTAGCGCTAGGGCGTGAATATGGAGCGAGTGAGGCGGCGCTCGGACGAGTGATAGGACAACGTTTTGGCGAGATAGCACAAACCTTAACGGCGGCACAACGAGATGAACTTTCTGATATCCGAGCTGCTCATATATCTGGTCGGGGGGCGGATATTCCGTCAAAAGGCAGCAAAATTAAGTTGGGAAAAGAAGAAAAAAAGGAACTCGTTAATTTGGCTGCGCGTTTTTTGACATGGACAACGGGCACTCAAGAATTTAATGACTTTGAGGTAGTCGGTAAACCCAGTCAGCATTTTGGTTTTGTTAGCCTTAGGATGGCGTCGAATCATGGCGTCAAGCGTGGTAGCGTAGCTCAAGAAGTCCTTGCGATGCTTACGCCACAGCAGCGTTCGATAATACAAGTTGCCGCACGACAGAATGTGGACGATTTTAAGCATTTTCTTGATGCTAGAAGTGCGCTTATGCGAGTCCTTGAAATGGTTTTACTTGGTCAAACTATCGATGAGGCCTTAGTACAAAAGTATGGTCATGAGGTAGGGGGTGTTGAAGCAAGAATGACGTGGATCCAAGCCAATGCAATGCTGGCTGTTCGAAATCAGTTTTCTGATCAGCAAGCCTCAGAGTTATTGACTATCAGGAATAAGTATACCGTCGCGATACAAGACAATGCGGAATATGCCCCTTTAGAGCGAGGCCGCCAGCTATATTCCCAGTGCGTACTTTGTCATGACGTCTCATCTAAACAATCAATTGGGCCAGATCTTACCGACATTGTGGGGAGAAGGGTGGCCAGCGATACTCAGTTTCCCCGCTACTCGATTGCACTGAAGTCTTTTGCTAAGCGAGAGCCGGTATGGAGTGTCGAAATACTTGATGCGTTTATAGCATCGCCGAAAGATCTTGTCGCTGGTACTTACATGGGGTTTAGTGGTCTTGAGAACAAAAAAGAGCGCAGTGCCCTTATTCAATATTTAGCTCAGCGTAGCCAGTAAAGGCAAGTTCTACGGTTGTTGAACGTTGAGATCGATTGCTAGTGAAATTGCAAACGAAGGAATAGAAAGCATTCGGGGTGAGGAGGTATAGAGTTTGCTGGGTTAATCACTGTACGATAAGGTCGCGCCATAACGTACAGTGGTTAGAGCTTATGGGTAATCGCTTATATGAGGTCCAGCCGACTCATACTACCCTTCAATTTCAACAAACGGTGCTGGTTCTTCAATGATGGGTCTCATTGGTTCTTCCTCAGGTACTTGAGGTGCAGGTGCCGCTTCAGGTTTGACTTCTGTATTGAGTTTTTCTTCGGTCTCGGCAAACTGGAATGCGCGGATAACTTGTTTTACTCCGGAGACATTTCGCGCGATGTCGGTTGCTACATCGGCGTGTTCCTTAGAGACATAGCCCAGTAAGAAGACTTCTTTGTTTTCAGTGATAACTTTAATTTTTACACCGTTAAGACGCTCATCAGTGAGGAGTGCCGATTTAACCTTTGTCGTCAGCCAGCTATCATTACTCATCTCAGTAAATCCGAGTGGCGAATTGATGCGTATTTGGTTGTACACGCGTTTTACGCCATCCAGCGCTGACACTCTTGCGTCGAGTTGGCTTTTTAGCTCTTCGGTTTTGGCTTGTCCCATTAAGACAACAGTACCTCGTTGAGAGCTTGCAACGACTCTAACTTGACCGACGAATGGCGCTTTGTTGGTCATGCCTGCGACCTCAGATTCAAGGGCGCTGTCGTTCCATATTTCTTTGGTTGAGCGAGTGTCGGTAACCAGGTTAACGGTGGTTGCGGCACCAGCCACAAACAATCCCGCACAACCAGACAAAAAGACGCTCATTACCAGTAAGGTGATGGTTTTATATATTTTCATTGCGTTACTCTTCATGCGCAGGGAAAAGGACCTGATCGATGAGATCACATAAGCAGTGTAATGTCACCATATGGACCTCATGGATTCGAGATGTGCGGTGAGACGGGATACGAATCTCCACATCATTTTCGCCCAGTAAACCGGCCATTTCACCACCGTCTTTACCGGTGAAAGCGATGATGGTCATATCTCGAGTCACTGCGGCTTCCATCGCTTTAAGAACATTTTTACTGTTACCGCTAGTCGAAATCGCTAATAAGATATCGTCAGTCTGGCCAAAGGCTCGAACTTGTTTCGCGTAAATGTCTTCAAAGTTATAGTCGTTTGCAACGGCTGTCATTGTTGTGCTGTCTGTTGTCAGCGCCATTGCTGGCAGGCTTGGTCGCTCAGTTTCAAAGCGATTGAGTAAACTGGAAACAAACTGTTGAGCATTAGCAGCTGAGCCGCCATTTCCGCAACAAAGAATTTTATGACCGTTGAGAAGTGTTGCCACCATAGCTTGAGCTGCATGGGTAATGGCGTCTGGCAGCGCTTCAGCTGCTGCAATTTGAATCTGAATGCTCTCAGTAAAGCTTTCTTTAATGCTATCGCGCATGGTTATCCTTGAGTAATCGCGTTTTTTATCCATTCGATATCATCGCCATTATTATGAATAGCGACGACATCAAACCGAAATTCAGTATCGTAAGGAGATAAGCCGTTGCTCATAAGCCAAACCATCGCTGCTTTTTGCAGCTTTTTGGCTTTAGATGGGGTCACCATCTCTTGAGCACTGCCATATTGACGACTTTGACGATATTTTACCTCAACAAAGACAAGGCATGTAGCTTCTTTCATGATGAGATCGAGTTCACCGCATTTTACGGTGTAGTTTTTCGTTAACGTATTTAGGCCTTGCTGGCCTAAATACGTTTGAGCTAGGTCTTCGTAGTGCTGACCAATTTTACGTTTGTCCACGGGTGTTGCAGGTGGTTTATTCGCTGGCGCTTTCTGCCACGGTAGTCGCATTTGTCGATTCCAGTTCGTTGCCTTCTTCCGTGTTGTCATCAGCGCTAATCGTCTGTGATTTTGCTTGACCGTGCACACCCCATGCAATCTGTCGTTGCACCACACAATTTGAGTCAATTGTGAGTGTACCGGTTTGCCCATCAACGGAATAACCTTCTACCGCTTTAAGTTGAGGAAGTTCTTTAGTGAGAGCGTAGGCATCCATACCAAGGGCTTGCAAACGTTTCTCTGCGTTTGAGCTCTTAGGCCAAAACTTTGTGATTTGTGCTTCAAGCTGTTCATCTTCTTCGATTAGCATTGGAATATCACTGTAAACCACACCAGTAAGGTCTTCATATTGACGCTTGCTAGAGTTGCTGTGCGAGTCTGCAAACAACTTAGGTTGGCTGGCATCAGGGTTGATAGCGACCTCAATGAATGGCTTAATCAGTGTTAAGTCAGCCCCGTTAGCGACAATGTACACGGAATCAATATCTCGACGGCTTCTCGGCTGATTCTCTAGTTTCATGCCCGTGAGGGCCTCCATTTGAGCGATGCGTTGCTGGCTTTCTTGCAATCCAAACACGTTGTTAATGGTCTTTTGCAGTTGTGCGCGACTGCTGTACTGAGCCACCGCAATGTTGTTCGGGCTTAGTTTTGCCCACTCTTCTTCAAAGGCCTTGACGACGCGATTACCTAATGAGCTTTTCGGGGCAAGGATTAATGGGTAAGCATAATTTTCTTGTGATAAGTGTTTGGCAGCCTGTGTGACTTCTTGTTCAGGCGAAAGCGTTAGATAGCACATGGCTTGCGTTGGTTCGATAGTGGTTGGAATGTTCAACGCTAGAGCTGGAATTGGCTTTTCTGCTGACAGCTGTGCTTGTTGTAGCTTTTCAACATTTTCCTTGATCAATGGACCCACAATAAAGTCGACATTATTGGCGATAAGTCGTGCTTTAATATCACTGGCGGTGGTTTCGTGGGTGTCGATCACGGTGAAGATAGCTTCAGGATCGCGCTGCGTGTCATCCATTGTTGCCATCATGAAACCATCACGAACCAATTGAGCTTGTTTGGCGTATTTTCCAGTCAATGGGAGGAGCAATGCTGTGCTGTGCGGCGTGGATATCTCAAGGTTAAGTATATCGTAGATGCTCTGTGGGGTATAAACCGCGGCTGGGTGATTATTATTTTCCGCTAACCAGTTTTTTAACGTGTTTTGCAATTGAGGCAGGCTCGTGCTGAGTGCTTTCATGTAGCTTGCAAGCTGAACCCATCCATCAAGGATCTCTTCTTCTGGCTTAATCTCTAACTGCGAGAGTTGCTCCCCAGAGTATTGGTTGAGGTTATGCCAAATTTTTGCATTGATTGCTTCTTGCTGCTCGCGTGGTGCAAAGCTGGCCATCGCCACATACTCGCGGCTGGATTCAAAATAGTTACCCATCTGCTCTAAGCTTTGGCCTCGTAGCTGATGATAGTGCATCCATTGTTGCTGCAGTAGTGGCCACTCAGCAGGCAGATTGAGCTGCAAATAAGCATCTTGTGCGTTGCCCTGTGCGAGGTTTAACTCAGCACGAGCTAACTGCCACTCAGCTTGTTGAATCGTCGTTAGGTTTTGCTTGGCTAAGCGATTAGAAAGGCGCTGCGCTTGATCGTAGTTACCTTCTTGAATAGAGGCTTTGAAGGCAAGAATGAGCCATTCATTAGCAAACCCACCCTGATCGCTGTCGGCACGCATCAAATACACTTCAGAAGATGAGGTGGGTGCCATCGTAATATCAACGCTGCTTGGCGCGCTTGGTTGAGTTGAACAAGCGGCAATGGACAGGGCCAATGCAATGGGCGTTAGCAGACGCGTTACACTATTTCTTTTACGGTTCATCATTGCCATGAGCTCTTTAATCACTATTCGTGTAAAATCATTATATTAATCGTTGAAGTGATGGTAAACAAATGACAAGCAACAAAACCATTCATATTGAGCAACCAACGCTCTTTATTGTGCCAACTCCCATTGGGAACCTTGGTGATATCACGCATAGGGCACTAGAGGTGTTGCATAGTGTGGATATTATTGCCGCTGAAGATACCAGACATACTGGCAAACTTCTTTCTCACTTCAATATACAAACTAGAACATTTGCGCTTCATGATCACAATGAGCAACAAAAAGCACAAGTTTTAGTTGAAAAATTGTTATCTGGCGAGTCCATTGCCTTGGTATCGGATGCTGGGACTCCACTCATTAGCGATCCAGGGTATCATCTTGTATCACAATGTCGTCAAGCTGGCGTTAATGTTGTGCCATTACCTGGTGCATGTGCGGTGATCACGGCGTTAAGCGCCTCAGGTCTTCCTTCTGACCGATTCAGCTTCGAAGGCTTTTTGCCTGCCAAGAGCAAAGGACGCAAAGATAAATTTCTAGAGATTGCTAAAGCTGAGCGTACCTGTATTTTCTATGAATCACCACACCGTATTACGGAATCTATGGCTGATATGTTGGAAGTGTTAGGCCCAGACCGCGAAGTTGTGTTGGCACGAGAGTTAACCAAAACGTTTGAAACAATCCAAGGCTTACCTTTGGGAGAGCTCATTGAATGGATAGCAGAAGACGCTAACCGTAAGCGCGGCGAGATGGTGTTGTTGATTCACGGGCACCGCGAGGCGGCGATCGAAGGTTTACCGGATGAAGCCACGAGAACACTCGGTATTTTAGTTAAAGAGCTGCCATTAAAGAAAGCGGCAGGCATGACGGCTGAAATTTATAACCTTAAAAAGAACGCTCTTTACAAATGGGGGCTAGAAAACCTTGAGTAATTGCGCGCGCTCCTATACAATCCGCGGCCTGAAGTTGACCAGATAGTCGCTGCTTCATTGACGTCCCCTTGAGCTTGTCTTGGGGGAGACTGATGGAGGGGAGGAAAGTCCGGGCTCCACAGAGCAGGGTGCCAGGTAACGCCTGGGGGGCGTGAGCCCACGACAAGTGCAGCAGAGAGAAGACCGCCGATGGCTCTATTTCTTCGGAAAGAGCACAGGTAAGGCTGAAAGGGTGCGGTAAGAGCGCACCGGACGACTGGTAACAGTTCGTTGCAAGGTAAACTCCACCCGGAGCAAGACCAAATAGGCTTTCACATTGCGCGGCTCGCGTAAGGGAGCGGGTAGGTTGCTTGAGCCAGTGAGCGATTGCTGGCCTAGACGAATGGCTATCACCGCTTAGGCGGATACAAAACCCGGCTTATAGGTCAACTTCACCTTTTAAGAAAAACCCATTACAAATTGATTTTGTGATGGGTTTTTTGCTTTTTTATCACCTATCTTTACGTTAGGCTGAACTTAACCAGATGACGTTACTTCGTGAAATCAGTACACTTGTCATCTTTGACCTACGCAACTCTTGAGATCACCAATGAGCGAATCTTTTCAACACGTTTCAGTTTTACTGCATGAATCCATCGATGGCTTAGCGATTAAGCCCGACGGTATCTATATTGATGGCACATTTGGTCGTGGTGGTCACAGTCGTCAAATTCTTTCGCAATTGGACGAAAACGGTCGCCTGTATAGCATAGACCGTGATCCTCAAGCCATTGAAGAAGCAAAGAAAATTCAAGACCCTAACTTTACTATTATCCATGGTCCATTTTCAGGTATCGCGGAATACGCGCAGCGTTATGATCTCGTCGGCAAGGTCGATGGGGTGTTACTTGATCTTGGCGTATCGTCACCGCAGCTTGATGACGCGGAGCGTGGCTTTAGTTTTATGAACGATGGCCCGTTAGACATGCGTATGGATCCAACATCTGGAATGCCAGTGTCGCAATGGCTAGCGCACGCAGATTTGGACGATATCACTTGGGTGATCCGTGAATTTGGTGAAGATAAACACGCGCGCCGTATTGCTAAAGCCATTGTTGCGCACCGTGAAGATGAAGAAAAAGAGCCGTTAACACGTACTGGTCAACTTGCAAAATTGATCTCAGATGCGGCTCCAAAAAGCTTTAAAGAAAAGAAACACCCTGCGACGCGTAGCTTTCAAGCCTTCCGTATCTATATCAATAGTGAGCTTGATGAGATTGAAACGGCATTGAAGGGCGCGGCCAGTATTCTTGCTCCTGAAGGGCGCTTATCCGTGATTAGTTTTCACTCGCTCGAAGACCGTATGGTGAAGCACTTTATTCGTAAGGAAAGCCGTGGACCTCAGGTTCCACATGGTATCCCTATGACGGAGGCGCAAATTAAAGCCCTAGGTAGCCCGAATCTTAAAGCGGTTGGAAAAGCGAGAAAGCCAACCGAGCAAGAAGTGGAAGTGAATACACGCTCAAGAAGTTCAGTACTTCGTATCGCAGAAAAACTATAGCGGACGAGCCGGATGTCTAACGAAACTAAGCATAATCTCGCCAAAGTGATACTGTTTGACCTCTTAACCGTCGGTCGAGTGCCACTTATTATTCTTATGCTTATTTTTGCCACGGCAATGGGGGTGGTATTCGCCACCCACCATACTCGACAAGCGGTGAATGAAAAAGACATGGCATTGCAAGAGCGTGATCGACTTGATAATGAATGGCGAAATTTGTTGTTGGAAGAGAATGCGCTCTCAGAACATAGTCGTGTTCAGGCTATGGCGAAGCAAGAGCTTGATATGCATCGTCCTGATGCGAGCAAGGAAGTAGTGGTTTCTCTCAAATGACAAGCAAAAAAGCGACGAACCCTCCCAAGAAAAAAACACCACCGCAATCTCCACCACCAACGATCATTCCTTGGCGCTTTCGCACGGTACTAGGAGCTATCATTGTCATTTTCTTTGCGCTGCTTGCTCGTATTGGTTATATCCAGGTGATTGAGCCAGATAACCTGATCAAACAAGGGGACTTGCGTACGGTTCGAGTGAAGGCGTTGCCATCGGCTCGCGGAATTATTTCCGACCGAAATGGTGAACCATTAGCGGTCAGTGTCCCAGTACAAGCTGTCTGGGCCGATCCCGCTACGATATTTAAGAATGGCGGCTTTGAGGAAATTGATCGTTGGCATGCCCTTGCCGATGTTCTTGGCCTTGACCGCAAAGGCTTAATCACCAAGATTAACAAGAATAAATCGCGCCGCTTTATATACCTGCAGCGCCAAGTAAGCCCGGCGATGGCTAAATACATTAAGGAGCTCAAGCTATCCGGAATCGGGTTAAAGGCGGAATCTCGTCGTTATTATCCCGCCGGAGAAGTGAGCTCTCATCTTGTTGGTGTCACGGGTATCGATGGTCACGGCTTAGAAGGGGTTGAGCGTAGTTATGATAAATGGCTCACTGGCGAAGCCGGTAAGCGAATTATTCGCAAAGATCGCTATGGTCGTGTTGTCGAAAATATTTCTCTTGAAGAACGAGAAGAAGGCAAGCCACTTGAATTAACTATTGATCAGCGCTTACAAGCCATTGCCTATCGGGCGGTTAAACAGGCTGTTGCAGATTATCGCGCCACCTCTGGTAGTGCGGTGATGATTGATGTAGAGAGTGGCGCGGTATTGGCAATGGTCAACGCGCCGTCATACAACCCCAATAATCGAAGCTCTCGCCAATCATTTACGATGCGAAATCGAGTGATCACCGATTCACTGGAGCCTGGTTCAACCGTGAAACCGTTTGTGGTGCTTGCGGCATTAGAGGCGGGCACTGCCAACGATAAAACCGTGATCGATACGGGTAATGGCATCATGCAAATTGGAGGTAGCCGGGTACGTGACACCTCCAAGGTTGGCAAGGCTGACCTGGCAAAAATCTTACAAAAATCGAGTAATATCGGTGTTGCTAAGTTGGCACTTGATATGCCACTGGAAGCCTTATTAGGCATGTACAGCTCTATCGGGTTTGGGCAGGTATCTGGCCTTAACCTTGTAGGAGAAGCGTCGGGTATTTTCCCTAACCGTCGTCGCTGGTCAAAGTTTGAAATTGCGACACTCGCGTTTGGCTATGGTATCTCCATTACGCCGTTACAGTTGGCGCACGCTTATGCCACGTTAGGCAATGCGGGTCTGTATCAACCAGTACACATCATAGAAAATAATCAGCAAGACCTCTCGAAACAAGTCATGGACCATGACAATGCCCAGCAAGTCCTACATTACCTTGAGGGGGTGACTCAACCCGGTGGTACGGCGACACGAGCGGCGGTACCAGGTTATCGAGTCGCGGCTAAAACGGGTACCTCGCGTAAAGCCAGTGCCGGAGGCTACAGCGATGAGTATGTGGCATTAACGGCCGGTATTGCACCCGTGAGTCGCCCTAAGGTTGCTTTGGTTGTGGTGATTAATGAACCGCAAGGTGATCAATATTATGGCGGTTCGGTGGCAGGACCTGTGTTCTCAGAAATTATGAAAGGGGCGTTACAGATTCTTAATGTGGCGCCTGACGAAAATCAGTTTCAAAAATAAGTGAGTGATTCTTATGTTGACGCCTTTGACATTAACCGCGTTACTTGAGCCTTGGCTTAATGTCGATAACGACGTAGTTCCCAATGATGCACTCAAAAACATCATGGTTTCAAACCTTGAGCTGGATAGTCGAGCGATAGAAGCGGGGGACACGTTTGTCGCCATTATTGGTCATGAGGTCGATGGTCGTCGATTTATTGACAATGCACTGGCCGCTGGTGCGACGAGTGTGATTGCGCAAACCACCGATGAAAGCCAGCATGGTCAAGTAGATACGTCGGGGGCTTCTCCCGTTATCTATCTCTACGATCTTGGTCGCTTTCTTTCGGAGCTTGCTGCGCGTTTATACCGTTACCAACAATCGGTGATAGGTATTACTGGCACGAATGGAAAAACCACAATCGCGCAATTAATCGCGCAATGGCTTGAATTACTTGGTCACCCTGCTGCCGTCATGGGCACGACAGGTAATGGTTTTTTGCAGCAGCTAGAAGTGGCAAAAAATACCACGGGTAACGCCATTGAAGTCCAGAAAACATTATCAAAACTTGATGCTCAAGGGGCGGCCTACACGGCAATGGAGGTATCTTCTCATGGCTTGGTTCAAGGGCGCATTGCTGCTGTACCCTTTACGCTAGGTATCTTTACCAACCTAAGTCGTGACCACTTGGATTACCATGGCACGATGGGCGAGTACGAAGCCGCGAAGAAATTGTTATTTACCGCTCATCAATGCAAACATGCGGTGTTTAATATCGATGACGATGTCGGCATGCGTTGGCTAGAAGCGCGTCCAGATGCGATAGCGGTGTCGGTTAATGGCCTTCAAAAAGGCGAGCAATCACTGTGGGCGAGTAATGTTCAGTACAGTGAAAGTGGCATTACCGTGAGTTTTGAGGGCTGTTTTGGTTCCGGCGAGCTTCAAGCGCCACTCATTGGTCAGTTTAATGCCTGCAATGTGATGTTGGCGTTTGCCGCTTTATTACGCCTGGGCTTTGATAAAATGCAGCTGATTGAATGTGCTAAAAATCTTCAGCCTGTGTTAGGACGCATGGAGCTATTCCAAGTCGCTAACAAGCCTAAAATAGTTGTCGATTACGCCCATACGCCTGATGCTTTGGAAAAAGCATTGCAAGCGTTGCGCGTTCATTGCGAGGGTAAGCTTTGGGTCATTGTTGGTTGTGGTGGCGATCGCGACAAAGGCAAGCGTCCAATGATGGCATCGATAGCTGAGCAGTTGGCTGATTATGTTGTTCTCAGTGATGATAATCCACGTGGCGAAATGCCATCGGCGATCGTGGATGACATGTTAGCAGGGATGAATAACCCAGCAGCGGCTATGATTGAGCACAGTCGTTTTGAGGCAGCTAAAATAGCCTTAGCCCAAGCGGGTACGTCGGATATCATTTTACTCGCCGGCAAGGGCCATGAAGACTATCAAATCATCGGTCAAAAATCGGTCCACTATTCCGATCGTGAGTCGGCTGCTACCCTACTAGAAATCGAATTGTGATAGGAGTCGAATATGATTACGCTGACGTTATCTGACATTACCCATGCGGTAGGTGGCACCTTGATGGTCGGTGAGCATACCAAGTGTGCAGGCCCTGAAATGTTGATCGAGGCCGTGACAACCGATACCCGAGCGATTGAGCAAGGTGCATTATTTATCGCCTTGGTCGGTGAGCAATTCGATGCACATGATTTTGTCGCTCACGCTAAGGATAGCGGCGCTGTCGCTGTTATTGTCGAGAGAAAACTTGATGTTGATGTGACACAGATTGTGGTTGGCGACTCATTAAAGGCGCTCGGTCACCTTGGTGAATACGTTCATCAGCAAGCGAAATCTAAAAATAGACAGTCTAAAACCGCTAAAACGATTGGCATTACAGGCAGCTGCGGGAAGACAACGGTTAAAGAAATGGTGGCAAGTATCCTTAACCAACAAGGGCAAGTTCTCTATACGGCTGGGAACTTTAATAATGATATTGGTGTTCCGCTGACGTTATTAAGAAGCACGGAAAATGATGACTTCTCTGTCATTGAGATGGGCGCAAATCATGTGGGTGAAATTGCCTACACGACACAGTTGACTCATCCTGATATTGCCATTGTAAATAATGTGGCTGAGGCCCATCTAGAAGGGTTTGGTTCTCTACAAGGCGTAAAGCAAGCTAAGGGTGAGATATACCAAGGCTTAGAGCCATCTGGAACCGCCTTGGTGAACCTCGACAGCCAGGGTGGCGAGTTATGGAATGATGTCTTAAGCGATAAAAAAGTGGTGACTTTTGCCCAGCAAAACCCTGACGCAGACTACTTCGCTTCTGACATAGTAATGTCATCGCAAGGGAGTTCGTCCTTTACACTGCACACGCCTATTGGGCAAGTTGCGATAGAGCTTGGTTTGATCGGTCTTCATAATGTCAGTAACGCCATTGCCTCTGCAGCGTTAGCGGTGCAATGCGATAGCTCGTTATTACAGATTCAGCTAGGGTTGAAAACCTTGAATAAGGTCAAAGGACGTGTCGAGGTAGAAAAACTCACCGAGACCATTACCTTGATTGATGACAGTTACAATGCCAGCGTACCGGCCATGAAAGCCGCGGTAGACCTACTCTCGCAGTTCAATGGAGAGCGCTGGTTGATTTTGGGCAACATGGCAGAATTGGGGCATGAAAGCCTTGCACTTCACAAAGAAGTCGGACAACATGCTGCACCTTTCGCATTCGACCATGTTTTAACCTATGGTGAAGATGCGAAAGTAATCAGTGACCTTTGCAGTGGTATGCATTTCCAAAGTCACGACGTTATGCTCGATTACATTGAGCAACATCTACTATTATTAAATCAGACCTCTCACACCTTGTTGGTGAAAGGGGCGAACAGTGCTGGTATGTTCAAGATCGCGACGGCACTGAAGGAGAATTTTTCATGATCATTTGGCTTGCTGAGCTACTCCAGCCATACTTTTCTTTCTTTCGTCTTTTCGAATACCTGTCATTTAGAGCGATTGTCAGTGTGTTAACCGCGCTTGGGCTGTCTTTATGGATGGGGCCTAAAATGATTGCCAAATTGCAAATGCTGCAAATTGGCCAAGTGGTGCGAAACGAAGGTCCAGAATCTCACTTTAGTAAGCGTGGCACACCAACAATGGGTGGTGTGATGATCTTATTTACGATTACGTTTACGGTCTTGCTTTGGTCAGATTTGACCAATCCTTACGTATGGGCTGTCTTGGTGGTATTGCTGGGTTTTGGCGCCGTTGGTTTTGTCGATGATTATCGTAAAGTCGTACGTAAGAACACGGACGGCTTGATAGCTCGTTGGAAGTATTTTTGGCAGTCTGTGATTGCGTTGGTGGTTGCATTTGCACTGTACGCACATGGCCAAGATACGGCGGCTACGCAGCTTGTTGTACCATTTTTCAAAGATATTATGCCTCAAATGGGGCTGTTCTATATCGTCTTTACTTATTTCGTTATTGTTGGAACCAGTAATGCCGTCAACCTGACCGATGGTCTTGATGGCTTAGCTATTATGCCAACGGTATTGGTGGCAGCAGGTTTTGCTGTGATTGCCTGGGCAACGGGTAACGTGAATTTTGCCAATTACCTGCATATCCCCCATATCCCATATACGTCTGAGCTAGTGGTGGTTTGTACTGCCATCGTTGGGGCTGGCCTTGGTTTCCTTTGGTTTAATACTTACCCTGCCCAAGTGTTCATGGGCGATGTGGGTTCGCTGGCCTTGGGTGGTGCACTCGGCGTTATTGCGGTATTGGTCCGTCAAGAGTTTGTGTTAGTGATCATGGGAGGAGTATTTGTTATGGAGACCCTGTCGGTGATATTGCAGGTAGGTTCATACAAATTGCGTGGTCAACGTATCTTCCGCATGGCACCAATACACCATCACTATGAATTGAAAGGCTGGCCAGAGCCTCGCGTTATCGTGCGATTTTGGATCATCTCGATTGTTTTGGTGCTCATTGGCTTGGCGACACTGAAAGTACGTTAATTCGTGGTAGGAACAGTAAGCATGGAACGTTGGCAAGACATTCGTAACGTGGTGGTCGTTGGGCTCGGTATTACCGGGCTCTCTGTCGTTAATCACTTACAACAAATCCCGCACTCACTTCGAATACGTGTTATGGATTCTCGGGCGCAGCCACCAGGCGCCGACACACTGCCTCAAGGCATTGACTTGCATTGTGGCAGCTTTGAGCAGCAATGGCTCAATGAAGCAGATTTGATTGTGTGTAATCCTGGTATTGCGCTGGCAACCCCTGAGATAGCGACAGCCATGGCGCTGGATATCCCCGTTGTTGGTGATATTGAACTATTTGCTTGGGCGAACACTAAGCCAGTCATCGCTATTACTGGATCTAACGGTAAAAGCACCGTCACAGACCTGACGGGTGAGCTAGCAAAGGCCGCAGGCTTGAAGGTTGGTGTCGGGGGCAATATTGGTGTCCCAGCTTTAGATTTATTGCAACTGGATGCGGATCTTTATGTCCTTGAACTTTCGAGCTTCCAGCTAGAAACAACCTCGAGTCTAAAAACGATAGCATCTGCCTTCTTGAATCTTTCTGAAGACCACATGGATCGCTATCAAGGGATGGATGATTATGCGCTCGCCAAACAGCGTATATTCTTGCATGCTGAGAATGCGTTAGTGAATAGGTTAGAACCTGAAACCTACCCTGATCCTAAACGTTATACTGGGCACCTGCACACCTTTGGTTTTGATAACCAAGCGTTTGGTATGCAGCAGCAAAATGGTACGACTTGGTTAATGGATAACGGTGAGCCGATTGTTGACGCCAGTATGTTGAACATTGTTGGAAAACACAATTGGTCTAATGCCTTAGTCGCATGTGCTTTGTTAAAACTCGCAGGGGTGGATTATCGTCGCTCAAGTGAGGCGCTGATCCAATATTCAGGACTTAGCCATCGTTGTCAGGTTGTCGCCAAAGAAAATGGTGTGACATGGGTGAATGACTCTAAGGCGACGAATGTGGCGAGCACATTGGCGGCATTATCTGGCTTAGTCTTAGAAGGGCACCTTTACTTGTTGCTTGGTGGTGAAGGGAAAGGCGCAGACTTTAGCGCACTTTCTGATCCTCTTTCACAACTCAATGTATCGCTTTGTTGCTTTGGGCGTGACGGTGAATTGTTTACGTCGTTACATTCGAGTGCTCAGCGATTCGATACATTGGACGAGGTTTTGGCCCATATTACACCCACGCTCAAGCAGGGCGATATGGTGATGCTTTCGCCGGCTTGCGCGAGCTTCGATCAGTTTGCAAATTTCATGGCTCGTGGTGACCATTTTTCAGCATTGGCTAAACAATATTCGCGACAAGTGAGTTAACACGGACGTGCCGATATGTTTCATCAAGTAAAACAACGTACATCAGATTGGCTTGGTACAGCAGCGCCGAAGACGCTCTACGACAGACAGCTTGTCTGGTTAGCGTTAGGCTTGATGATGACTGGCCTAGTCATGGTGACGTCTGCCTCTTTCCCAATTAGCTCTCGCCTTACCGATCAACCGTTTCACTTTATGTTCAGGCATGCCATTTTTTTATGTTTGGCGATTGCGGTTTCATCGGTCGTATTACAAGTACCGGTAAAGAAATGGTTCCAATATAGCTCTTACCTTCTCGCTATCTCTATCGTGCTACTGGTGGTTGTATTGGTGGTGGGTAAGTCAGTGAATGGCGCTTCCCGCTGGATCCCATTAGGGCTATTTAACCTTCAGCCGGCTGAGGTCGCCAAGCTTGCTCTGTTTATATTCATGTCCGGCTACTTAGTTAGAAAACAAGATGAAGTTAGGCGGTCTTTTTTTGGTGGGTTTATCAAACCTATCATGGTATTTACCACACTTGCGGTATTGCTACTTGGCCAACCGGACTTAGGCTCAGTGGTCGTAATGCTCGTGACGCTGTTTGGCATGTTGTTCATTGCTGGTGCAAAGCTATCTCAATTTATTGCGCTATTTGTCGCAGGTGTGAGTGCTGTTATCGGACTGATTTTGGTTGAGCCATACCGAGTTCGACGAGTGACCTCATTCTTAGACCCTTGGGAAGATCCGTTTGGAAGCGGTTATCAGCTGACTCAGTCATTAATGGCGTTCGGACGCGGTAACTGGATGGGGCAAGGATTGGGTAATTCCATTCAAAAGTTGGAATATTTACCGGAAGCACATACCGATTTTGTGTTTGCTGTTTTAGCAGAAGAGCTGGGCTACATAGGTGTGGTCCTAGTGTTAATGTTGGTGTTTGGCTTAGTGATTAAAGCGCTCTTTATTGGTAAAAGAGCATTTGAAAAACAACAACTCTTTGGTGGTTACCTTTCTTTTGCTATCGGTATATGGTTTGCTTTTCAAACGCTGGTTAATGTAGGCGCAGCGGCGGGCATGGTGCCGACTAAAGGACTGACATTGCCCCTAATCAGTTACGGCGGGTCAAGTCTTATTATTATGTCAGTTGCGGTCTCGATTTTGCTAAGGGTTGACTATGAGTGTCGCTTGTTACCTGAGACCTCAACCCCAGAAAAACCTGAATTAAAGCCACAAGAAAAAGACGTTAAAAATGAAGAAAAATAAACGATTGATGGTGATGGCTGGTGGTACCGGTGGTCATGTATTTCCTGGTCTTGCTGTGGCAAAAAGGCTACAAGAACAAGGTTGGGATATTCGCTGGTTGGGTACTGCAGACCGAATGGAAGCTGATCTGGTTCCAAAGCATGGTATCGAGATCGACTTTATCAAGGTGAAAGGTTTGCGTGGGCAAGGACTGGTCAAGTTGCTGAAAGCACCGTTCCAGATTTGTAGTGCGATCTTGCAAGCAAGATCGCATCTCAAGCATTGGCAACCTGATGCCGTGCTTGGTATGGGAGGGTATGTCAGTGGTCCAGGTGGTATTGCGGCTTGGAGTTTGGGCATCCCTGTCGTGCTGCATGAGCAAAATGGTGTGGCGGGCTTAACGAATAATTGGTTATCTAAGATTGCCAAAAAAGTGTTCCAGGCGTTTCCTGGTGCGTTTCCAAATGCGGAAGTTGTCGGCAACCCAGTTCGTCAAGACTTGCTTAATATCGAGCGACCAGAATCTCGCCTGAGAAATCGTGAAGGAGACATCCGCATTCTCGTGATGGGTGGCAGTCAAGGTGCTCAGATCCTCAATAAAACGCTACCGCCGGTGCTTAAAAAACTGGGAGCAGGCTATGAGGTTCGTCACCAAGCAGGTAAAGGCAACCAGGCATTAGTTAGCCAGGACTACCAAGCGTGCGGTGTAGCAAAGGCCAGTGTCAGTGATTTTATTGATGATGTGTCGGCGGCGTACCAGTGGGCAGATTTAGTCGTTTGCCGCTCTGGTGCCTTGACGGTATCGGAACTAGCGGCAGTAGGCGTTGGGGCCATTTTCGTTCCTTTCATGCATAAAGACCGACAACAAGCACTAAATGGTGATCACTTAGTCCATAGCGGTGCCGCATATATGATTGAGCAGCCGGATTTAACCGTGGACGCTCTAGCATCGCAAATCTCAAATTTAGACCGAGCGCAACTAGTCACTTTAGCGATTAATGCTCGAAAAGCCGCTAAACTTGATGCAGATACACGCGTTGCCAACGAAATTATTGAATTAACAAAATTAGATTAATGAGACGTTTTTAATGACACAGCAGCACAAACAAGATTTAGCACAGATTCGCGCTTTAGTACCGGAGATGAGACGCGTGAAGACGATTCATTTCGTGGGTATTGGCGGTGCCGGTATGAGCGGTATTGCCGAGGTTTTACTCAACGAAGGGTATCAGATCACAGGCTCAGACCTAGGCAGTAATGCGGTGACGGAACGTCTGCAAGATAAAGGGGCGACGATTTATCGTGGTCACCAAGCCAGCAATATTGATCAAGCCAGTGTCGTGGTGGTCTCTACGGCGATTAGCGCTGAAAACCCTGAGCTATTGGCAGCAAAAGAGCTGCGTATTCCCGTGGTACAACGTGCAGAAATGTTAGCGGAGCTAATGCGATTTCGTCATGGGATTGCGGTTGCTGGGACACATGGTAAAACGACCACGACAGCGCTAGTGACTCAGATTTATTCAGAAGCGGGTATGGATCCAACGTTTGTGAATGGTGGGTTAGTGAAGAGTGCGGGTACGAATGCACGTCTGGGATCAAGTCGTATCTTGATTGCAGAGGCGGATGAAAGCGATGCATCGTTCCTGCATCTTCAGCCAATGGTTAGTATTGTTACCAATATTGAAGCCGACCACATGGATACCTATGGCGGTGACTTTGATACGCTGAAACAAACGTTTATTGATTTCCTACACAACTTACCTTTTTACGGTCAAGCCGTCGTATGTGTCGATGATCCTGTCGTTCGAGAACTCATTCCACGAATCAGCCGTCAGGTTATTACGTATGGATTTTCCGAAGATGCAGATGTTCGTATTGAGAATTATCGACAGCAAGGTCAACAGGGCAAATTTACGGTTGTCAGAAAAGACCGAGAAAACCTCGATATTACATTAAATATCCCGGGTGAACATAATGCGCTCAATGCGTCAGCGGCTATTGCTGTTGCCACTGAAGATAACATTTCAGATGAAGCCATTGTGAAAGCAATGTTAGGGACGGAAGGAACTGGACGCAGGTTTGAACACCTTGGTGAATTTGATACCGGTAATGGTGACGTCATGCTGGTGGACGATTATGGTCATCATCCTACGGAAGTCGATGTCACTATCAAAGCGGCGCGTAATGGGTGGAGTGATAAACGACTGGTCATGATATTCCAACCGCATCGCTATAGCCGAACCCGCGACTTGTATGAAGACTTTGCGAATGTGCTAGAGCAGGTGGATGTTTTAGTCATGCTTGATGTCTATTCAGCGGGTGAGACACCTATTGTTGGTGCTGACGGGCGAGCGTTATGCCGAACAATACGAACTCGCGGCAAGTTAGATCCTGTTTTTGTGCCAGAAATGAACAACTTACCATCAGTTTTATCCAATCTTTTGCAAGACGGAGACTTAGTCCTGACGCAAGGCGCTGGTGACATAGGTAAAGTAGCCAAGCAATTACAAACGATGGAATTGAATATTAAAACGATGCAAAACAATGCTCGTTAGTTATTGTGTATTTTATTAAATAAAAGTACGCTGTACGGCTTGGTTTTAACTTATTGAGTTACCCAAGCCTATTTTTTAGCGAATTTCATACTCAAATCTTCAGTTTTATGCTCTTGAGTATTTGATAGTTTTATATTCGTTAGTATAATCCTAAGGTTATAGACAGTAGGTTAGACTCTGACTCCACAATGTTAGAAAGCGAAGAGCAGTTAATTAGGGACTGATGAGTTGACAAGAACTTCGGCAAGCAGCGCTATAAACGATAAATCGTCCACCCTGTTGAATCAACATGGATTAGGATTAGTGTTTTTATTTATCGTGATCACTGCTATTGGTTCTGGACTTTATGCCACGATTAGCTGGATGTGGGATGATCAGCGCCTACCTTTGTCTAAGATTGTATTGCAGGGAGACCTGACGCACGTGTCGGCGAAAGATGTGCAAGATGCATTTGCCCACCTTGACCATATCGGTACATTTATGTCGCAAGATATCAATGTATTACAATCGAGTGTGGAGAATATTGAATGGGTATCTCAAGCGTCGGTAAGAAAGCAATGGCCTGATACGGTAAAAGTCTTCTTAACGGAATATCAAGCCAGTGCTATTTGGAATGGTATCGAGATGTTGGACGCGTCGGGGGTTGTTTTCAATGGCGACGTCTCTCGTATAGAAGAAGAAAAAGTGAAGCTCTATGGACCGACAGGGACAGAATTAAAAGTCCTTAACGCCTACAGAGAAAGTAATAAAAAACTGGCGACATTAGGCCTGACTATTTCATCTTTGGTATTAAATGAGCGCCGTGCTTGGCAGGTCATTTTAAGCAATGGTATCAGGGTTGAACTAGGTAAAGATGCGCTAAACGATCGTCTGCAGCGTTTTATTTTTCTTTATCAACGTCTGGGCGACAAGGTATCTGAGGTCAGCTATATTGATTTACGATACGATACTGGTGCCGCTGTTGGTTGGTTTCCCGTCGATGAATCAACAGAAAATGGCGGTAAAGAAGCAAAACAGAATGTCGCAAGTTAGCGACTGGCGTTATGTATCAGCAATTCAGAGTGCTGATACATAAATTCAGTCTTGCAATTAAGCCGCTATTACCTTTAATTATAATTAAAGCGAGTGGTTTAAATGGTAAATGAAACTTTAGAATAAGAGAGTACAGATGACTAAGACCATGGATGACAATTTGATTGTCGGTCTTGATATAGGCACTGCTACCGTGTCGGCTTTGGTGGGAGAAATTCTACCAGATGGTCAGGTTAACATTATTGGTGCCGGCTCCAGCCCATCTCGTGGGATGGACAAAGGCGGTGTTAATGATCTTGAATCTGTCGTTAAGTCAGTACAACGTGCCATAGATCAAGCTGAGCTTATGGCTGAATGTAAGATCACAAACGTCTTTATCTCTTTATCTGGTCGTCATATTGCTAGCCGTATCGAAAAAGGTATGGGAACCATTTCTGAAGAAGAAGTGTCACAAGATGATATGGATCGGGCGATACATACCGCTAAATCTATAAAAATTGGTGATGAACAACGTATTCTGCATGTAATTCCGCAAGAATTTACCATAGACTATCAAGAAGGGATAAAAAACCCTCTTGGTTTATCTGGTGTTCGTATGGAAGTCAGCGTTCATTTGATTTCTTGCCATAACGATATGGCTAGAAATATCATCAAAGCGGTAGAGCGTTGTGGGTTAAAAGTCGAACAGCTCGTATTCTCAGGTCTAGCATCAAGTAATGCTGTGATTACGGAAGACGAACGAGAGTTAGGCGTTTGTGTCGTGGATATTGGTGCTGGAACAATGGATGTTTCCATTTGGACTGGTGGCGCTCTACGACATACCGAGGTTTTTTCATATGCTGGAAATGCAGTGACCAGTGATATTGCATTTGCGTTTGGAACACCGTTGAGTGATGCTGAAGAAATCAAGGTAAAACACGGTTGTGCATTGAGTGAATTGGTCAGTAAAGACGATACAGTGAATGTGCCTAGTGTGGGAGGCCGACCTTCTCGCAGTTTGCAGCGTCAAACGCTGGCAGAAGTGATTGAACCACGCTATACAGAGTTAATGGGGCTAGTCAATCAAACCATTGATAATGTACAAATTAAATTGAGGGAGAGTGGTGTTAAACATCACCTCGCTGCAGGTGTTGTCTTAACAGGCGGTGCCGCGCAAATTGAAGGGGTTGTTGAATGCGCCGAGCGCGTTTTTCGCAACCAAGTTCGTGTTGGCAAACCTCTCGAGGTTAGTGGTCTCACGGACTATGTTAAGGAGCCGTATCATTCGACGGCCGTAGGATTACTTCATTACGCAAGAGATAGTCAGATTAATGACGACAATGATTATAACGAACCAAAACGTCAATCGGTGTCGACACTATTCGGTAAATTGCGGAATTGGATACAAAAAGAGTTTTAACCTGAGTTGCAGGGAAACGGAGATAACAAATGTTTGAACCGATGATGGAAATGTCTGACGAAGCGGTAATCAAGGTAGTTGGAGTTGGCGGTGGCGGTGGTAACGCTGTTGAACACATGGTGCGCGAATCGATCGAAGGGGTCGATTTCATCAGTGTAAATACAGATGCACAAGCACTCCGCAAAACGAGTATTAACCACGTCATTCAAATTGGTGGTGATATCACAAAAGGCTTGGGAGCAGGTGCAAACCCTCAAGTTGGACGTGATGCAGCTCTAGAAGACAAAGAAAGAATTAAAGAAAGCATTACAGGCGCCGATATGGTGTTTATTGCAGCAGGAATGGGTGGTGGTACCGGTACAGGTGCTGCTCCAGTGATTGCAGAAGTGGCGAAAGAACTTGGTATCCTAACGGTTGCCGTTGTGACTAAGCCATTTAGCTTTGAAGGTAAAAAACGTTTAGCATTCGCAGAACAAGGCATTGAAGAGCTTTCTAAGCACGTCGATTCTTTGATTACGATTCCAAACGAAAAACTTCTTAAAGTATTGGGTCGCGGTGTCACGCTACTCGAAGCATTCGCTAGTGCGAATGACGTCCTTAAGAATGCGGTTCAAGGTATTGCAGAACTGATTACTCGCCCAGGTATGATCAACGTCGATTTCGCCGATGTTCGTACTGTGATGTCCGAAATGGGACATGCAATGATGGGTAGTGGCGTAGCGAAAGGTGAAGACCGAGCTGAAGAAGCGGCAGAGATGGCAATCTCTAGCCCACTTTTAGAAGACATCGATCTTGCTGGTGCTCGTGGTGTTCTTGTGAATATCACTGCTGGTCTAGATATGCGCCTAGATGAGTTTGAAACGGTTGGTAATACGGTTAAAGCGTTTGCTTCTGATAATGCAACGGTTGTTATTGGTACCTCTCTTGACCCAGATATGAGTGATGAGATCCGAGTAACGGTTGTTGCTACTGGTATCGGCAATGAGCGTAAACCAGATATCACTTTGGTTGCCGGTGGTAAAGCGCCAGTAACTACAGCTCAACCACAAGCTGCGGTTCAAGCTCAAGCGGCAAAAGTGGAAGAGAAAGTGGCACCAAATGTGCATGTTAATGCTCATGAGAAGCCAGAGGTTAAACCGCAGACAACACCAACGGTGAACACGTCTACGGGATCAGCAAATAATGCTGTACCTAAGCCTGAGAAAGAAAATGGCTACTTAGATATCCCAGCATTTTTACGTCGTCAAGCGGACTAGCTAATCCGCTCGAATTTGACATAGCTCAAAATTCTGGTAGGATTCGCGGTTGCTTACATAATCAACTGTGATATGTAACGTAGATAAAGAGGTTTGCAGATGATCAAACAACGTACGCTGAAAGAAATAGTGACTACAGTGGGGGTGGGACTCCACTCTGGCCGTAAAGTAACACTAACTCTACGCCCAGCTGCGGCTAACACTGGCATAATTTATCGTCGTACAGACATAAATCCGCCGGTCGATTTCCCTGCAGACCCATTATCAGTGCGTGATACAGTGCTATGTACCGCTCTGGTTAACGATGAAGGTATTCGTATCTCTACCGTGGAGCACCTCAGTGCTGCTCTAGCGGGTATGGGTGTTGATAATATCATCGTAGAAGTTGACGCACCTGAAATCCCAATTATGGATGGCAGTGCGAGTCCGTTTGTTTACCTACTTCAGCAAGCGGGTATTGAAGTGCAAAACGCTCCGAAGCGTTTTATACGTATCAAGAAACCTGTGCGCTTTGAAGATGACGACAAATGGGCAGAGCTTCGTCCTTATAACGGTTTCCGTATGGACTTTGAGATCGAGTTTAACCACCCGGCAATAGACTCTGATGAGCAACGCCTGAAGTTCGATTTTTCTTCTCAAGGCTTTGTGAAAGAAATCTCGCGAGCTCGTACTTTTGGTTTTATGCGTGATATTGAATATCTTCAATCTCAGAACCTATGTTTAGGTGGAAGCTTTAATTGTGCGATCGTTCTTGATGAATACCGAATTCTTAATGAAGAAGGTCTTCGTTTTGAAAACGAATTTGTGACACATAAAGTTCTAGACGCCATCGGTGATTTGTATATGGCAGGACATGCTATTGTTGGTGAGTTCTCAGCATACAAATCAGGCCACGGTCTCAATAACCAACTTCTGAGAGCAGTTTTAGCCGATCAGGAAGCGTGGGAATGGGCGACGTTTGAAGAAGAAGCTGGCTCTCCAGTTGCTTTTGCTGACCCAGCGATGGTTCTTGCGTAGAACCAATAGAGAATTAAATAAAAAGTCAGGCTTATGCCTGACTTTTTTGCGTTTGGGTCCATGAGAAGTGTCCGACAGCAATGACCTTAAGCCTTATTGTTTTCGCAAATATTGACACTGAGGCGGCGGCATATTGCCAGGTCCATGTGATCCCTTTGCCGTGCCGCGCGATAAGATATTCAAACAGTATAGTGATCAGTTACTCATGCATTAAGACTCATGGTGCATGATAAGATTGCGTTTTTAACAACATTTCATCTATATCGTCTTGGCGTTATTTCAGCGACAATTTACTTTTTTAAACACGTTATATGCAAAAACTTCCAAATACATCAAAAAAATTGGTTAAGTTTGCCTAGTTACTTGGTTGTTAGGTCAAAAATTCCTTACACTATGTCCATTAATTGGTAAGTCTGCCTTGAAATTTAGAAGTTTGAACGCAATATCAGCTTATATAGATTTTATCTCTCTTGGGTCAATAGACCTCAGTCGAGACGGAAGGCAATTTTAATAGGTCGGAATGATCTAATAGTAGAGAGAAAAAATACACAATGATTACTAAGCTACTGACTAAGGTCATTGGTAGTCGCAACGACAGAACTTTGCGTCGACTAAGAAAAATTGTTAAAGAAATTAATAGCTACGAGCCTCAATTTGAGTCACTCAATGATGATGACCTAAAAGCTAAGACTATTGAGTTTCGTGAGAGACTGGATAAAGGCGAATCTCTCGATAACATTTTGCCAGAAGCTTTTGCGACCGTTCGTGAGGCATCTAAACGCGTATTCGGTATGCGCCACTTTGACGTTCAATTGATCGGTGGCATGGTGTTGAATTCAGGCCAGATCGCAGAAATGCGAACGGGTGAAGGTAAAACACTGACGGCAACACTTCCTGCTTATCTCAATGCCTTGCCTGGTAAAGGCGTACACATCGTTACGGTCAACGATTATCTTGCGAAACGTGATGCCGAAACAAACCGAGCTTTGTTTGAATTTTTGGGTATGACCGTTGGTGTTAACGTCCCAAACATGCACCCGCAAGAGAAAAAAGAAGCATATCAAGCTGATATCCTTTACGGGACCAATAATGAATTTGGTTTCGATTATTTACGTGACAACATGGCTTTCCGCGTTGAAGACCGTGTACAGCGCGCTCGATTCTTTGCTGTTGTCGATGAAGTGGATTCCATCCTTATCGATGAGGCTCGTACACCTTTGATTATCTCTGGCCCTGCTGAAGATAGCTCAGAGCTTTACACCAAAATTAATACGCTAATCCCACACCTTCAAGTTCAAGATCAAGAAGACTCTGAAGAGTATCGTGGTGACGGGCACTATACGGTCGATGAAAAATCGAAACAGGTACACCTGACCGAAACTGGCCAGGAGTTCGTTGAAGAACTACTGATCAAAAATGAAATGATGGTAGAAGGCGATACGTTGTATTCTCCAACTAACATCAGTTTACTTCACCATGTGAACGCGGCTTTACGCGCACATGTGTTGTTTGAAGTGAACGTAGACTACATTGTGACGGAAGAAGGTGAGGTCGTTATTGTCGACGAGCACACTGGACGTACAATGCCTGGCCGTCGCTGGTCAGAAGGTCTTCATCAAGCTGTAGAGGCAAAAGAAGGCGTTAAAATTCAAAATGAAAACCAAACGCTAGCCTCGATCACGTTCCAGAACTTTTTCCGTTTGTATGAAAAATTGTCTGGTATGACAGGTACGGCCGATACTGAAGCATTTGAGTTTCAATCTATCTACGGCTTAGAAACCGTTGTTATTCCAACCAATAAGCCAATGGTTCGTAATGACATGCCAGATGTCGTCTATCGTACAGAAACTGAAAAGTTCAATGCGATCATTGAGGATATAAAAGAGCGTGCGGCCAATGGCCAGCCTATTCTTGTTGGTACAGTTTCGATTGAGAAATCCGAGTTATTATCTAACGCATTGAAAGAGGCGAAAGTAAAACATAACGTCCTTAATGCTAAGTTCCATGAAAGAGAAGCTGAAATTGTCGCTGAAGCGGGTACGCCTGGTGCGGTTACGATTGCAACAAACATGGCAGGCCGTGGTACGGATATCGTGCTTGGTGGTAGCTGGCAGGTACAGGCAGAAGCGTTAAGTAATCCAACGCAAGAGCAAATTGATGCAATAAAAGCCGAGTGGCGAGTGGTGCATGATAAAGTTCTCGAGTCAGGTGGTCTGCATATCATCGGTACTGAGCGTCATGAATCTCGCCGTATCGATAACCAGCTGCGTGGTCGTTCGGGTCGTCAAGGGGATGCGGGTTCTTCGCGTTTTTATCTTTCTATGGAAGATCAGTTACTCCGTATCTTTACGTCAGACCGTATGGCTGGTTTGATTCAAAGTGGCATGGACGAAGGTGAAGCGATTGAGAGTAAGATGTTGTCTCGCTCAATTGAAAAAGCCCAGCGTAAAGTAGAAGGCCGTAACTTCGATATTCGTAAGCAGCTACTTGAATTTGATGACGTTGCGAATGACCAACGTAAAGTGGTTTACGAACTTCGTGATGAGTTGATGACAGCTGAAGACATTCGCGAAATGCTTGAGCATAATCGCCAAGATGTCTTTACCGCGGTTATCGATGAATATATTGCACCTCAGTCTTTAGAAGATATGTGGGATGTTGAAGGTCTTCAAGAGCGCCTGAAAAATGACTTTGATTTAGATCTACCAATTAAAACTTGGTTAGAAGAAGACGATAAGCTTTACGAAGAAGCACTTCGAGAGAAGATTCTGGAGACAGCGGTATCGGTTTACAACCAGAAAGAAGAAACGGTTGGTGCTTCAGTACTGCGTAACTTCGAAAAATCTGTCATGTTGCAAACGCTTGATACGCTTTGGAAAGAGCATTTGGCTGCAATGGATCACCTACGTCAAGGTATCCATTTACGTGGTTATGCTCAGAAAAACCCGAAACAAGAGTATAAGCGCGAGTCATTTGAGTTGTTCGAAGAGCTGCTTGAATCTCTAAAACTCGATGTCGTGACTATCTTGTCTAAAGTACGAGTTCAGCAGCAAGAAGAAGTTGAGCAAATGGAAGCGCAGCGTCAAGCTCAGGCGGAAGAGGTCGCTCGTCGTGCTCAACCGCAACATGCGACGGCTGAAAACCAACTCGCTGATCCTAATGAAGAGAGCAGTGATGATGGTCAGCAACCTGTTGTTCGTGATGAACGAAAGGTAGGCCGCAACGAGCCTTGTCCTTGTGGTTCTGGCAAGAAATATAAACAATGCCATGGTCAGATTAACTAAATCATGATGTATTAAAAAGAGCCGCTTTAGCGGCTCTTTTTGCAAAGGAAGCTTAATGAAACGACT
Source organism: Vibrio sp. E150_011 (assembly GCF_053544015.1). Taxonomy (NCBI): domain Bacteria; kingdom Pseudomonadati; phylum Pseudomonadota; class Gammaproteobacteria; order Vibrionales; family Vibrionaceae; genus Vibrio; species Vibrio sp. E150_011. The sequence continues at coordinate 151,167 of NZ_JBHFOL010000003.1, forward strand.
ACACATTGTTGCGGGTATTATTTTTAATACTGATAAGTCTGAGGTCTATATTACTAAACGGCCAGATAAAGCTCATCAGGGTGGGTTTTGGGAATTTCCGGGTGGTAAAGTTGAATCGAGTGAAAGTGCAGAAGCCGCAATAAAGCGTGAATTGTTCGAAGAGATTGATATCCAAGTTACCGAGATTGCGCTGTTTGAACACTTGTTGCATGACTATGCTGACAAGTCACTTGCGTTTGATTTCTTTGAGATCAACGCTTTTAATCGTGAGCCATTTGGGAAGGAAGGGCAGCAGGGGCGATGGGTTGAGATAGCAACACTTAACGATTACGCTTTTCCCGACGCGAATATCCCGATACTCAATAAAGTGATCGAAAAATACTCGTAACGAACTCAAGCCCCTAGCGAGCGGAAATGCTTTACGTTACATTGGTAGCAAATAATCAACGGAGAATAACGCAATGGTAAGAATTGCGATTGCAGGAGCAGCGGGCCGAATGGGCCGTAACTTAGTAAAAGCAACGTTTCATAATGAATATGCCACAGTCGGTGCTGGCTCAGAAAGGCCTGAGTCGTCCCTTGTGGGTGTTGATGTTGGTGAATTATGTGGTGAAGGGCGATTTAACGTTGCCTTGGTTGATGATTTAGCAAAGTCGATCGATAGCTTTGATGTCATTATCGATTTTACTGCACCAAAAAGTACCCTTGCAAACCTCGCACTATGCCAACAGCATGGTAAGAAGATGATTATCGGTACGACAGGCTTTTCTGAAGAAGAGAAAGCCCAGATCGATGAAGCTTCAAAATTGGTTCCTTTAGTGATGGCCCCTAACTACAGTGTGGGTGTGAACCTTGTCTTTAAGTTGCTTGAGAAAGCGGCGAAGGTGATGGGAGACTATTGTGATGTTGAAATTGTTGAGGCACATCACCGTCATAAAGTCGATGCACCATCAGGCACTGCGATAGGTATGGGTGAAGCGATTGCTGGCGCTATGGGGAACGAGTTAAACGATGTAGCCGTCTATGCCCGCGAAGGTATTACAGGTGAGCGTACCCGTGACGAGATTGGCTTTGCCACTATTCGAGCTGGCGATATTATTGGTGAACATACCGCTATGTTTGCTGATATTGGTGAGCGTGTTGAGATTACACACAAGGCCACGGATCGAATGACGTTTGCAAATGGGGCCGTGAAGGCGGCCGTTTGGCTTGGTGACAAACCTGCCGGTTTCTATACCATGACGGAAGTTCTCGGCTTAGACCAAATTTAACGAGAAAGCACTCATTGTGAGTGCTTTTTTTTTGTTTTTATTTTGATTGCCGTCTAAGAGTGAAACTACATAGTTATGCTTCTTTGGTTCGACGGTGTTATTGAAAACTATTATTATCACAATGTGATGAGAATGAGCAATAAATCAACACTTCTGCAGTTTTAGGTGGTTATAATGGGGTCTTGGGTTAAGTAATTGGCATTAATGCTCGTTTTTATACGTTTACTGTGCATGCTTAACGTTTGCGTTTCAATATGTGAAATATTGATATCTTTCCTGTGTGAATGTGAGACTCAAAACAATTGATTCTGGATAACTGGTTGAATTTCGTTCTTAAAATGTGTTTTTTTGAGGGTTTAAGGCGTAAACGAGTTCAGATGCAATAAAACTTAGTTTTATTTTTATCTTATTGTTGACACTCATCACAGTGATAATTAGAATACCGCCAATTTGTCTGTACACCCTAATGGTCCTTTTAGCCATTGAAGAGGGAGTCAGCATTGAAATTTAATTTATAATTTTTGCATCTTTATTCTGGAGGTTATCTTGAGTAAACCAGCACTGTTAGTCCTAGAAGATGGGACGATGTTCCACGGTACGTCCATTGGAGCAGACGGGTTATCCGTCGGTGAAGTTGTTTTTAATACCTCGATGACGGGGTACCAAGAAATCCTCACTGATCCATCCTATTCTCAACAGATCGTTACTCTTACCTATCCTCACATTGGCAACACTGGAACTAACTCAGAAGATGAAGAATCTTCAGCTATCCACGCACAAGGCCTTGTGATTCGCGACCTCCCTCTCGTTGCTTCTAACTTCCGTAATGAACAGTCTCTTTCTGATTATCTTAAGTCGCAAAATATCGTTGGTATTGCGGACATTGATACTCGTAAATTGACGCGCATTCTACGTGAAAAAGGTGCTCAGAATGGCTGTGTTGTTGCGGGTAACAACATCGACGAGGCTCTAGCGCTTGCTAAAGCAAAAGAATTCCCTGGCCTTAAAGGTATGGATCTTGCGAAGGAAGTGACAACAAAAGAAGCGTATCAATGGAAACAAGGTTCGTGGACGCTTACAGGTGGACTTCCTGAGGCGAAAGCAGACAGTGAATTGCCATTCCACGTTGTTGCTTATGACTTCGGTGCAAAACGAAACATCTTACGAATGCTGGTTGACCGCGGCTGCCGCCTAACGGTTGTTCCAGCTGAAACTTCTGCTGAAGAAGTACTCGCTCTGAACCCAGACGGTGTTTTCCTTTCCAATGGCCCTGGTGACCCAGAACCATGTACTTACGCAATTGAAGCGACAAAAGTGTTCCTAGAAAAAGGCTTACCAATCTTCGGTATCTGTCTAGGTCACCAGATTCTTGCTCTTGCGTCAGGCGCTAAGACAGTGAAGATGAAGTTTGGTCACCACGGTGCAAACCACCCGGTTAAAGATTTAGATCGTGATGTTGTGATGATTACTTCGCAAAACCACGGCTTTGCTGCTGACGAAGAAACCCTTCCAGAGACACTACGTGCAACGCACAAATCACTATTTGATGGTTCTCTACAAGGTATTCACCGTACAGACAAACCAGCATTCAGCTTCCAAGGTCACCCTGAAGCAAGCCCAGGTCCGGAAGACGCAGCGCCGTTATTCGACCACTTTATTGAACTAATCAAACAGCACACAGCGTAATTCGGAGTAGTAGACAATGCCAAAACGTACTGACATTAAAAGTATTCTTATTCTAGGTGCTGGCCCGATCGTTATCGGTCAAGCATGTGAGTTTGATTACTCTGGTGCTCAAGCTTGTAAAGCGCTTCGCGAAGAAGGTTACCGAGTTATTCTTGTAAACTCGAACCCAGCGACAATCATGACTGACCCAGATATGGCCGATGCAACTTACATCGAACCTATCCAATGGGAAGTGGTGCGTAACATCATCGCTAAAGAGAAGCCTGATGCAGTTCTACCTACTATGGGTGGCCAAACTGCATTGAACTGTGCTCTAGACCTAGAAAAGCACGGCGTTCTTGAAGAGTTCGGTGTTGAAATGATTGGTGCAACGGCTGACGCTATCGATAAAGCAGAAGACCGTTCACGCTTCGATAAAGCAATGAAAGCAATTGGCCTTGAGTGTCCAACTGCTGATACAGCGAAAACGATGGAAGAAGCTTACAAAGTTTTAGACATGGTTGGCTTCCCTTGTATCATTCGTCCATCGTTCACGATGGGTGGTACTGGTGGCGGTATTGCTTACAACAAAGAAGAATTTGAAGAAATCTGTCGTCGTGGTTTGGACTTATCTCCAACTAACGAACTTCTTATCGATGAATCACTTATCGGTTGGAAAGAGTACGAGATGGAAGTGGTTCGTGACAAAAACGACAACTGCATCATCGTATGTGCGATTGAAAACTTCGACCCAATGGGTATTCACACAGGTGACTCAATCACTGTGGCTCCAGCTCAAACGCTGACAGACAAAGAATACCAACTAATGCGTAACGCATCTCTAGCAGTACTGCGTGAGATTGGTGTTGAGACAGGTGGTTCAAACGTACAGTTTGGTATCAACCCGAAAGATGGCCGTATGGTTATCATCGAGATGAACCCACGTGTATCTCGCTCTTCTGCACTAGCATCTAAAGCAACAGGTTTCCCAATCGCTAAGATTGCAGCGAAACTGGCTGTTGGCTTCACGCTAGACGAGCTAATGAATGACATCACTGGCGGCGCAACGCCAGCATCATTCGAACCAACAATCGACTACGTAGTCACTAAGATTCCTCGTTTTAACTTCGAGAAATTTGCAGGTGCTAACGACCGTCTAACGACTCAAATGAAGTCTGTTGGTGAAGTTATGGCTATCGGCCGTAACCAACAAGAATCTCTACAAAAAGCACTTCGTGGCCTAGAAGTTGGCGCGACTGGTTTTGACGAAATGGTAGACCTAGACGCACCTGATGCTCTAACGACTATCCGTCACGAACTGAAAGAAGCTGGCGCAGAGCGTATTTGGTACATCGCTGACGCATTCCGTGCTGGTATGTCGGTAGATGGTGTATTCAACCTAACGCAAATCGACCGTTGGTTCCTCGTTCAAATCGAAGATATCGTTAAGCTAGAGCAAGAACTTAAAGCGAAAGGCTTTGCTGGTCTGAACAAAGACGAACTAAACAAGCTTAAGCGCAAAGGTTTTGCAGATGCGCGCCTATCTAAGATTCTAGGTGTAGCAGAAAGCGAAATCCGTCGTCTGCGTGACCAATACGATATCCACCCAGTTTACAAGCGTGTAGATACGTGTGCGGCTGAGTTCTCCTCTGATACGGCTTACATGTACTCATCTTACGATGACGAGTGTGAAGCGAACCCAACAGACAAAGACAAGATCATGATTCTAGGCGGCGGTCCAAACCGTATCGGCCAAGGTATTGAATTTGACTACTGTTGTGTACACGCATCACTAGCACTACGTGAAGATGGCTACGAAACAATCATGGTTAACTGTAACCCTGAGACTGTTTCTACAGATTACGATACATCTGACCGTCTGTACTTCGAACCAGTAACTCTGGAAGACGTACTAGCAATCGCTCGCGTTGAGAAGCCAAAAGGCGTTATCGTTCAGTACGGTGGTCAAACACCACTGAAACTGGCTCGTGCTCTTGAAGCTGCTGGCGTACCAATCATCGGTACTAGCCCTGACGCAATCGACCGTGCAGAAGACCGTGAGCGTTTCCAAGTTGCTGTAGACCGTCTAGGCTTACTTCAGCCAGAAAACGCAACAGTAACAACAATGGAGCAAGCAGTAGAGAAATCTCGCGAAATCGGCTTCCCATTGGTTGTACGTCCTTCTTACGTACTTGGTGGTCGTGCGATGGAAATCGTATACGATGAGCAAGACTTACGCCGCTACTTCAACGAAGCAGTAAGCGTATCAAACGAATCTCCAGTACTACTTGATAGCTTCTTAGATGACGCGATTGAAGTGGACGTTGATGCGATTTGTGATGGTGAGCGTGTTGTTATCGGCGGTATCATGGAGCACATTGAGCAAGCGGGTGTTCACTCAGGTGACTCAGCATGTTCTCTTCCTGCATACACGCTAAGCCAAGAAATCCAAGACGTCATGCGCGAGCAAGTTGAAAAGCTAGCATTTGAGTTAGGTGTTCGTGGCCTGATGAATACGCAGTTTGCTGTTAAGAACAACGAAGTGTACCTCATCGAGGTAAACCCTCGTGCAGCGCGTACGGTTCCGTTTGTATCGAAAGCAACAGGCGCACCAATCGCTAAGATTGCGGCACGTGTCATGGCGGGTCAATCTCTAGAGTCTCAAGGCTTCACTAAAGAGATCATTCCGCCATACTACTCAGTGAAAGAAGTTGTACTTCCATTCAACAAGTTCCCTGGTGTTGACCCACTGTTAGGCCCAGAAATGCGCTCTACTGGTGAAGTTATGGGTGTTGGGGCAACATTTGCTGAAGCTTACTCAAAAGCTGAATTGGGTTGTGGTCACATCTACCCTGAAGGTGGTCGTGCACTGCTTTCTGTTCGTGAAGGCGATAAAGAACGCGTGGTTGACCTTGCTTCTAAGCTAACGAAACTAGGTTACCAGTTGGATGCCACTCACGGTACGGCAGTGATTCTAGGCGAAGCGGGTATCAACCCACGTCTAGTAAACAAAGTACACGAAGGTCGTCCTCACATTCTTGACCGTATCAAGAATAATGAGTACACCTACATTGTGAACACGGCGGCTGGTCGTCAAGCGATTGAAGATTCAAAAGTCCTTCGTCGCGGCGCTTTGGCTGAGAAAGTGAACTACACCACAACGCTAAATGCAGCGTTTGCAACGTGTATGGCTCACACGGCTGATGCGAAAACATCAGTGACCTCAGTTCAAGAGCTGCATGCTCAAGTGAACGCAGCGAAAGCTTAAGGTCACCAAGCACCAGTTAATAGCTAAGTTCTAATGAATAACTAGGTTCTAATGAATAGCCAAGCTTTAGTTATCGCTGAGCTCTAGTTTAAAAAATCCCGCTCTCGAGCGGGATTTTTTTTGTTTGTTAAATCAGTAAGAGACAACACAGGTAAGGTGATCGCTAACTGTTTCCTATGTGGAATAGGTTATCATCCATCGTTTCGCTTTTATTCGTGGTTTGATGACGTACAATTTTGTTCAATTTAATGCTAATGAGTGGAGTTCATGGACGTTACTTTCGACATATTGATGATGTTGTTCTTTGTTGCCGGCCTAGCGGGTTTTATTGATGCAATGGCGGGAGGCGGCGGACTCTTAACATTACCGGCCTTATTATCAGTTGGGGTGCCCCCGACTCAAGCACTGGCTACCAATAAACTGCAAAGCTCATTCGGTAGCTTTTCAGCCACGTGGTACTTCGTTCGAAACGGCATTGTTGATATCAAAGAAATGCGCCTGGCGATCGCATGTACTTTTATTGGGTCTGCGGTTGGTGCGGAGCTGGTTCAGCATATTGATGCGGGTATATTGACGAGCCTTATTCCTGTGTTGCTACTTGGTATCTCGCTGTACTTTCTGCTTGCTCCTCAGGCTGGAGAGGGCGGTGGAAAACCAAAATTGTCTGAGACTATGTTTGCTTTTTCTGTCGGGACCGGTGTCGGGTTTTATGATGGTTTCTTTGGCCCTGGAACGGGCTCTATTTTTACGATTTGCTTTGTCGCGATCGCTCAGCTTTCGATTGTGCATGCGACAGCGCGAACCAAGGTTCTTAACTTTACCTCAAACATTGCCGCATTGTTGTTCTTTATTTTTGCTGGCCTTCCGGTGTGGGAAATCGGTCTAGTGATGGCTGTAGGAGGCTTCATTGGTGCTCGAATGGGCGCGAAAATGGTGGTCACGAAGGGCAAGAAGTTTATTCGCCCGTTGGTGGTTATCATGTCAATGGTGATGGCGATAAAGCTACTCTTGGAACAGCATCCTCAATGGTTTCAATCACTGTTTTAGCGCGATGAATTTTTAGTGTCGACGAACGGTAGATGACGTGAATCGGGCGAGTTAATGCGGATAAAAAATCAAAGTCAAAGCACAGCGCTTCATCAATATGAAGCGTTTTTATTATCGACATAGGCACCAGCGCCGCCCCCGCCCCTTTGATGGCCAGTTGTGCGGCAGCGGTGTACGAGTCCATCTGCATGGCGGGCTCAATCTTTGATTGCTGAAGCAACGCTGCTTGATAAGTGTTGGCAGGGTTGTTGAGATCATTGGTGATCAAGGTGCGTGGTGCATGGATGAGTGGAGTTTGACTGACAATTTTGAACGGCTCATCGAAGAGGTGTGTGGCTTGTAAGCTGAGCTTTGCACTTAGGTGGCCTGCGCAAAGTCCAATCATCGCGTCACCTGAGCTAACGTGTTCTATGATTCGAGGCGTATGATTGGTCGTGATCGTGAGATAAGGGTCTTGGTTTAATAGCGGCACAATAAACTCACTGAGGTAACCAGCCACTAGTGTCTCAGAGCAATCGAGACGAATTAAGGTCTGGTCACTGAGTGTTTGTTCTTCTGATATCAGGCCCTTTAATTCATTCACGCTTGATCCTATGCGCTCAATTAACGCGAGTGCATCAGGCGTGAGCTTTATCTGCCTGCCGTCGGGCTCAATTAACTTTTTTCCCAGCCGCTTCTCAAGATTCGCAATCCGTTTGCTTACCGCTGACTGCCCAATATACAGGCGACTACCCGTTCGGCTCATGGTCTTTTCTTGTGATAAAACGAGTAGTGTATCAATGCCTTCAAGCAACATAATAATCGATGAAAAGTAGGAATAGATACAACTATGCTAGCATGAATTTGTGGCCTTAGAACCAAAAGATAGCCTGCAAATTACCGACCAAAGCCATACATCGTTGGTCGGTCACTCTCATTGACGGTATTTGAACCCAATAACGTCTTTGGTCATATTATTGTCTATTTTTCCCGCTAGCTTCTGGCAAAAAAATTTGAGAAAAATAGACAATGACAATATTAGCCTTCATTTAGTTTTCTCGGCTGAGTGATTTTTATCTGATATCCATCGTCATCAGCATTTGGAACAAAATCAACAAAGTGTTGAATGCTATCGAGTTCATCTTCTACATAATGTGAGACATACAAGAGTTGGCTCAGGTTTTCTTTAGCGATCATATTGAGCGCATTCATGACTAACTTTCGCCCCAGATAATCAAGTCCTTGGTAGGGTTCATCAAGAATCAGAATGGTGGGTTGTTTTATGATCGCCCTAGCGATCAATAACAGGCGTTGTTGACTGTATTCAAGCGACTTAAATGAGCAACGAGCCAGTTCATTCATGTGCAGTAGCGTTAGCCATTCTTTGGCAGTATCGATCTGTTTTTTGGTGGGTTTGTCGTACAACCCAATGGAATCAAAAAAGCCAGAAAGAAGGACGTCAAGTGCGTTGCAACTGACACGGTATTGAAGGTGCAGCGCGGATGAGACCATTCCCGTGTGTTGCTTGATGTCCCAGACGGTTTCTCCGCTGCCTCGTTTCATATCATAAATATGAATATCGTTGCTATAGCATTGTGGATGATCCCCAAATATCAGCCCGAGTAAGGTGCTTTTTCCACAGCCGTTTGGGCCGCGAACCTGCCAATGTTCGCCATGGCATATTTGCCAGTTCACATCGGAAAATATTTTTTGGTCGACATACTCCACGCAGCCATCGGTAATTCGAACGAGTGGGTCACTAAATTTAGGGGCGTGTTGATGCTTACGTATTAAGGTCAGCCATTGCTCGCTTTGTTGTGCCGACTGTGACAATAACTGCGCGATAACTGGATGGCTAATCCATTGCTGATAGGTGAGCTGTTCTTTTAAGGTGCCTTTTTCAAATAATGCAACATGATTGACCCAAGCTGGGATCTCGTCCTCTCGAGAAGTCACGATGATGAGCTGTATATAAGTAGCAAGGTCGTGAAGGTACCCAGTGAGCATTTTACGATGCAATTGGTCGAGACCAACAAAGGGTTCATCGAGAATCAATACTTGGGGGGAGGTGGATAGGGCTCGAGCCAGCATGACGCGGCGAGTTTCGCCTGTCGAAAGCTGTTTGAATCCTCGCTCTTTTAGGTGGAGTAAGTCTAACTCTTGCATCAACTGCTGAACAATCGCTGGGTTATCACATTGCTCCGAAACCAATTGCTCGACGGTGCGACCGTAATCGATTCGATCCATAAAGTCGGTATCATCATTCGCATGCTCAAGCTCAAGCAAGCGCTGTTGTTCGGTCAGGGAGACTTGTGCAATTTTATCGGTATAGGTATCGAGACAACCTGAATCCAACTGAATTTCATTGCACAATAGATCGCCAATCAAGGCGCCGACGTTACCTTCGGTCTCAAAAACGCCCCAATGCTGGCCTTCTAAAAGCTGCCAAGATGGGATATTCAGTGTTTGTGTATGATGAAAATGGACCTGATCGAATGTGATAGCCATGAGACCTCCTTACCTCGAATGAATCTACCTGACCGTAATGACATAATCACAATACGGTGAGTATTCAACATACTAAAGCTGCAGGAGAATTTGAAGTGGGAATGTCAGAGAATCGATATCTCTGACATCCTGAGTAGCCGGAGGGTTATTTGTCCAGTGCGAACGTGGGCAGTGAAAGCTGCCAGCGAATCGCGCCTAGTCGAATGATAAGTGTCGTGATAACGCAACTTAAAAAGGCACTTTCTGGCGTCGCACCTAACATCAATGTTGTGGTGTAAAATACGCCACCAATAATACAGGCTGTCGCATAGACTTCTCTACGCAGCACCATTGGGATCTCTCGGGCCAGTACATCACGGATGATACCGCCGCCGCAGCCAGTAATGACACCCATTATAATCGCAACAAGCGCCGAATCTTGATAGCTTAATGCTTTTTCGACACCAATACCGACAAAGACAGCCAATCCAATGGCATCAGAAACGGGCAATACCCACCATGGCAAGCGACGTGGATGTCTGACAAGCATCATCGTCAATAAACAGGTGATAATAATCACCCATAGGTAGGTCGTATCTGTGATCCAAAATACAGGGGTTGCGCCTAATGCCATATCACGAATAGTACCGCCACCAATCGCGGTCACACTGCCTAATACCATTACGCCAAAAGGATCCATCCTTAGCCTTCCTGCGAGGATCACTCCGGATATCGCAAATACCATTGTGCCGAATAAATCGACGAAATAGAGCATGGAGTCCACGGTTATATACCCATTGAAGAATTGAACGGAAAAAGTGCGGCAATTTTACGGCAATTATTACCAATTCGCACCTTATCTTCTTTAAAACCTCTATAAATTCGCGCTATATCTTTTGTTAAGGTATTTATCGGCAGATACTCGTCATTTATCCGCGATTTTTTCGAATGGTATCGAAATGATGGCAGACCTGCTCAATCGCGAGCAATGTGCGTGGTGTAGGGCGGTTGAGCCAATCAGAGGTTAGCGTCCACATGTGTTGTTGCTTTACTGCGGGTAACTCAGATGACCATTGCTGCCACATTCCGCCATCTTTTATGGCATGCTCTGAGCTAAAAATAGCGTCGGGCTGTCTTACAATAACTTGTTCTGGACTGACTTGAGGATAAGGGGCTTTGCTGTGAGAGAAAATATTCTCTCCACCACAAAAACTGAAAACCTCACTGGGCCAACTGCCTTGCGCTAGGGTAATGATTGGCTTTTCACTTAGTTGATAAAAGTAGCTGACAGGCTCATTGGTGTTGCTGTTGGACTTTAGCTGCTTCAATTTTTTGCGAAAGTCATCAGCGGCTTGCTGGCCAATGCTTGGGTCACGAGCATAGACACTAAGCGCTTCAATATTATCAGCGATATTTTCTAGTGTCTTTGTCTTTGAGTACACGAGGTTAAAACCAAGCTGTTTGAGTTTATCAAGTTCACGCGCTGGGTTACCGGCAGGCCATGCGAGAATGAGGTCCGGTTCTAGGGCGACAATACGCTCCAATTTTATGCCTTGGTAATTGGCAACACGTTCTAGATCTTTCGCTTCTTTGGGGTAATCACTGTACTCGCTAACCGCAATGAGTTGGTCACCTAATCCTGCCGCGTAAGCCAGTTCAGTGGCGTGGGGAGCAAGGCTAATGACTCGCTGAGCGACAGCCCAGGCTGGTGATGTGATGCTGAAAATGACCAATGACAACAACAGTCGTTTCATTAACTAAAATCCTTGATAAATGATGAACATGATACTGCTTTGAATCATTATCCAAGCGCAGATACGCCAAGCGATATCTTTTTGTAGTTGGGCTAGGTGATAAGCAGCAGGGGCGACTTTGCCACCAATACGGGCGCGTTGATACTTTGTTGTACCGTACATAGCAGGCCCTCCTAGTGCTAAGCCAAACTTATTCGCATACCCACAGAGTAACCAGTTGGTTACGGTGTTGTGCCAGGTTCTACTTTGTTCGATAGTCGCCGCAATCAGTTGTCTTGAGGTGCCGACCATAATTAAAAGAGAAAATAATTTTTGCGGCAATATATCGAGCACCAAAAATACCGTAACCGCGGGTTTTCCGAATACTTGGTAATGGGGTTTACTTGGACTCCAGGTGCGAGCCAATTCCATCATTAAGCGGTAAAGCAGTGCGCCAACGCCTCCTAGTATTCCGTACCAAAAAAGAACCCCGATAACACGTCTTGAATACCCTAAAATCAGGGTTTCTGCTGATGCCTTCCCTAAACCGAGTAAGGACAACGATGAGGTATCTCTATTGACATTGTCTTGTAATATGAGACGCGCACGGACTTTATCTTCGTGTGACAAGGTTTGGATAAGTTGCTGTGCCAAGGTCTCATTGGTTCGCCAGTCGAGTGCGAGTAATAGCAGCGCTAGTTGATAAAACTGGGCCTGCCACGCCAGTGACTGCATGGCGATTAATACCGCAATTGCGGGAACAATAAACAATGCCAGAGCGAGTACGCCGGACAACATTTGTTGAGATGGGGCGACGTTGGGAGGGTTCACTTTGTTGGCTATCAGGTGCGCTAGGCGTTGCCAATAATAAACGGGATGTGCACTTTTAGGTATGGGTAACAACAGATGAAAACCAAGCGCGCCCCACATGACGAGGAGCGCCCCATTAGCATAGAAACTCTCAAAAAAAGAGCTCATGAACAAATCCTTGTTAAAGACTATCCTAACGTCGTTTTGGGGCCATATTATGGCTTTCCAAAACGATGTTGATCTAAGAGGTGGTTTACCTAGGCATGCTTTACTCAAGTGATGATTTACTTAAGTGGTTGTTACCTAGGTTAGCGCTTAATTGAGTTATCGCTTATTTAAGCAGGCTCACCATGTTGATGACCATTTCAGAGGAGCTTTTTGCTGCAAGTGGCAGGAACTCTTCAAAACTCATTGGTGATTCTTTGTCTGCGATATCTGAGATGGCACGAACCACGACAAATGGGGTATCAAACTGGTGGCAAGTCTGTGCGATAGCCGATGCTTCCATCTCAACGGCGATAACACCAGGGAAGTTATTGCGAATCACGGCTTGACGCTCTGGGCGACAAACAAATTCATCACCAGTACAGATAAGACCACGCACGGCGTGTTGTCCTTCCATTTGCTTTAGCGCTTGTTCAGCGACGTTCATGAGCTTCTCATCAGCGGTGAATGCCGCTGGTTGACCTGCCATTTGACCAATCTCATAGCCGAATGCAGTCACGTCAGCATCATGGTGACGAACTTCTGTTGAGATAACGACGTCACCATGGTTAAGAGAGGACTCAAAGCCACCGGCTGAACCGGTATTAATCACAACATCAACTTGGTAATCGCTAAGAAGAATAGTCGTACCGACGGCCGCAGCCACTTTACCAATACCTGATTGAAGCAGCACAATATCCGCACCGTCTAGTTGGCCAGTGTAGAACGTACAGCCGCCTTTAATCTGTTGCTCAAGGTTAGTCAAAGCTGATTTTAAAATGGACACTTCTTGTTCCATTGCGCCAATAATGCCAATTTTCATGGTGACTCTCTAAGTTGGATAGATAATTGGCATGCAGTATAGCAACTTCGATAGGTTTGCCCAACGCTTGGTCAAGGATTTGTAAGAACTAACCCGGTCTCAATTAACTTACTACGAAACTGTTCGACACGTTCTCGGTTTACCTTGAAATCGTAATACCCAATGCGTGCTTCAGAGCGAACGAGTAACTCGCCATTCTGAATTTTCACTTCCATATCATCGGTATAACCGAACACTTTGGATTGGTATTCTACTCGTAAATAGTCGGATTTTTTATCCGCCACAGTGGCGCGTGGAAAACTCAAAGCAACCGATTCAATTTGATTGATGCTCACATCATCAGCAAGTGGGAATGGTGCGAGCTTAAATTCTTCGCGAGAATCTTGCGTAGAGACGCAGCGAGGACTGTCACCGCAAGGCTGCGCTGTTCTATCTACCATGTTTGTTGTTGACGAACTGCATGCGGTCAACGAGAGAATTATTGTGGTGAGTACAGATGCTTTGACGGTTTTATTCATGATGACTACCCCATAAAAAAGCCTGATATTACCAAGCTTGAAACGTACGTATTATATGTCTAAGAAGTCTAGTATGCCTTCAGCCGCTTTTCGCCCCTCATCAATCGCGGTAACGACTAAATCGGAACCTCTCACCGCGTCTCCTCCGGCGAAAATCTTAGGGTTTGACGTTTGGAATTGATAGATCTGTTTCGACGCCGCGCAAATTCGACCCCATTTATCCAGTTCAACGCCATGGGGGGCTAGCCAGCTCATTTTATGAGGTTGGAAACCAAATGCCATGATGACGGCGTCCGCTTTTAAAGTATGTTCGCTACCAGCCACTGGTTCTGGACGTCGTCTGCCGGCTTCATCGGGCTCGCCCAAGGCGGTTTTCACCATTTTAATTCCCGCTACGTGACCATTGCCATCAAGCTCAATACCAAGTGGTTGCAGGTTGAACTTAAATCTAACGCCTTCCTCTTTAGCATTTTTTACCTCACGTCTTGAACCAGGCATATTGGCCTCATCCCGTCGGTAGGCACAAATGACACTATCGGCATCTTGTCGTATTGATGTTCGTACACAATCCATCGCCGTATCACCACCGCCTAATACAATGACTTTTTTACCTTTCATGTCGAGAAATGGTGTTGTCGTAGGGAGTCCCATAACACGGTAGGTATTGGATACTAAGAATGGCAGTGCATCATAAACCCCAGGAGCCTCTTCGTTTTCTAGACCCGCTCTCATATTTTTGTAAGTACCGACTCCCAAGAACACGGCGTCGTAATCGCTAACGAGCTCTGACATCTCAACGTCTTTGCCAATATCGGTGTTGAGCCTAAACTCTACGCCCATATCAGTGAAAATACGGCGACGATTGAGCATCACGTCTTTTTCTAATTTGAAGGAGGGGATACCAAAGGTGAGGAGACCACCAATCTCGGGGTAACGGTCAAAGACAACAGGTTTGACACCATTACGAACAAGCACATCGGCAGCGGCAAGGCCTGCAGGGCCGGCACCAATAATAGCGACTTTTTTATCGCTCCATTCGACATGAGAAACGTCTGGTTTCCAACCCATTTCGAAGGCTTTGTCTGTGATGAACTTTTCGACATTACCGATGGTGACCGCACCAAAATCGTCATTTAAGGTGCAAGCCCCCTCACATAAGCGATCTTGAGGACATACTCGGCCACATACCTCGGGTAGGCTGTTGGTTTGATGAGAGAGCTCGACGGCTTCAATTATGCGCCCCTCATTGGCAAGCTTGAGCCACTGAGGGATGTAGTTATGTACGGGGCATTTCCATTCACAATAAGGATTACCGCAGTCAAGGCAGCGATCGGCCTGAGCCGTGGCTTGTTGCTTGGTAAACGGTTCGTATATCTCTACGAACTCAATCTTGCGGATTTTCAGCGGTTTTTTTGCCGGGTCGATACGACTCACATCGATGAATTGATAGACGTTCTGGCTCATAATTCTAGCTCCTTGCCATTATTGGGCTTGAACGCGCAGCTCGGCGGCGCTTCGGCTTTGGTGACCCAACAGCGTACGCAAATCGGCCGCTTTCGGTTTAATCAGGTAGAACTTCGGAATCCATTCATCAAAGTTCGCCAATATATTTTCTGCATGCACTGATCCGGTTTCCTCAAGGTGCTCTGCTATCAATCCACGCAAGTGCTCTTGATGGATATACAAGTCGGCCAGCGCTAAAGCCTCGACAGATTCTGTGTTTACTCGACCATTAAAGTCCTCATTGGTATCGAGCACATAGGCAAACCCGCCAGTCATGCCTGCGCCAAAGTTAACGCCTGTCGCACCTAAAATCGCGACGATACCCCCAGTCATGTATTCGCAGGCATTGTCACCAGCGCCTTCAACGACGGCAATGGTGCCAGAATTTCGAACGCCAAAGCGCTCACCTGCGGTCCCTGCTGCAAACAGTTTCCCACCGGTTGCTCCGTAGAGGCAGGTGTTGCCGATGATGGTGGCTTCATTACAGACAAATGTGGTACCCACGTGAGGCTTTATCGTAATTTTCCCTCCTGCCATGCCTTTCCCTACATAATCATTGGCATCGCCAGTGAGATAAATGTCGACCCCACCGGCGTTCCAAACGCCAAGCGATTGGCCTGCGGTTCCGTCAAGATGAAGTTCAATGGGGGAGCTGGCCATGCCCTGATTGCCATAACGCTTAGCGATCTCGCCCGAAAGTCTAGCGCCCAGCGAGCGGTCAGTATTGCGGACGTTGTAGTAGAAACTCGATGACTGCCTTGATTCAACCGCATCAAGGGCATCTTCGACAATTTGACGATTCAGTTCAGCCTTGTCGAACGGGTGGTTGGGCTGAGTCCAATACAACGGCAGTTGTTGCGAAGAAACAGGCGAGTCTAGAATACCAGACAGATCAAGCTTACTTTGTTTGGCCGTTAGCCCCTCTGTGACGTCTAATAAGTCCGTTCGACCAATCAGGTCAGTGAGTTTTTCTACGCCAAGCTGTGCAAGCAGTGCTCTCACTTCTTCGGCTAACCCTGTGAAATAGTGGACAACCATTTCTGGCAGTCCCTTAAAATACTCATTACGCAGGGTTTCATCTTGAGTCGCCACCCCTGTCGCGCAGTTATTGAGGTGGCAAATCCGGAGAAATTTACACCCCATCGCGACCATAGGTGCGGTACCAAAACCAAAGCTTTCTGCGCCCAAGATTGCCGCTTTGACGACGTCAAGGCCGGTTTTTAAGCCCCCATCTACTTGTAGGCGGATTTTGTGCCGCAAGCCATTAACGACTAGGGCTTGTTGGGTTTCAGCAAGCCCTAGCTCCCAAGGGCTGCCTGCGTACTTAACTGAAGTTAGTGGGCTCGCAGCCGTTCCCCCGTCATAACCGGAAATAGTGATGAGGTCGGCATAAGCCTTAGCCACGCCGGTGGCAATCGTGCCCACCCCAGGTTCTGAGACCAGTTTGACGGAAACGAGCGCTTGCGGATTGACCTGCTTGAGATCGAAGATCAATTGCGCAAGATCTTCAATGGAATAGATGTCATGGTGAGGAGGCGGAGAAATCAAGGTAACGCCTTGCACGGAATAGCGTAATTTTGCTATTTCAGCGGTGACTTTATGGCCGGGTAGTTGACCGCCTTCGCCGGGCTTAGCACCTTGTGCGACTTTGATTTGCAGCACATCGGCATTGGTGAGGTAGTGGGGGGTGACACCAAACCGACCAGAGGCAATTTGTTTGATTCGAGAATTACGAGTCGTGCCAAATCGACGAGGATCTTCCCCGCCTTCTCCCGAGTTGGAGTAGCCTCCAAGTTGGTTCATCGCCATCGCAAGTGCTTCGTGAGCCTCGGGACTTAACGCGCCGATCGACATTGCAGCAGAGTCAAAACGCTTGAATAGGTCGCTGGTGGGCTCAACGGCAGTCAAAGCGAGTGGGGTGGCGATGGATTTTAACGTCATTAAATCTCGCAGCATCGCGATGGGGCGAGCATTCACTTGTTTGGCAAATGATTGATAGTCTTGATTATCACCAGTTTTTACCGCGTGCTGCAGCGTGCTCACAACGTCAGGGTTATAGGCGTGATATTCACCACCATGGACATATTTAAGTAAACCACCTTGTTCAATGGGTTTGCGCTTTGTCCATGCTTTACGAGATAAGTTGAAGATATCTTGTTGGAAATCGTCAAAATTTGCGCCTTGAATACGAGCAGTTACTCCCTTGAAACAAAGGTCAACGATGTCGTTATGGAGCCCAACGGCTTCGAAAAGCTGCGAACAACGATATGACGCCACCGTTGAAATACCCATCTTCGACATAATCTTATATAGGCCTTTGTTGATGCCATTCTGGTAGTTTTGCATCACGACGCGATAGGGTTTATCGAGTGCGCCATCATCGATCATCTTGCCAAGTGCTTCATACGCGAGATACGGATAAATGGCCGTTGCGCCAAAACCAAGTAGTACCGCGAATTGGTGTGGGTCACGTGCGGTGGCGGTTTCAACTAAAATATTGGCATCACAGCGAACGTTGGCATCAATGAGGCGGGTTTGTACAGCGCCAACGGCCATAGCCGCCGGTATTGGAAGGTGGCCTTTGATTAGGGCTCGGTCGGAAAGCACTAATAACACCGTGCCTTCTTTGACGGCTTTTTCTGCCTGATCACATAAATTGAGTAATGCCTGTTTAAGGTCGTAGTGCTGCGGATCAAAGTTGATGTTGAGTACGGAATGTTGATAATGCTGGTCACTGAGTTGGAGCAGTTGCTGCATATCAGAGTGAAGCAAGACGGGAGAACCAAAAGCAACACGATAAGCGTGCCCGTCCGTTTCGCAAAATACGTTCATCTCTTGTCCGACGCTGGTGGCCAGTGACATGACGTGTTTCTCTCGAAGCGGATCGATTGGCGGATTGGTCACCTGAGCAAATTTCTGCCGGAAGTAGTCAGTGATCAGCCTTTCTTTGGATGATAATACCGCCATTGGGGTGTCATCGCCCATTGAACCTACCGCTTCTTGACCCATATCACCGAGTACCCGAAGGACTTGATCGGTTTCTTCATTGCTCATGGCGAATTGTTTTTGGTAAGTACTCAACAAGTTTGCATCAAAGTCTCTCTGACCAATATCTTCATCAGGTAGCTCAGAAAACGGTGTTAATTTATGAACGTTGTTGTCCATCCATTCGCGATATGGGTGGCGACTTTTTAGGTCGTTATCGATCTCTTCTGAATGCCAAAGCTTACCATCTTGTGTATCGACGACGAGCAATTCGCCTGGCCCGACCCGACCTTTTTCTACCACTTCATCTGGGGCGTAATCCCAAATTCCCACCTCTGAAGCTAGGGTGATGAGGTTATCTTTTGTGATGACATAGCGAGCAGGACGCAAGCCATTGCGGTCGAGATTACAGGCCGCGTAGCGACCGTCTGATAATACGATACCTGCCGGTCCGTCCCATGGCTCCATGTGTTTGGAATTGAAATCATAGAAGGCGCGAAGGTCTGGGTCCATATCTGGGTGGTTTTGCCATGCTGGTGGTACTAGCATTCGCATGGCTCTAAATATGTCCATACCGCCAGATAAAAATAGGTCAAGCATATTGTCGAGACTTGATGAGTCCGACCCCGTTTCGTTGACAAAAGGCGCGGCGGTTTGTAAGTCAGGTAATAGGGGAGATGCAAATTTATAAGCTCTCGCTTTTGCCCATTGACGGTTGCCTTCAATAGTATTGATCTCACCATTGTGCGCCAGATATCGGAAAGGTTGTGCCAGCGGCCAGCGGGGCTGAGTATTGGTGGAAAATCGCTGGTGAAACAAACAGATCGCCGATTCCATGCGAAGATCGGCGAGATCGAGGTAGAAGCGAGGAAGATCCGCAGGCATGCACAGCCCTTTGTAGACGATCACTTGGGTGGACAGGCTACAGATGTAGAATTCACTGTCATCACTGGTACGTTTTTCAATACGCCTGCGAGCAATATATAAACGACGTTCAACATCTTGTTCACGCCATCCTGCTGGTGCTGATATAAAGACCTGCATGATGTTGGGTAGGGAATCGTTCGCAATGGGGCCTAAGACCGCTGGATTTATTGGTACGGCTCGCCATCCTGAGATCGTCAGTGTTTCTTGAGCTAACTCCTGAGCAATCACGTCTTTGGTTGCTTGTGCTTTAATCGGGTCATTGGAGAGAAACAGCATACCGACAGCGTACTGCTTCCCTAGATTCCAATGATTTTCTTGGCCAAGTAGTCGAAAATAGCTGTCGGGTTTCTGTAGCAATAAGCCGCAGCCATCCCCAGTTTTTCCATCCGCCGCGATGCCACCTCGGTGTGTCATTCGGTCAAGTGCTGAGATAGCCGTTCGTACTAATTTGTGGCTGGGTTGACCTTGCATGTGAGCAATAAGGCCAAATCCGCAGTTGTCCTTTTCAAGACTTGGGTCATAAAGAGCCATGGTCTTTCTCCCTTTGAACGTGCTGTCGTCCTGACAGTAAATTGATGCTTTTTAATGGTTTTTTTTATTATAAGAATCAAAATTCCATGAATAATACATTTAACATATAGTGCGATTTTATTTATCAACAACGTCACAAGCTAATGCTTATGGCGATAAACGTCAAGTTTTCAGAAATTAGTCTCGTATAAATAAAAAAAACCATGCATTTATCTGCTATGGCTATGGCTATGGCTATGGCTATGGCGTTATGACTTGTTGATATTGTGTAGAAACGTAGTTAGTGATAACGAATTAAATAGCAAAGAGTAGGCAGAGTACGCAGTAAGAGGGCCATCGCTGCAGTTTTTTTGGTTACGACTTGTGGCTAGGTAAACAAAAAAGGCCAGCATAAGCTGGCCAAATTAGGAAGGAAATCTGCTGGCTGCTTATTCGCGCAGCCATGCATGTACCTTTAAGCGGAAAGCATTAAAGAATTTGCTTTTGCTTCAAGGTTGGTATTGCCCATTAGGAATTCATCAACAGAGCGTGCACACTCACGACCCTCATTGATGCAGCGAACAACCAAAGATTGGCCAGTACGCATATCACCCGCGGCAAATACGCCTTGTTGGTTAGTTTGGAAATCTTGTGTCGCGACATTGCCACGATCGTCAAGTTTTATATCAAGTTGCGCTAAAACACCGGTTGGTTCAGGGTGTAAAAAGCCCATTGCAAGGAATGCCAAATCACATGGAATGACACGCTCGCTGCCTGCTACTTCGTCAAAGCCTGGGCGTTCGCCTGGTTTTGCATCCTGCCATACGATATCGGCAATGCGTAGCCCAGTGACTTCACCTTTGTCATTACCAATAAACTCTTTGGTTAAGATGTTCCAATGACGTTCGCAGCCTTCCTCATGAGAGGTGGTTGTTTTCATGATCATTGGGTACTGTGGCCATGGCATGTTTGCAGGGCGTTTCTCTGGTGGGATCGGCATGATTTCCACTTGAGTAATGCTGCTAGCTTTATGACGATTTGAGGTGCCCACACAGTCGGAGCCCGTATCACCACCACCAATTACCACGACGTGTTTGTCTTTGGCGTGAATCTCTTCGGTTTTCAGGTCCATATCGTTAGCACGACGGTTGTTTTGACCTAAGAAATCCATCGCAAAGTGGACGCCTTGTAGCTCTCGACCCGGGATCGGTAAATCACGAGGTACCGTTGAACCACCAGTCAGCAGAACAACATCAAAGTCTTGACGCAACTGTTGGGCGTTGATCTTGACGCCGATATGAGCGTTGACTTCAAATTTCACACCCGCATCCGCCATCAAATTGATCTTACGATCGATAACGTCCATGCCAAGTTTAAAATCAGGAATTCCAAATCGCAGTAGGCCACCCACTTTCTCATCACGTTCAAAAACGGTCACAGAGTGTCCAGCGCTGTTAAGTTGTTCTGCAGCGGCAAGACCAGCTGGGCCCGATCCAACAATCGCGACCGTTTTGCCGGTACGGATACGCGGCTTCTTCGGTTTGGCATAGCCTTCACGATAGGCTGTCTCTACGATGGTTTTCTCGATATTACAGATTGTAATAGGATCTTGGTTGATTCCTAATACACAGGCACTTTCACAAGGTGCAGGGCAAACACGACCAGTGAACTCCGGGAAGTTATTGGTTGAGCTTAGGATGTTCCAAGCTTCTTCCCAGCTGTCGCGGAAAACCGCGTCATTGAATTCTGGAATAATGTTGCCAATAGGGCAGCCGTTATGACAAAACGGCACACCACAATCCATACAACGAGATGCTTGAGTATTGATTTTGTCACCAAACTCTTCGTTAAGCACAAACTCTTTGTTGTCTTCAATACGAACCGATGGATCGAGTTTGCTAGGCAACTCGCGACCATGTTCTAAAAATCCAGTAGGCTTACCCATTATACTGCCTCCACTTCTTCCGATTGTGCCTGTTGTGCTTCAGCTTTACGCTTTTGAAGTACCGCTTTGTAATCACGCGGCATGACCTTAACTAAAGAGGTTAGGTTTGCTTCAAAGTTTGCAAGGAAAGACTGAGCAACTTCACTTCCTGTGAATTCAACGTGCTTAGTTAGCATATCAAGTAGAAGATCTTTATCTTCTTGCTCGATTGGATCTAGGTCAACGAGCTCAGGGTTAAGCTTGGTTTCAAAGTCACCAGCTTTATCCCAAACATAAGCCACACCACCACTCATACCGGCAGCAAAGTTACGACCCGTTGAACCAAGGATAATTGCCGCGCCACCTGTCATGTATTCACAACCGTGGTCACCAACACCCTCAACAACAACCTTCGCACCAGAGTTACGAACACAGAAACGTTCACCAGCCATACCGCGAATGAAAGATTCACCTGAGGTCGCACCGTAGAAACATACGTTACCCACTACGATGTTGTCTTCAGCAACGATAGAAGATTTCGCATCTGGGTACAGTACCAAAGTACCGCCAGACAGACCCTTACCCCAGTAATCGTTCGCGTCGCCTTCTACTTCGAACTTAACGCCTTTCGCAAGGAACGCACCGAAAGATTGGCCAGCACTACCGTGGAACTTAACGTTCATTGGTTGTGGTAAACCTTGGTCTTTATAAACCTTCGAGATTTCGTTAGACAGCATGGTACCCGCAGAGCGGTCCGTGTTGATGATAGGGAAGGTTGCATTTACAGCTTCACCTTTCTCAAGCGCTGGAATTGCGGCTTGAATCAACTTACGGTCTAGAACATCTTCTAGGTTGTGGTTTTGTTTTGTCTGGTTGTAGATACCATCTTCTTCACGAGCCTGCTCAATGTGCAGTACCGGTGTTAGGTCTAGGTTCTTGTACTTCCAGTGGCCGATGTCGTCACGAACTTTAAGTTTGTGCGATTGACCAACCATCTCATCAATAGAGCGGAAGCCAAGTTCAGCCATGACTTCACGTAGGCCTTCAGCCATGTATTGGAAGAACGTCACTACGTCTTCTACGCGGCCGTCGAAACGCTCACGCAGAGTCTTGTTCTGTGTTGCGATACCAACAGGACAGGTATTCTTGTGACACTTACGCATCATGATACAACCTTCAACAACCAATGCTGCGGTTGCTACGCCCCATTCTTCAGCGCCAAGTAACGTGGCGACTGCAAGGTCACGTGGTGTTTTCATCTGACCATCAGACTGAACAACGATACGATTACGTAGGCCGTTTTTCAGTAGTGTTTGGTGAGTTTCCGCTAGACCCAGTTCCCAAGGCAGACCGGTGTGACGGATAGAAGACATCGGAGATGCACCCGTACCACCATCAAACCCTGCGATAAGTACCACGTCAGCTTTCGCTTTCGCTACACCTGATGCAATCGTACCTACGCCAGCTTCCGATACTAGCTTCACGTTGACGCGGCCGTTACGGTTGGCGTTTTTCAGATCGTAGATCAGCTGAGCCAAATCTTCGATAGAGTAGATATCGTGGTGTGGCGGTGGAGAAATAAGACCGACGCCCGGAGTTGAGTGACGCGTTGCACCAATCCAATCATCAACCTTGTCACCAGGTAGTTGACCACCTTCACCAGGTTTCGCCCCCTGAGCCATCTTGATTTGCAGCTCATCAGCGTTAGATAGGTAGTAAGATGTCACACCAAAGCGACCTGAAGCCACTTGTTTGATAGCTGAACGTTCCCAATCGCCGTTTTCTTTGCGTTCGAAACGAGCAGGGTCTTCACCACCTTCACCAGAGTTCGATTTTGCGCCAATACGGTTCATCGCGACTGCTAGAGTAGAGTGAGCCTCATGTGAGATTGAACCAAAGCTCATCGCACCCGTTGCGAAACGCTTGAGAATTTTCTCAATAGGCTCGACTTCCGCTAGGGGAATAGAGCCTGCCGGGTTCTTGATGAAATCAAGTTGGCTACGTAGGGTTGCTGCGTTGTCGCCTTGAGCATCAACAGCGTTCGCGTACTTTTTAAATTGACCGTAATCTTTGTTACGCGTCGATTCTTGAAGTAGAGAAATCGTTTCTGGGTTGAATAAGTGTTTCTCGCCACGTTGTTTCCACTGGTAAACCCCACCAACATCAAGTATTTGAGCTGGGATTTCACGAGTAGGGTAGCCGACACGGTGACGAACTAATACTTCGCGAGCGATATCATCGATCGTTAGACCTTGGATACGTGAAACCGTACCAGTGAAGTACTTTTCAACCACTGATTTGCTAATACCAAGAGCTTCAAAGATTTGAGCGCCGTGGTAAGACTGCAGTGTTGAGATGCCCATCTTCGAGAAGATCTTCAGTAGGCCGCCGTTCACACCTTTACGGTAGTTATCGAACAACTCACGTGGGTGAAGGCTTGGGTCTAGCTTCTTAGTACGTTGTAGCTCAACAATTGTCTCGATGACTAGGTATGGGTTAACAGCGTTCGCACCATAACCAATAAGCGTTGCAAAGTGGTGTGTTTCACGAGCATCGCCCGTCTCAACCACGATGTCACACTTGGCACGTAAACCTTTACGGATGAGGTGATGGTGAACCGCGCCCACAGCCAGCATTGCTGGAATTGCAGCGTGGTTAGAATTAACGGCACGGTCTGTAAGCAAGATGATTGAGTAACCATCGTTCACCGCATCTTCTGCATATTGGCAGATACGTTTTAGTGCGCGTTCTAACTTGCCAGGCTCTTCGTTTGCTTGGAATACGATATCTAGCGTCTTCGCTTGAAGGTGCTCGTTATCGATAGCACGAAGTTTTTCTAGCTCAGAGTTAGAAAGAACAGGCGACTCAAGTTCTACTTTTTGACAATGTTCAGGGGTTTCTGCAAGGAGGTTCTGATCTTTACCTAGGTAAGTATTCAGAGACATCACCATACGCTCACGAATCGGGTCGATTGGTGGGTTGGTTACTTGTGCAAACAACTGCTTGAAGTAGTTTGAAAGGTGCTGAGATTGGTGAGAAAGAATCGCTAGCGGCCAGTCGGCACCCATTGCAGAAAGTGGCTCGTAGCCGGTTTTTGCAAGAGGGAGAATGATTTCATTCACTTCTTCCGAGCTAACACCAAATGATTGCTGTTTATGCAACAGTTTCTCTGGTGATGGCTGACTGAATTCGTTGCTCGCATCCGGCAGTTTTTTCAGGCTAAGTAGGTTTTCTGATACCCATTTCTCATATGGCTGCGCTTTAGCGATATCGTCTTTCACTTCTTCATCAGAAATGATGCGACCTTGCTCAAGGTCAGCAACGAAGATACGACCTGGCTGCAAGCGACCACGATATTCAACGTTTTCTGGTGCGATTTCTACCACACCCGACTCAGAGGCCATTACCAGGAAGTCATCTTTTGTCACTGTGTAGCGAGACGGACGCAGACCGTTTCGGTCAAGCGTTGCACCAACTTGTACACCATCGGTAAAGCAGACTGAAGCAGGGCCATCCCATGGTTCCATGACGTTAGCGTGGTATTGATAGAACGCACGACGTGTTGGATCCATATTTTTGTTTTCTTGCCATGCTTCCGGAATCATCATCATCAAGGCATGTGGCAGGCTGCGACCAGAAAGAACTAGGAGCTCAAGTGCCATATCAAAGTTAGATGAATCTGAACTGCCTTCTTGGCAGATCGGAAGCAGCATGTCGATTTCAGCTTGTGAGAACAGATCCGATTCAAGGATTGCTTCACGGGCTTTCATCCAGTTGAGATTGCCTCGGACCGTATTGATTTCGCCATTATGTGCGATGTAACGGAATGGCTGTGCAAGACGCCAGCGAGGGAATGTGTTGGTAGAAAAGCGAGAATGCACGAGTGCAAGCGCAGTCACCATAGTTGGGTTTTGCAAATCGAGGAAGTACTGAGGCACCTGCTCTGTAGTGAGCTGACCTTTATATACCAGTGTCTTATAAGACATTGAGTTAATATAAAAATCATCACCAATATTTGAAATGCTCTCTAGGCATACACGAACGGTATAATTACGTAATACATAAAGCTTACGCTCAAGTTCTTCAGGCGTAATGCCCGGACCACCTGAAATAAAGACATGCTCAAACTGAGGTTCAGTACTTAGAGGATCGGTACCAATCATAGAGTTGTCGGTTGGTAGAACACGGTAGCCAATAACTTCAAGGTCAAGGCGCTGTGCATTGCGTTCTAGAATATCGCGACATTGTGCGCGTTTGTGCTCATCCTTAGGGAAAAGAACAACACCAACACCGTATTTTTCAAAAGAAGGTAGCTTGATGCCAAGCTTAACGGCTTCTTCTAAAAGAAATTCATGGGGTTTTTGCAGTAGGATACCAGCGCCATCACCACTACATGGATCACAGCCTTGTCCGCCTCGGTGTTCCATGCGAGCCAGCATGTCTAAGGCTTGGGTTACTACATCATGCGATTTACGGTTTTTAAGGTGAGCAACAAAACCGATACCACAAGCGTCATGCTCCAGTTCTGGAGTATACAGACCCTGTGTATTCTGCTCTCTATCTACCATAGATACTTCCTTCCAGTT
The DNA here is from genome assembly GCF_053544015.1 of Vibrio sp. E150_011. NCBI lineage: Bacteria > Pseudomonadati > Pseudomonadota > Gammaproteobacteria > Vibrionales > Vibrionaceae > Vibrio > Vibrio sp. E150_011. The sequence goes on from NZ_JBHFOL010000003.1 coordinate 177,407, forward strand.
AAATCCAGGCACAACAAAAGTGTGTGATTGTGCCTTGTCCTTTGTAATTCTGATTCTTGACTGCCAGAGGGGGCAGTGTCGATTCCATTCTGCATCTCGCAGGAAAAGTGTTGCGAGAAAAACAATCCGTGGTGATATCCCTCATCGTATACTCACTTTTTAGTGAATTATTTTGGCGGGAATGGGATATCGCCTTTCATTCTACTGATTCAAGCTGTAATCCTAACAGCAGATCGAGCAAAATTGTGTAAGTATCCTACAATTTTGTTCTCGGTAATTCCAACGAAAGTTTCTCTTGTAACCCATTTTTTTTATTTAAAATTGAATACAATCGATAACAAAAAGCTAACAATTGCCGATTTATTGTTGTTTTTGTGCATATTTATTGATTTTGATTAAGTCGATGTCATGGCCACGTTGCTACTGTGCCTGGTTTTATTTTGCAGGGATGTAATTAAATTTCAAAAATTAGAGTGATAGTCATTCTTATTTAATTGAGTTGGTTTGATATGCAATTACATGAGTTAGTTAATACGATCGGTCAAGATCTCCAGCGTCGCTATGGCGAAAAAGTACATAAATTGACCTTGCACGGCGGGTTCAGTTGCCCTAACCGGGATGGGACCATAGGGCGAGGAGGGTGTACATTTTGTAATGTGGCATCGTTTGCTAATGAAAACACCAGAATTCAGTCTATCCATGAGCAGCTTAATGACCGAGCGGGCGAGGTGAAGCGGGCCAAGAAATATTTGGCTTACTTTCAGGCATACACCAGTACCTATGCCGAGGTTCAAGTTCTCAAAAGCATGTATGAAGAAGCGCTTAAATATGCGGATATCGTCGGGTTGTGTGTGGGTACACGGCCAGATTGTGTCCCTGATGCGGTCTTGGAGTTACTTGCTGATTATGTAGAGCAAGGTTTTGAAATTTGGTTAGAGCTTGGACTGCAAACGGCACACAATCAAACGTTGAAGCGGATAAACCGCGGTCATGATTTTGAGGTGTATGATGCCATCACTAAGCGTGCTCGTGCGCTCGGCATCAAAGTGTGTACTCACCTTATTGTCGGCCTCCCTAAAGAAAGTAAACAAGATAACCTCGAGACCCTCGCTAAAGTGCTGGCAACGGGAACGGATGGTATTAAGTTGCATGGCTTGCATATTGTCGAGGGGAGCACCATGGCAAAAGCTTGGCATGCAGGGCGCTTAGAAGCCCCTGAGCTGGACTTCTATCTTGATGTAGCCAGTGAGATGATTCGGCGAACCCCTGCCGATATCGTTTTTCATCGTGTTGCCTCCTCAGCTCGAAGACCGACGTTGCTTGCGCCGCTGTGGTGTGAAAACCGTTGGTTGGCGATGACCGAGCTTGGCAAGCGGCTGTCTTTGTCAGGTTCACAAGGCTCTTTGATTGATAATGCCTTTGTTTATCACAAACCTACTCTCAAATAATTCGCCATTCGTGTGATGCAATGGGGTAAGTGATACACTTAGCCGAGTTGTTACGCACGGAGTGCTGAATGAAGCCCATCAAAAATCTTGCCCAATACTATGTCGACCTTTTGGTAAAGCTCGGCATTGTTCGTTTTTCTATCTTACTGGCACTTGCTTTAGTGGCCCTCGCCGTTGTGGTACAGGTTGCGATTACCCTTGTCCTGAATGGCAGAGTGGATGATATTGATATTGTTCGCTCGGTCTTTTTCGGCTTATTGATCACCCCGTGGGCGGTCTACTTTTTGTCGGTTGTCGTTGATCAGCTTGAAGAGTCGCGCCAGCGATTGGCAAAGATGGTCTCTAAATTAAAAGACATGCGATCTCGAGACCAAGACCTCAATATTAAGCTTCAACAGAACATCAGTAAGTTAAATCTCGAGATTGAAGAAAGGCAAAAGGCCGAAGATGCGCGAAAAGAAGCGATAAAAGATCTCGAAAATGAGGTGTACCAGCGAGAGCGGACACAGCTCGAGCTTGCAGAGCGGACAGCCTTACTGCGTTCATTTATTGATGCCTCTCCGGATTTGATTTATTACCGAAATGCAGAAGGGGTCTTTTCAGGTTGCAACAAGGCCATGGAAGAGCTTACCGGTAAAAAGGAAAAAGAACTCGTTGGGTTGACGCCTTGGGACGTGTATTCCGAAGAAATCGCTGAACAAGTTGTAGAGACCGATCATAAAGTCATGAGCAATAATCAAGCCCTGACTTATGAGCAATGGCTAGAATATCCCGATAGCAAGAAATGCTATTACGAACTGCGAAAAGTGCCATTTTACAGCAAAGATGGTCGCCACCTTGGCCTGGTTGGTTTTGGTCGCGATATTACAGAGAGAAAGCGTCATCAAGAGTCTCTAGAAAAAGCGAGTCGAGATAAAACAACATTCATATCAACGATTAGCCATGAATTACGTACCCCTCTTAACGGTATCGTCGGGCTAAGCCGAATGCTGCTTGATAGTTCTTTAGATCAAGAGCAACGCAATCATATGCAAACCATTAACGTCAGTGCGATTACTCTGGGCCATATTTTCAACGATATTATCGATATGGATAAGTTTGATCGCCGTAAGCTAGAGCTGTATCCAGAGGCGCTTAATTTTGACGATTTTATCATCGAGATAGAGAGCATCTCGGCCTTGATGGCTGAGCAAAAAGGATTACGTTTTGACTTAGAGCGGCTCACTGATCTGCCAGTCGGCATTAGTGTTGATGCGACACGATTGCGACAGGTGATCTGGAACCTTGTCAGTAATGCGATGAAATTCACCAAACAAGGTGGTGTGGTCATGACGGTCAGCGCGGATGTTGTTGATGGGATGGCGCATATCATGATCGAGGTTGAGGACACAGGGGTCGGGATTCCTCAAGCTGAAGTCGATAAGATTTTTGCTATGTATTATCAAGTTAAGTCTAAGAAAGACAACTTGCATGCGGTTGGAACAGGGATCGGTCTTGCGGTCTCTCAACAGTTAATTCATATGATGGACGGTGATATTACGGTCGATAGTGAGGAAGGGTTTGGCAGTACATTTACGATATCGATTAGCGTTCCGTGTGTCGACACCCTTCAATCAGAAGAGCGCATAGTAGAGTCTCAAAAGGGGTTGAATATTTTCATGCTTGAGGATATTGAGCTCAACATCACTGTTGCGCGTAGCCTATTGGAAAGTCTTGGTCACACGGTGACAGTGGCGATGTCCGGTCAAGAGGCCATCGATCTATTCCGGCCGGAAGATTACGATCTTGCCTTGCTTGATATTCAGTTGCCCGACATGAGTGGTTTTGATGTCGCTCAGCATTTCCGTGAAGCCTATGACTCTCTCCCCCCTTTGGTTGCTCTGACGGCGAATGTTATCAAGAACAAAAAGGATTACCTTGAACAAGGAATGGATGACGCAATTAGTAAGCCTTTAAGTGTTAAGGCGCTTACGGATGTCATTACTAACTTTGCTACTCCGACTGAATATAAATCGATAGAAGTCACAACGCAAAAGGATGAAGAATTGATGAGTAATAATAGTGAATTATACGAACGATTGCTTGATATCGGAATGCTTGATTCATACGTTGATATTGTCGGAACAAAGCCCGTTTTTGCTAGCATCGAGATGTTTGAAGAAATGATGCCCGGTTATATGGAGATTTTGCAATCAAACATGACGGCAAAGGACCAGCCCGGTATTACCTCTGAAGCTCATAAAATAAAAGGGGCGGCAGGGTCGATTGGCTTGAAAAGAATCCAGTCTGTAGCGCAGAAAGCTCAGTCGCCAGATTTGCCAGCATGGTGGGAGAACATTGAAGATTGGATTGAAGAAATAGAAAATGAATATCGCAATGACATTCAGGTATTAAAATCTTGGCTAGAAAGTAAGGGTTAATAATGAAAAAAACGATCACAACAATTGCATTGGCAATTGTGCTTGGTGGGTGTTCGTCATCGTCAGTGATGGATAACGACATGTGGATTGCAAAAGATACCGCAATGGTTGAACAACAAGCTATTTCATTGTCAGCTAACCTGTGGATTGACATGATGCCGAAGATTGGTGAAACACAGCCGTTGATGAAAGAGCAAATGCTTCATGGTGCACTTAATTTGAGTACCGAAAGTCAGTTACCAGCAGATATGGACGCAGTAAAAGTCGTGCTAAGACAAGATGGCGAGACATGGACATTGGATTCTGAGGATTTTGAGCTGCGTAACCATAGCGAAGAACAGTGGGAAATTGCATTTAAATGGCAGCTAGCCTTTAATAATTCCAAACCAATGGATGTGGCAGTGCTTCTGGTCAATAGTGACAAAGAGATTTGGTTGACGAATCAACAGGTGATGGTCGACACCGTCTATTGAGTCGGGTTTGACTGAGCAATGTCATGTTATTTGAGCTCAAATCGCCAAAAATAAAAAGGGACGTATGCGCGTCCCTTTTTTAAACTTTCAAATTTTACTCTTCAAGGTCGCCACAAAAACGGTAGCCTTCACCGTGAATAGTAGCAATGATTTCTGGTGTTCCAGATACTGACTCGAAGTGCTTACGAATACGACGAATCGTCACGTCTACAGTACGATCGTGAGGTTTTAGTTCACGGCCAGTCATCTTTTTCAGCAGGTCAGCACGAGTTTGGATTTTGCCTGGGTTTTCACAGAAGTGAAGTAAGGCACGAAACTCTGAGCGTGGCAGCTTGTAGCCATCACCGCTAGGGCTAACGAGTGAGCGGCTGTTAATATCAAGTATCCAGCCATTGAATTCGTATTTTTCTACGCTACGCTTCTCTTCTTGAGACACGTTAGTGCTCATAGAACGATTCAGAAGGTTGCGTGCACGAATAGTCAATTCACGTGGGTTAAATGGTTTAGTGATGTAATCATCTGCACCAATTTCCAAACCAAGAATTTTATCGACTTCATTGTCACGTCCCGTTAGGAACATAAGTGCGACGTTAGCTTGTTCTCTAAGCTCACGAGCGAGAAGTAGACCATTTTTACCTGGCAGGTTGATATCCATGATAACTAGGTTAACTGAATTATCGGTTAAGACCTGATGCATTTCTTGACCGTCACTGGCCTCGAATACAGCATATCCTTCTGCTTCAAAAATGCTCTTAAGAGTGTTACGTGTTACTTGCTCATCTTCAACAATAAGAATTTGCGGGCTTTGCATTGGCGGTACCTAAATTAAACTTGTGATAAATCTGTCTGTAGTAGAATAAATTCTAGGCAATAAGTTAACATAAAGGTAATGTTTCTTGGATGTTCTGCTTACAATCAGAGAAACAGTTACGATATGAGTCGCCATCCATGAAGCTGCCAATTAACGAGAAATCCCTTTAATCTCTTATTATTCCGCTAGGTCATTGAGGCGAATTCTAATATGTTAACAGCATGCTAACAATGGTCAAATGTTAATTACTTGCAGTTTGTTGATTTAAATCAATCGCTGACTTGTAACAAATATTAATAGTAGTAGGTAAATTGACCACTGCTATTAATATGTGTGTTAATGCCTAATTGAATGTTTGTTGTGCAACATGATGCGTTGGCTAGTGTCTCCGTCAATGACGAGATATTTTGAGGCGATTGACGTTTTAAACCTAAAATAAAAAATAATTTAATGTTAATTTTATAATTAAAAACAATGGCTTGCCTTTGTTTTTTTATGGGTTGCTCCTTGCCGATACTCAATGCTAGCCTACGTGGTTATATCGATAATGGCATTTACATGATCAAAGATTTGCACGATTAATAGTTCTGTTTTATGCGGAAATTCTAACTAAATGTAATGAAGCTCACGGATAATGCAGGAAAAGCATAGCGCTCTTGTTGTGCAGGAGAATCGTTTAAAAAATTTAGATTTATTGGGTAACAAAGTGACCGTTGAGTGGTCAAACACCCAATAAGTGACAAGGATTTTTAGTTTAGCACTCTCTAAAGGCGCGCCTATTGAGTGACATCACGGAGGAAAAATGAGAGATATCACACCGGATATTTGTGACCAACACGAAGACAAAGTGACATTGTTGGATTTGCCATTGCAAAACTTTGGGCAACGGGCGGCCTTTTGGGGCGAGATAGTGACGATCCGTTGTTATCATGATAATTCCAAGGTACGCGAAGTACTTTCCCAAGATGGAACGGGAAAAGTGCTGGTTGTGGATGGCAATGGTTCTTGTCAAAAAGCCTTACTAGGTGATCAATTGGCCATCATGGCTATTGAAAATAACTGGGAAGGCGTGATCGTAAATGGGGCGATTCGAGATGTTGCTATGATGTCCGAAATGGACCTTGGCGTTAAAGCGTTGGGAGCGAATCCTTTTAAAACAGAAAAACGGGGTGCTGGCGATGTCAATGTTACGCTGACCATGAGTAATCAGATTGTTCAGCCAGGGTATTATATTTACTCGGACTGGAACGGTATTTTAATCTCTAAAGAAGCGTTAACGTTCTAGAATCGAAAGCCTAGGCCGACCTCAACGCCTTGTTGGACTTTTTCAAAGTCAAAGGTAGCGTGGACGTCTAGGTTTTCTGTCAGCCTCATTCTGCTTGATATTTCTGCAGCCATCCCGGCTTGTGTGATGTCATCTTCTTCATATTGGTACCCTCTTAGGGTACTTTTGACCGAGATTCGTTCTGATACTTGATAACTCATGCCACTAAGTAGTCCTTTGTCACTTGATTCATCAGAGTTATTAAGTCGCGCCCCGATATAAATATCGACAGACTCAAATAGCGAATAGGAATAGCCACTGTCTACGTTCCATTGATCGATGCCGTCGCTCGAGGATTTGCTATCGGAAGAGAGAAAGAAATTATGTGGGGATGCGTTATGCTTGCCAGGCAGCGCTGGCAGTTCGACGGCTTGGACCATACTGGATGATAATAATACGAACAAAGCAGACACAATCATTGCTTTCATAGCACCACTCCTTGTTCGTCATTATTATTTTATATTTGTCCATTAATTAAAGCACAAGATCTAATCAAAAAGTTGTAAATGTATATAGCAATTGGCGATTTACTCATAACGTTACAGTATATAGATTTCATAAGTGTAGGTTTTCAAGCACTGGCTATGATTTCATTGTTTATTTGATAAAAGTACAGATTTTGATTGACTACTCTACAGAAAGTGCGGTAAACGTATGGGTAAGCACATTAGAAAGTTTGTAGATAACCCTATGTATAGAAACCAGCTCGTAGTAATGACCACCACCATTATTATTACCGACATAACCATTGTTGGGGCAGGCTGGTAGACGGAAGAAATTCAAGAACAAGGCCTGTATCAACAAGATACGGGCCTTTTTTTTACCTGTTTTGAGTATTTCGGGAGGAAAGGATGCGAGTACTAAAATTTGGAGGCTCATCGTTAGCCGATGCTGATCGCTTTTTACGAGCGGCAGACATTATTGCCAACAATGCCCAACAAGAAGATTTAGCGGTGGTGCTATCTGCGCCAGGGAAAACAACCAATAAGTTAGTCGCGATTATTGAAACCGCGTTAAAAAATAGCGAAGTCGAGCTTCAGATCTCTGAACTGGAAACGGCGTTTAACGAATTATTTTCTAATATTGAATCTGTACTTCCTAACATACAGCGTGCTGATTTTGACAATCAGGTAAAAACCTCTTTATTCCAACTGCATCAATTCGTTCATGGTATCCGTTTACTTGGTACTTGTCCGGCTCATGTTAATGCCCGCATCATTTCCAAAGGCGAGCGCATTTCAATCCAGTTGATGAGAGCAGTCCTAGAAGCGAAAGGTCAAGCGGCGGCATTGATTGATCCGGTTAAGTATCTTTATGCCAATGATGACTATCTAGAAGCAATGGTAGATGTTGGTATTTCAACACAAAACTTCAGATCAAACCCATTGACCGAGGGTGTCGTGCACATCATGCCTGGTTTTACGGCAGGTAACGCGAAGGGCGAGTTAGTCACACTTGGGCGCAATGGCTCGGATTATTCAGCTGCAGTACTGGCAGCCTGCTTACGAGCGGACTGTTGTGAAATTTGGACTGATGTCGACGGGGTATACAATTGTGACCCTCGATTAGTGGATGATGCACGCTTGCTGAAATCACTGAGCTACCAAGAAGCGATGGAGTTGTCTTACTTCGGTGCATCGGTACTTCACCCGAAAACCATTGCTCCAATTGCTCAGTTCCATATCCCATGTTTGATTAAAAACTCGTTTAACCCTCAAGGCGCAGGCACGCTGATCGGTCAAGACACCGGTGAAGATAACCTGCCAATTAAAGGTATCACCACCTTATCTAACCTGATTATGGTTAACGTCTCTGGGCCGGGTATGAAAGGTATGGTCGGGATGGCTAGCCGTGTCTTTGGAGCCATGTCATCAGCAGGTGTCTCTATTGTTCTGATTACACAGTCTTCATCTGAATACAGCATCAGCTTTTGTATCGAAGAAGAAGACAAGCTAAAAGCGTCTCAAATCCTTGAAGAAACATTTGATCTAGAACTCAAAAATGCACTGCTTGAGCCTGTCGAGTTTATGGAAGACGTCGCAATTGTCACCTTAGTTGGTGATGGTATGAGAACCTCTCGCGGGGTGGCATCACAGTTCTTTTCGTCATTAGCTGAAGTGAATGTCAATATTGTTGCCATTGCACAAGGCTCTTCTGAGCGCGCCATTTCTGCTGTTATACCAGAAGATAAGATCTCAGAAGCGATCAAAGCGTGTCATGAGAATTTGTTCAATTCTAAACACTTCTTAGATGTGTTCGTTGTTGGGGTTGGCGGCGTCGGTGGTGAGTTGGTTGATCAAATCCAACGTCAGCAAACAAAACTGGCAGAAAAAGGTATTGTTATTCGAGTATGTGGCCTTGCCAATAGCAAAGGCGTACTTCTCGACGGTAAAGGCTTACCGCTTGATCAATGGCGAGATCGCATGGGCGATGTGACGGAGCGATTCAGCGTCGCTGGATTAGCCGCGCTCGTTCAGCGTAATCATATTATTAACCCAGTATTGGTGGATTGTACCTCGAGTGAAGATATTGCCAATCAATATGCCGAGTTTTTGGCCGCTGGTTTCCACGTAGTGACACCTAATAAAAAGGCCAATACATCAAGTATGGCTTATTACCACCAACTTCGAGACGTTGCACGCAGCTCACGTCGTAAATTGATGTATGAGACAACAGTAGGGGCGGGTTTACCTGTCATTGAAAACCTGCAAAACCTGATATCAGCAGGGGATGAGCTGGAAAAATTCAATGGTATTTTGTCGGGCTCATTATCGTTTATCTTCGGTAAGCTGGATGAAGGGCTAACACTAAGCCAGGCCACCAATGTTGCTAAGGATAAAGGGTTCACTGAGCCTGATCCGCGTGATGACTTATCCGGTATGGATGTTGCTCGTAAACTGCTAATTCTCGCTCGAGAGTCGGGAATGGCGCTTGAACTTGAAGATGTGGAAGTGGATCAAGCGCTGCCGCCGGGTTTCGATGATTCAGGTTCGGTTGATGATTTTATGGCTCGCTTACCTGAAGCCGATAAGTACTTCTCTCAGTTAGTCGCGGATGCGGCGAAAGAAGGCAAGGTACTTCGATATGTGGGTGAGATTGCCGATGGCAAGTGCCGTGTTCGTATGGCCGCTGTCGATGAGAACGACCCAATGTACAAGATTAAAGATGGTGAGAATGCCTTGGCATTTTATAGCCGTTATTATCAACCGATTCCATTGGTGTTGCGTGGCTACGGCGCCGGTACAGAAGTAACTGCGGCCGGTGTCTTTGCCGATGTTATGCGTACACTTGGTTGGAAGTTGGGGGTATAAAATGAGTCAACGTGTTGTTGTTTATGCTCCAGCGTCGATCGGCAATGTCAGTGTTGGGTTTGATGTGTTGGGTGCTGCGGTCTCACCAATCGATGGAACCTTGCTAGGGGACTGTGTTGAAATTCAAGCATCAGAATCGCCTTTCGAGCTTTCAACTAAAGGACGATTTGTCGATAAGTTGCCCGTTGATCCACAAGAAAACATTGTCTATGACTGTTGGAAAGTGTTTGCGAGAGAGCTAGATAAGAAAGGTGTGGCGCTTCAATCCATCCATATGACGCTAGAAAAGAACATGCCGATTGGCTCTGGACTAGGCTCAAGTGCTTGTTCTATCGTTGCGGCCTTGGATGCGCTTAACCAGTTTCATGGCAATCCACTTGACGAAACGGAACTGCTTGCCTTAATGGGTGAAATGGAAGGGCAAATTTCTGGTGGTATCCATTATGACAATGTGGCACCGTGTTACCTAGGTGGTGTACAGCTTATGCTGGAAGAGCTTGGTGTTATTAGCCAAGAGGTACCTTGCTTTGATGACTGGTATTGGGTCATGGCGTACCCAGGGATCAAGGTATCGACCGCTGAAGCGAGAGAAATTTTGCCGTCGCAGTACCGCCGTCAGGATGTCATCGCTCACGGACGCCACCTTGCAGGCTTTATCCATGCTTGCCATTCCGGTCAGCCTGAGTTGGCTGCAAAGATGATCAAAGACGTCATAGCGGAACCGTACCGAGCTAAATTGCTTCCCGGTTTTAGCAAGGCGCGAGAGTATGCTGCTAGTGCGGGAGCGCTAGCGACAGGTATTTCAGGCAGTGGGCCGACCTTATTTAGTATCTGTAAAGAGAAAGATGTGGCTGAGCGTGTTGCTCGCTGGTTAGAAGAAAATTACGTACAGAATAACGAAGGATTCGTGCATGTTTGTCACTTAGATAAGCAAGGTTCGAAAGTAACAGGAAGTCAGCTATGAAGCTTTACAATATCAAAGAAAACGATGAACAAGTCTCTTTTGGCCAAGCCGTCCGTCAAGGACTAGGGCGCAATCAAGGGCTGTTTTTCCCTTCTGAATTACCGACATTCGACGATATCGATGCGCTGTTAGCTGAAGATTTTGTTTCGCGCAGTGCGAAGATTCTGTCGGCGCTGATTGGAGACGAGCTGTCCAAAGAGAAAGTAACAGAATTAGTTGATGCGGCATTTCAGTTCCCAGCGCCAATCAAGCAAGTCGAAGATGGCGTATACGCCCTCGAGCTTTTCCATGGACCAACGTTAGCCTTTAAAGATTTTGGTGGTCGCTTCATGGCGAATTCACTGGCTGCGGTTTCTGATGGCGGTAAAATCACCATCTTGACGGCAACCTCTGGCGATACTGGCGCTGCCGTTGCCCATGCGTTTTATGGCATGGAAGACATCAATGTTGTTATCTTGTACCCAAATGGCAAGATAAGCCCACTGCAAGAAAAGTTATTTTGCACACTAGGTAAAAATATCCATACCGTAGCGATTGATGGTGACTTTGATGCATGTCAAGGGTTAGTCAAGCAGGCATTTGACGATGCTGAATTGCGCAAAGAAATTGGGCTAAATTCGGCGAACTCAATCAATATCAGTCGATTAATGGCGCAGATTTGTTACTACTTCGAAGCCGCTTCTCAGCTCAGTAAAGCACAGCGTGATAATCTAGTTATCTCCGTACCAAGCGGTAACTTTGGTAACCTTACTGCTGGCTTGTTAGCGAAAGCACTCGGGCTTCCAATTAAGCGTTTCATTGCGGCGACGAATGAGAATGATACGGTTCCACGTTACCTTGAAACAGGCCAATGGGCTCCTAAGCCTACAGTGGCGACAACATCGAATGCGATGGATGTGAGTCAACCTAATAACTGGCCACGTATTGAAGAGCTTTGCCAGCTAAAAGGTTGGGGCCTAGATACACTGGGTAAAGGCGCAGTAACGGATGAGCAAAGTGCAGAGTCGGTGCGCGTTCTGAATGATAAAGGCTACCTATGTGAACCCCATGGTGCGATCGCTTACCGTGTGCTTGGTGAGCAGTTGCAAGCCGATGAAACTGGCTTGTTTTTGTGTACGGCGCACCCGGCAAAATTCAAAGAGGTCGTGGATGATATCCTAGGCACTGATATTGAGTTACCGGCACCACTGGCTAAACATGCCGCGATGGAACTGTTGTCAGAAGAACTTGATAATGACTTTGAAGCACTAAAGGTCATTCTTCGACGCGTACAACAATAAAATAGATAAAAACGGCGTTCTGCGTTGTTTGAATTCGTAAATCGAACGCCTGTTTGTTAAATGATATCGATTAGAGATATCGTTTAACAAACAGGCGTTTTTTTCTGAAGGTAATCGTAATGACGCTGAATCTAGAGAGTAAATCGAGAGTTAGTTAAATAAATAGCAAGCACATTCATGAACATTTGCGAGATCGTAAACGCTTAAAGGCATTAAAAGCGTAAAAAATAGTTTCAGGAAGTGAAATAGGCTTTACTCAATGAGCGTTTTTGGTATCCTAGCGCCGCTATCAAGTTGATAGTTTCCTCGGAGATACCTATGAACAATACCGACCATCCTCCTAGTATCAAGGGAGAAAAGTAACACTCTGTCGGTATTTTACGATCTTCGTTCCTGCCTTCAAGGTGGGAAGTTTTATCTACAACTCTTTTCTTATTTTTCTCCTTTCTACTATTTACGAATGAATGCCATCTCAATGTGGTAGGCACGTATTCGTGACAATTGATGGTCGTTACCAACGCTAATCGGGAGATTCGCCATGACGGTAATGAACAACACTTATATTGAAAATGCACCTCGCTTCTCAGAAGAAGAGATCAGTGCAGCAACAAAAGCATTTTTGCAATACGACGATGAGCAACAGCTTAATTTGTTAACGCTGATGCCGATTGATGAAGCGGTCGGTGTATTACAGCATTGTGCATTTGGTCAGGTACAACACCTGATACAACAACTTGATTTGCAAGGTCACGACAAAAGAGCGCGACACTTTGCACACCAATTGGGCTTTATTCACTCAGAGGCTGAAACGACACAAGGCTATTTATCGACGGGCGTTTTAGAGCACGTTAAACAGCGTATTGGTTGGATCATCACCTTGGCTTTGATGGGCATCGTGTCTGGTCTTATTATCGCTCAGTATGAAGATATACTAAGCCAGTTAGTGTTATTAGCTGTGTATATGCCAGTGATCGCAGCCGCAGGTGGTAATACGGGTACGCAAGCCGCGACCCTCGTCATCAGGGCGTTAGCAACAGGCGAATTACGAAAAAGGCAGTGGCTTGATGTACTTTGGAAAGAAAGCCGAGTTGCTGTCTGCCTTGCATCGGCAGTCGCCTTGGTGATGGTTGCCCGCATACTGCTCTTCAGTGACGCGAATGCGGGGAATGGGTTTGATTTGAATATTATTGCCTTATCGATAGCGGTGGCATTGTTTATCCAAGTGACGATCTCAACGACATTAGGAGGGGTTCTTCCTATTATTGCTCGAGTCTTTCGTTTAGACCCTGCCGTGTTGGTGAGCCCAGTACTCGCCTCTATCGTCGATATCTCAGGAATGTGGATCTACTTTACGGTAGTCAACTATTTCTTAGGGCTATCGTAATCTGGACAAATGACAGCACAACAAAGCACAGCTAAGGCTGTGCTTTGTTGTTTGAGCGCTCAAGCGAAAGACTATAATCGATAACTTGTTGGTAGAGGGCTTGTTCAAATTGGGTCAGTGGTGAAACCACTGGCTTTTTGGTTTCCGAAGGAACTACGTGATAATCGGTAATCATTTGAACAAAAATAGATTGAGGCTTTCCTGCTGAATCTAACCCATACCCCATCATATTGTAGGTGCCAAATAATGAGCCGCTCTTGGCGGTAAGCGCGCCTTTTATCGGCGACTTCCTCATACTTTGGCGGTACTTTAATGTCCCGTTCGTCCCTGCTACAGGGAGCAGCTTGATAAGATTGAGAGTGGCGTCATTGTCATAAATGTAGTGGAGCACTTGTGCCATTTGACTGGTGGTAACCCTATTGTTTCTTGAGAGGCCTGAGCCATCCTCGAGAACGGCACGGCTGAAGTCGATATTTGCTTGTAGCCTCAGTATAGCCTTAAGTGCTTCGGTACCGTTGTTAAACGAGCCAGGTTGATTGTAATACGTCGCGCCAATCGTCTTTAATAGGGCGTCAGCATAAAGGTTGTTTGAGTCACGCAACATGGTGGCCAATAACTCAGGTAGAGGCTGGGATCGTTGCACAAATAATGGCGTAGATGGGGTGTTTTTGGGACGTCCGGTTTTTATGTCTCCAGATATCGTGATCCCTAAACGTTTCGCTTCCGCACTGATGACATCACGAGTGAACTTTTCTGGAGAAGCAACCGCAAACTTTAACGGTAGCGGCGATGTTCGCGAAACAACGCATCCAGCAAGGGAATATTGATTACCTTGTGACACATTGAGTTCAAGGTCACAGTGGCGCTCTTTTTGTTGTGTTTTCGTTACGGCACGAGCGGTTGTAGTTGCCGCTATTGGTTGATGTGCGGGGATATTGATTCGTGTCGTGCCATTGTCATTAGTGTACAGCGCACCTTGCACGCAATTACCATCAAGCGTAATGGCAGAGGCCGGAGCACTATAGCAGACACCTAGTATATCCCATGGCCAGCCAACCGCTCGGTCATAGCCGGAAAAAACGCTATCGTCGAGCCAAACGGTGCCGAAAGAGGGGCCAATGGATGACTTGGCCTCTTTTAGCATCATTCGTAGCGTACCACGCGAGAACGATGGGTCACCAGAGTATTGGATGACGACATCATTTCCTACACGATACAGAGGCGTTTCAAAACGAAAGTCATCCCCTAAAGACAATTTGGCTGCAAGTGCAGTAACAACTTTAAGCGTGCTGGCTGGTGGAAAGTACGCGTGGGTGTTTTCGCTCACTAATACAGAAGAAGAGGGACTCAACCCATCGATGTAAATGCTGTTTCTACTGCCTTCAGGTAACTCTGCTTCAATTGATGACGCCATGATTGAGGAGGAGGCAATGGTTAATAATAGGGCGGTTATGGCGCAATTTATTGTCATAGTAGTCAGGTAAGCCATCGATGGTGTATTGGGGTAGGCTAGCAACCAACCTCTAAGAGATAAAGTGCTAATTATGAATCCTTGGATTATATTGACTGAAACCACGGAGTCACAGTGAACAGAAGATTAGGAGTGTGCATGGGCACACGTTTTATCCGTTAACTGATACTTGCAGTTAGCGAGATTTTTGCGTTATATTTATCGGCTACAATGCGCCTAGTAAAGCTCAGTGAGGCTCGCTTGCCGCGACAGTAAAGCAATGAGTCGAAATTCAATACCAACAACTTTGCTTCTAATTATGAATTTCAATGATTTGTATCCACAGATTGATTACACTAGGCTTAATCCAGTAATTTTTAAATTGTACTCAAGCTTTGTTTGAGTAGGGTTTTTTTGTCCAAAGTAAACTTTGGAAAAGAGGTTGTTAAAATGGAAAAAGTTCCAATGACCGCTCGTGGCGAGCTTCAATTACGTGAAGAGCTAGAGCGACTACTAAAGCTTCGCCCACTTATTTCACAAGCGATTGCTGAAGCTCGTGAATTGGGTGATTTAAAAGAGAATGCGGAATACCACGCCGCTCGTGAAGAGCAAGGTATTTGCGAAGCACAAATTCGTGACATTGAATATAAGCTATCAGTAGCTCAGGTCATCGACGTAACGAAAATGGATAATACCGGTAAGATCATTTTTGGCTCGACGGTAACGCTAATCGATGTTGATACGGATGCTGAGCAAACGTATCAGATTGTTGGTGAAGATGAAGCCAACATCAAAGCTGGTCGTATTTCTGTTAGCTCTCCTATTGCCCGTGGACTTATCGGCAAAATGGAAGGTGATGAAGTGACGATAACCACTCCGGGTGGTCAAAAAGATTTTGATATTGATAAAGTCGCGTATGTCTAAGTCGAATTAGCATGAAAAAAGTCGCATTGCGCGGCTTTTTTTATATTGATAGGTCTGTTTGATAAACGTGCGATCAAAAAAGGCCGCATTGAGCGACCTTTTTAATGTGAAACGAACTGTTTCAGCAGAGTGACGAATTAAGGCCTCGTTATTTACGAGGTAATTCGATTTTCTTTTGCTCAGATTGGCGATAAAGAACAAGTGTTTTACCGATAACTTGTACTTTCTCAGCCTTTGTCTCACGGACAATTGCATCAACAATCAATAGCTTAGTTTCACGGTCTTCCGAAGCCACTTTAACTTTAATCAGTTCGTGGTGGTCAAGAGCGATTTCGATTTCCGCTAGAACAGCCTCTGTTAGTCCATTTGCGCCTAGAAGCACAACGGGTTTCAGTGCGTGTGCTAGGCCTTTTAGGTGCTGTTTTTGTTTCGTGCTTAAGTTCATAACGCGGCCAAATTTATTTAGTATTAGGGTTGAAAAGTCGTATTTTAACGCCATCTAATGACGAAGACTATACTTTATTCTAAGGGTTTGCCCTTGTGACGTTGGATATTGAATGAGTAAGCAAAAACATTCGGCTAGTTCTGGCCGCTGGTTGAAGGAGCATTTTGATGATAAATATGCAAATGAAGCCAGAAGAAAAGGGTATCGATCTCGTGCTATCTTTAAAATTGAAGAAATTCAAAATAAAGATAAGCTGTTGAAATCTGGGATGACAGTTGTCGATTTGGGCGCTGCACCTGGAGGCTGGTCACAGTACGCCGCTAAGGTTGTTGGGGATGAAGGACAAGTGATTGCTTGTGATTTGTTACCGATGGACTCTATCGCCGGAGTGAGTTTTTTACAGGGTGATTTTAGAGAAGAAGCTGTACTCGATGCCCTGCTAGAAAAAATACAGCCTGATATGGTCGATGTTGTGATGTCTGATATGGCACCTAACATGGCAGGAAATTTATCTGTCGATCAGCCTAGAGCAATGTATCTTGTTGAACTAGCATTAGATATGTGTAGACAAGCCTTAGCACCTGGAGGCAGCTTTGTTGTTAAAGTGTTTCAGGGAGAAGGGTTTGAGCAATACGTAAAAGAAGTGCGTGAAATGTTCAAAGTGGTGAAGATTCGTAAACCGGATTCATCAAGAGCGCGTTCCCGTGAGGTATTTATCGTAGCTAATGGATACAAAGGCTGAACATTAGTTTACAAAGAGAAAATTAACATTGTAGCTACAGCTGAAAAACTGTAGTACCCTACCTTTAATTACAATTAGTTATCGAGGACTGACACCTTGAGTGACATGGCAAAGAATTTAATTTTGTGGTTAGTCATCGCCGTTGTGTTGATGTCGGTATTCCAAAGCTTTGGACCTGGCGAGAGCAATGGTCGAGCGGTAGATTACACCACGTTCGTACAGGAAGTTGGCAGTGGCCAGATTCAAGAAGCGCAGTTTAAAGACAGCGAGATAACGTTTACTCGTCGTGGCGGTAGTCGCTTTGTGACTTACATGCCGGTTTATGATCAAAAACTTCTTGATGACCTGATTAACCAAAACGTAAAAGTTTCAGGAACACCACCAGAAGAACAAAGCCTACTTGGTACGATCTTTATCTCGTGGTTCCCGATGATTCTTCTTATCGGTGTTTGGATTTTCTTCATGCGTCAAATGCAAGGCGGCGGTGGCAAAGGAGCCATGTCGTTTGGTAAGAGCAAAGCTCGAATGATGAGTGAAGAGCAGATCAAAACCATGTTTTCTGACGTTGCAGGTTGTGACGAAGCAAAAGAAGACGTTAAGGAGCTGGTCGATTACCTACGTGACCCTAGTCGCTTCCAGAAGCTTGGCGGTAAGATCCCAACCGGTATCCTATTAGTCGGTCCTCCTGGTACGGGTAAAACATTACTTGCGAAAGCCATTGCTGGTGAAGCAAAAGTACCGTTCTTTACGATTTCTGGTTCTGACTTCGTTGAAATGTTTGTTGGTGTGGGTGCATCTCGTGTGCGTGACATGTTCGAACAAGCGAAGAAAGCTGCACCGTGTATCATCTTTATCGATGAAATCGATGCCGTAGGTCGTCAACGTGGCGCGGGTGTTGGTGGTGGTCACGATGAGCGTGAGCAAACACTGAACCAAATGTTGGTTGAGATGGATGGCTTTGAGGGTAACGAAGGTATTATCGTTATCGCTGCAACGAACCGTCCTGACGTACTTGATCCAGCACTACTTCGTCCAGGTCGTTTTGACAGACAAGTTGTTGTTGGCTTGCCAGATGTACGTGGTCGTGAGCAGATCCTTAAAGTTCACATGCGTAAAGTACCTTTATCATCAGACGTCGAGCCTTCACTGATCGCACGTGGTACTCCTGGTTTCTCTGGTGCTGATTTGGCCAACTTAGTAAACGAAGCTGCACTCTTCGCAGCGCGTGGTAACAAGCGCAACGTTTCGATGGTTGAGTTTGAATTGGCGAAAGATAAGATCATGATGGGTGCTGAGCGCCGTTCCATGGTTCTATCTGAAGATACTAAAGAGTCCACTGCGTACCACGAAGCGGGTCATGCTATTGTGGGTCGCTTGGTGCCAGAGCACGATCCAGTGTACAAAGTCTCGATTATTCCACGTGGCCGAGCACTTGGTGTCACGATGTATTTACCAGAACAAGATCGTGTCAGCATGTCGCGCCAGCATCTAGAATCAATGATTTCTAGCTTGTACGGCGGTCGATTAGCGGAAGAACTTATCTACGGTAAAGACAAAGTGTCGACGGGTGCATCAAACGATATCGAACGTGCCACTGATATTGCACGTAAGATGGTCACACAATGGGGTTTCTCTGAGAAACTTGGACCACTTCTTTATGCTGAAGAAGAGGGAGAGGTTTTCTTGGGTCGCGGTATGAGTCAAGCTAAACATGTCTCTGATGAGACGACTCGACTTATCGATGAAGAAATTCGTATCCTAATTGATCGCAACTACGACCGAGCGAAACAGATTCTTGAAGATAACATGGATCTGATGCACTCAATGAAAGATGCGCTAATGACATACGAAACCATTGATGCAGGCCAAATCGACGATTTGATGGAACGCAAAGAAACGATCCGTGAGCCAGCAGGTTGGGGCGATGAAGTCACTGCTCGAGAAGAGCCGACTAAAGCCAAAGAAGAGCCTGTTAAGCCTCAGGAAGCGCCAGCAAAAGCGGAATCAAATCCAGAGACAGAAGCTAAACCAGAAGGTGTTGACGAGGAAAGCTCAACAACATCGTCAAAAAAAGATTCTGAATAGTCTTTAATAATTAAGCCCCGAGATCTTCTCGGGGCTTTTCTTGTTTCTACTCGTTACGATTTTATCAATCATGTCCTCAACTTCGATGCCTACATCCACTATGTCCAAAACTTCTAAGCTTACGGCTACTATGTCGCTGTCTTCCAACGGCAAAACGTTACACCTCGACCGCCCTCAGGTCATGGGTATCCTTAATGTCACGCCTGACTCTTTTTCTGATGGTGGGAAGTTCAACTCCATTGAAAATGCACTTGTTCAAGCAGCTTCTATGATTCAATCTGGTGTCAGTATTATTGATGTTGGCGGTGAATCTACTCGACCAGGGGCGCCAGAGGTCACTCTGGAAGAAGAACTGGCTCGAGTTATTCCAGTCATTAAAGCCATTCGTGAGCAATCTGATGTATGGATCTCTATTGATACCAGTAAAGCTGAAGTGATGAGAGCCGCGGTAGACGCGGGTGCAGATATCATCAATGACGTACGAGCACTGCAAGAGCCTGGTGCACTTGAAGTCGCGGCGGCGGCCAATGTACCCATTTGTTTGATGCACATGCAAGGACAACCTAAGACGATGCAAGCAAACCCGAGCTATGATGACTTGCTCGGTGATGTTCAGGTGTTCTTAGAAGAAAGGGTTGCCGCGTGTGAGGCTGTCGGTATAAAGCGAGAGAAATTGATTCTTGATCCTGGTTTTGGGTTTGGAAAAACACTCGATCACAATTACCATTTATTGGCTCACCTCGATAAGTTTCAACAGTTTGGGCTACCTGTCTTAGCGGGAATGTCACGAAAATCGATGATCTTTAAATTACTTGATAAAATGCCTCATGACACGATGGTTGGTAGCGTGACGTGCGCGGCTCTTGCCGCCATCAAAGGAGCGCAGATTATTAGGGTCCACGATACGCAAGAAACGATAGAGGCAATGGCTATTGTCTCTATGATGCATAAAAATAAATAAGAATATTAAAAGGAAATTTACATGTCACAACGACGTTATTTTGGTACTGATGGTATACGAGGAAAAGTAGGTCAATATCCTATTACTCCCGATTTTGTACTAAAGCTAGGCTGGGCGGCTGGACGAGTGCTTGCGAAACAAGGCACTAAAAAAGTGATCATTGGTAAAGATACTCGCATTTCTGGTTATATGCTGGAATCGGCATTAGAGGCTGGCTTATCTGCTGCAGGCTTGAAGGCTATCTTTACCGGCCCATTGCCAACACCAGCGGTTGCTTATCTTACGCAAACATTCCGCGCGGAAGCGGGCATTGTTATCTCGGCGTCACACAACCCATATTATGATAATGGCATTAAGTTCTTTTCTTCAGAAGGAACCAAGCTGCCTGACTCAATTGAACTTGCTATCGAAGCTGAGTTAGACAAAGACATTGAGTGTGTGGAATCCTCAGAGTTAGGTAAAGCGAGTCGCCTTGAAGACGCGGCGGGACGATACATTGAGTTTTGCAAAAGTACGTTTCCTAACGAGATGGATTTGTCAGGCATTAAGATTGTGATCGACTGTGCCCATGGTGCAACCTACAAGATTGCACCGTCAGTATTTACCGAACTAGGCGCCGACTTGATCGTCATGGGTGCAGAGCCTAGTGGCACGAATATTAATGATAAAGTCGGGGCGACAGATGTCGCGGCGCTGCAGGCTCGTGTTGTGGCTGAAAAAGCGATGCTTGGTCTTGCGTTTGATGGTGACGGTGACCGTATCATCATGGTTGACCATCTGGGTAACAAGGTTGATGGCGACCAAATTGCTTATATTATCGCTCGTGACGCGTTGCGCCGTGGTGAGCTAAAAGGCGGCGTGGTCGGTACTTTGATGACCAACCTAGGTATGGAAAATGGCTTGAAGCAACTGGGTATTCCGTTTGAACGTGCTGCGGTCGGTGATCGTTACGTCATGGAGATGCTGCTTGCAAATGATTGGCGCATAGGCGCTGAAAATTCAGGTCATGTGATCTTGCTGGATAAAGTGACGACGGGGGATGCGATTGTAGCGGGCCTTCAGGTACTGGCCTCGGTCGTGGACTCTAAAATGTCATTAAATGAATTAGCAAGCGGCATGACGTTATACCCGCAAGTATTGATCAATGTACGCTTCAGCGGCGATGCGAATCCACTTACTGCGGATGCGGTTACGCAAGCGGTCGCGAAAGTGGAGAGTGAACTAGGCGAAAAAGGGCGTGTATTGCTTCGTAAGTCTGGCACAGAGCCACTACTTAGAGTGATGGTAGAGGGCGAAGATGATGCACTCGTTAATCAATCTGCTCAGTATATTGCTGATGCGGTAAAGGCGAGCTGCTAATTCAGCATTCTCATAAAATAAACAAAGCCACTAAGATTTTGACTTTGTTTATTTTTAACTTTTCCCGCAGGAATTGCTTGAAAAGGGGGGGATTGCCCCTTTTTTGAGCGCTTAAGCTTTAAAACTTCGGTTTTTCTTATTTTTATCTTGTCAGTCAGTGCCGCATTCGATAGTATTGCCACCGCCTTCTCTTAGGAGGTCATAGCCAGGTTTTCGATGGCGAGGCAAATTCTTTGTCTTAGTCAAGAAAGCAGCGCTGGCTCAACAATTAGGAACATAGGTGGACATATGATTCAAGTTCTACTTGTGATTTACCTGTTGGCTGCGCTTGGTGTTATTGGCCTAGTGTTGATTCAACAAGGTAAAGGCGCAGACATGGGAGCCTCATTCGGTGCTGGCGCGTCAAACACAGTGTTTGGTGCTAGCGGCTCAGGAAACTTTCTAACCCGAATGACTGCAGTTTTTGCAATTGTTTTCTTTGTTATTAGCTTGGTCTTGGGTAACATGTATACCCATAAAGGCGAGTCTCAGTGGGTTGACCCTTCACAAGGTCAAGTTATTGAACAACAAGCTGATAATACTGTGAGTGAAATTCCCGCTAAATCTAGCGACGAGATTCCTCAGTAAGCGAATAGCTTAGCCGAGATGGTGAAATTGGTAGACACGCTAGCATGAGGTGCTAGTGCCTTATGGTGTGAGGGTTCGAGTCCCTCTCTCGGCACCATTACTTATAAACTTGTAATACAGTTTGTTGAGCGTATAATGCTCAGCAAGTCGGACGCGGGGTGGAGCAGTTTGGTAGCTCGTCGGGCTCATAACCCGAAGGTCGTCGGTTCAAATCCGGCCCCCGCAACCAATGCTTCTTGAGTGTTGATGGATTGCAAGTTTAGCAGTGTGAAAAAATCACTGCACATTAAGGAAATAAACGAATTACTTTTTAAGTTTTTCATTTATTGCTTATCCTTAATGCATCAGGGTCCAGCAACAAAAAACCCCGACTTTCGGGGTTTTTTGTTATCTGAGCTTTTTAAAGTTCAGGTATGTGTGCTTGGGATTTAAATTGGGCTTTAAGCCCTTTTTTTGTTTCTGGAGTGGTTAAATGACTGGTTTAGAAAGACAACTTACAGAATTACTTGAGGCTCCGGTTGAAGCTTTAGGTTACGAACTTGTTGGTTTAGAGTTCATCCGTGCTGGTGAGCATTCAACGCTTCGTATGTATATCGATCATGAAAATGGTATTACTGTTGACGACTGCGCAGAAGTAAGTCGCCAGACAAGTGCAGTGATGGATGTCGAAGACCCAATTACGGTGGCTTATAACCTAGAGGTGTCTTCACCAGGTCTAGAACGCCCGCTGTTCAAAGCAGCGCACTATGTACAGTTTATTGGTCACGAGGTCAGCATCGTACTCAAAATGGCTGTGGGTAACCGTCGTAAATGGAAAGGAACAATCCAATCTATTGATGGCGAAAACATCACAATCCTTGTTGACGGTAACGAAGAAGAGATGGTGCTTAGCAACATTTCTAAAGCTAACCTGATTCCTAAATTTTAGGTCCCTAATAAGAAAGCTTAGAGGCTAGATAAATGAGTAAAGAAATTTTAGCGGTAGTTGAGGCGGTTTCTAACGAGAAAGCGGTACCTCGTGAGCGTATTTTTGAAGCGTTAGAAACAGCACTTGCAACATCAACAAAAAAGAAGCATGAACTTGAAATTGAAGTTCGCGTTGAGATTGACCGTAAAACGGGTGAGTTTGTTACTTACCGTCGTTGGATGGCCGTTGCTGAAGTTGAAACACCAACAATGGAAATCTCAATTGAAGCGGCGCAATATGACGACGAATCAATTCAACTCGGCGATTACGTTGAAGATGAAATTGAGTCAGTGACGTTTGACCGCATTACGACTCAAACAGCGAAGCAGGTTATCGTACAAAAAGTTCGTGAAGCTGAGCGTGCTCAAATTGTTGAACAGTTTATTGATAACGAAGGTGACTTAGTTACTGGTGTTGTTAAAAAAGTGACTCGTGAAACGATCATTCTTGACCTTGGTAACAACGCAGAGTCGGTTATTTTACGTGATGACCAATTGCCACGTGAAAACTTCCGTCCAGGCGACCGAGTTCGTGGTTTGCTGTACGCGGTTCGCCCTGAAGCGCGTGGTTTCCAACTATTCATTACTCGCTCTAAGCCTGAAATGCTAGCAGAGCTTTTCCGTGTTGAAGTGCCAGAAATCGCGGAAGAGTTGATTGAATTAAAAGCCGCAGCCCGTGATCCAGGTTCTCGTGCTAAAATCGCAGTGAAAACTAACGATCGCCGTATTGACCCTGTTGGTGCGTGTGTGGGTATGCGTGGCGCACGTGTTCAAGCCGTTTCTGGCGAGCTTGGCGGTGAGCGTATCGATATCGTACTTTGGGATGATAACCCAGCACAATTCGTTATCAATGCAATGGCACCAGCAGACGTAGCTTCAATCATCGTTGATGAAGATGCGCATGCAATGGATATCGCGGTTGAAGCTGATAACCTAGCACAAGCTATCGGCCGTAACGGTCAAAACGTACGTCTTGCGTCTCAGCTTACTGGCTGGGAACTGAATGTAATGACAGTTGCGGATCTACAGAAGAAGCACCAAGAAGAAGCATCAGCTTCGATTGAAAACTTCATGAAGTATCTTGATATCGAAGAAGACTTCGCTCAGATGCTTGTAGAAGAAGGTTTCTCAACACTAGAAGAAGTGGCGTACGTGCCAGTTAACGAACTTCTAGATATTGACGGCTTAAACGAAGAGATTATTGAAGAACTTCGTGGCCGTGCTAAAGACGCATTAACGACAATGGCTCTTGCACAAGAAGAGACATTTGACGGCGTTGAGCCAGCTGAAGACTTGCTTGCACTAGAAGGTCTTGAGCGTGAAATGGCATTTAAGTTGGCTGCCAAAGGCGTAGCGACTCTTGAAGATCTTGCTGACCAAGGTGTTGACGAGCTAGAGGGTATCGAAGGACTAACGGAAGAACGTGCTGGTGAGCTTATTATGGCTGCACGTAACATATGTTGGTTCGGCGACGAAGAATAATAATCAGCAAGGAGGTAGTTGCATGACAAAACTTACGGTTAAAGCACTTAGCGAAGAGATTGGTACGCCAGTCGATCGCCTAATTGAACAACTTGCTGATGCTGGTCTTAAAAAATCAGAGAGTGATCAGGTTAACGATGATGAGAAGCAAGCGCTTCTTACGCACCTGAAGAAAGAACATGGTGATACATCTGGTGAAACTGAACCAACGCGCCTAACGCTACAACGTAAAACACGTAGTACGTTATCTGTCGCCGCTGGTGGTGGTAAGAGCAAAGATGTACAAATCGAAGTACGTAAAAAGCGTACTTATGTAAAGCGCAGCGCGGTTGACGAGCAAGATAAACGTGAAGCTGAGGAAGCAGCGACACGCGAAGCGGAAGAACGTGCACAACGTGAAGCCGAAGAGCAAGCCAAACGTGACGCTGCAGAGAAAGCACAGCGCGAAACTGAAGAGAAAGCAAAGCGAGAAGCTGAAGAAAAACGAGTAGCAGAGGAAACTGCTAAACGTGAAGCTGATGAAAAACGCGATACAAGCTCAACAGTTCAACAGCGCGACGAAGCGGAAAAGGCCAAGAAACAAATGAACGCAAAAAATGCCGAAGCGAAAAAAGAAGCTGACGAGCTGAAGCGCCGTCAAGATGAAGAGGCTCAACGTAAGGCTGAAGCTGAAGCCGCTCGTCTAGCTGAAGAAGCGAAGAAGCTGGCTGAAGAAAATTCAGAACGTTGGTCAGAAGAAGAGAAGAAGTCAAAAGAAAACGAGAAAGGCGACTATCACGTTACGACTTCAACTTACGCTCGTGAAGCGGAAGACGCTCAAGACCGTAGCGAAGAGAAAACGCCTCGTCGTCGCAAGAAGAAATCAACGCAAGACCGTGATGATTCTCGTGGCGGACGCGGTGGACGTAACCAACGTGGCCGTAAAGGTAAGTTGGCAAAACCTAACTCAATGCAGCACGGTTTTGACAAGTCTGCTCAAGTAGCTAAGCAAGATGTTGTTATTGGCGAAACTATCGTAGTTTCTGAGCTGGCACAAAAAATGTCAGTAAAAGGCACTGAAGTCATCAAAGTAATGATGAAGATGGGCGCAATGGCGACAATCAACCAAGTCATCGACCAAGAAACAGCATCACTTGTTGCTGAAGAAATGGGTCACAAGGTTGTACTTCGTAAAGAAAACGAATTGGAAGAAGCGGTACTATCGGATCGTGACTCAACTGCAGATGCAGTATCTCGTGCGCCAGTTGTTACTATCATGGGTCACGTTGACCACGGTAAGACGTCGACACTTGATTACATTCGTCGTACTCACGTTGCTTCTGGCGAAGCGGGTGGTATTACTCAACATATCGGTGCATACCACGTTGAAACTGAAAACGGTATGATCACTTTCCTTGATACTCCTGGACACGCGGCGTTTACCGCTATGCGTGCTCGTGGTGCTCAAGCGACAGATATCGTTGTTCTAGTTGTAGCAGCAGATGATGGCGTAATGCCACAAACTATCGAAGCAATCCAGCACGCGAAAGCGGCTGAGGTTCCATTGATTATCGCTGTTAACAAGATCGATAAAGAAGGTGCAAACCCAGATAACGTTAAGAATGAGCTTGCTCAATATGACGTTATTCCTGAAGAGTGGGGCGGCGAAAACATCTTCGTTCATATCTCTGCTAAGCAAGGTACAAATATCGATGGCCTTCTAGAAGCGATTCTACTTCAATCTGAAGTATTAGAGCTGACAGCGGTTGCTGATGGCATGGCTTCTGGTGTGGTTGTAGAATCATTCCTAGATAAAGGTCGTGGTCCTGTTGCAACGGTACTGGTTCAATCTGGTACATTGCGTAAAGGCGATATCGTACTTTGTGGTCAAGAATACGGCCGTGTACGTGCGATGCGTGATGAAGTCGGTAAAGAAGTCTTTGAAGCGGGTCCATCGATTCCAGTTGAGATTCTTGGTCTATCTGGCGTGCCTTCATCTGGTGATGAAGCAACAGTGGTACGTGATGAGCGTAAAGCTCGTGAAGTAGCAAACTACCGTCAAGGCAAATTCCGTGATGTGAAACTTGCTCGTCAACAAAAAGCGAAACTAGAGAACATGTTCTCTAACATGACTGCTGGTGATGTTGCTGAGTTGAACGTAGTTCTGAAAGCAGATGTACAAGGTTCTGTTGAAGCGATTGCTGATTCACTACTGAAACTGTCTACTGAAGAAGTAAAAGTGAAGATTGTAGGCTCAGGTGTTGGTGGTATCACCGAAACTGACGCTTCACTAGCGGCTGCTTCAAACGCGATTATCCTAGGCTTTAACGTACGTGCTGACGCTTCTGCGCGCCGTGCGATTGAAAACGAAAACCTAGATCTTCGTTACTACTCAATCATCTACCAATTGATTGACGAAGTTAAGCAAGCGATGGGCGGTATGCTAGCTCCTGAGTTCAGACAAGAAATCATCGGTCTGGCAGAAGTACGTGACGTATTTAAGTCACCAAAACTGGGCGCAATTGCCGGTTGTATGGTTACTGAAGGTACTATCAAGCGTAACAACCCTATCCGCGTACTACGTGAGAACGTTGTAATCTACGAAGGCGAACTAGAATCTCTACGTCGCTTTAAAGATGACGTTCAAGAAGTTAAGAATGGTTACGAGTGTGGTATCGGCGTTAAGAACTACAACGATGTTCGCGTTGGCGACCAAATCGAAGTATTCGAGATCATCGAGATCAAACGTACTCTAGACTAGTTGACAAAATCTCTACTGACTTTTTTAATTAGTAGTGATGGTAGTTGAATACACCATGGGGGGCGCAAGCCCCCCATTCTTTCTATAGTGAGAAAAGAAATGTCAAAAGAATTTAGTCGCGCTCAGCGCGTGTCGCAACAACTGCAAAAAGAATTAGCGTTGATTTTACAGCGCGAAGTTCGTGATTCTCGCATTGGCATGGTGACGATTTCTGATGTTGAAGTATCGCGTGACCTAGCTTATGCCAAGGTTTTTGTTACTTTCCTTTGTGTTGGTGAGCAAACACCAGAGTCATCTCTTGCTGCTCTTAAAGAGCACGAAGTGCCTGTTCGTATGGCTCTTGGCAAGCGTATTCGTCACCGCCTAACACCTGAGGTTCGCTTTACTTACGACAATACATTGGTTGAAGGTATGCGCATGTCTAACCTTGTGAGCGAAGTGTTGAGTGAAGACAAGCGTCGTCAAGAAGCCGTTGGCCGCACTGATGAGCAAGAAGTTTCTGAACAAAAAAAATCAGAGGGAGATGCTGAGTAATGGCACGTCGTCGCAAGGGACGTCCCGTTAATGGCGTTATTCTTCTAGATAAACCGACTGGAATCTCATCAAATGATGCGCTGCAAAAAGTAAAGCGACTCTATTTTGCTGAGAAAGCAGGACATACTGGTGCATTGGATCCATTAGCAACGGGTATGTTGCCCATTTGTTTGGGTGAAGCGACCAAGTTCTCACAGTTTCTACTTGATTCTGATAAACGTTACCGAGTGATCGCGAAACTTGGCGAGCGTACGAATACTTCTGATTCCGATGGAGAAGTGGTCGAGACTCGTGATGTGAATGTTGAGCAGGCTTTTCTTGAAGAGTGTGTGAATAAATTCCAAGGCGAAACTGACCAGATTCCTTCCATGTTTTCTGCGTTAAAGTACCAAGGGAAGCCTTTGTACGAATACGCACGTGAAGGCATTGAAGTGCCGCGTGAATCAAGAAAAATCACCGTTTACGAAATCATACTGCATCGCTTTGAAGGTGATGAAGTTGAAATGGAAGTGCATTGTTCTAAAGGCACATACATTCGTACGATTGTTGATGACTTAGGCGAGATGCTTGGCTGTGGTGCTCATGTCACCATGCTTCGTCGTACTGCGGTTGCAAAATATCCCTATGAGAATATGGTGACGTTAGAGCAACTTAATGAACTTTTAGAGCAAGCTAAACGAGAAGAGATTCAACCAAAAGAGCTGTTGGATCCGTTGTTGATGCCGATGGACTCCGCCGTTGAAGACCTGCCTGAAGTGAACGTTGATGCGGTATTGACGGATTTGATTCAACATGGTCAACCGGTTCAAGTGCTTGGCGCACCAGACAACGGCCCAGTTCGTCTTACCTCTGGTGAAGAGAAACTCTTCATTGGCGTTGGTGCGATGAATGATGACGGCAAGATTGCACCGAAACGTTTAGTGGTGTTTCGCGAAGAAGAAGCATAGCGACGATAGCGGTAAGCAAAGTGATAGGCGTACATTAACCATTAGCGCCTGTCATGATGCTAGCAGCCTCGATGCGATTAATTGAGGCTCTCTCTATTATGGCGTTATTTATCCCGAGATTGCCTATTGCACCTAGCGATATTATTCCCTATAATTCGCGCTCGCGTAGCGGCTGAATCAGAGATTGGCTGCTACAACTTTTAAACTTACTCTTATTAGGAGAGCATTATGTCTCTGAATGCAGAAACTAAAGCAGCAATCGTTGCAGAATACGCACAAGCTGAAGGCGATACTGGTTCACCAGAAGTTCAAGTAGCACTACTTACTGCTTCTATCAACCACCTTCAAGGTCACTTTAAAGCACACAAAGGCGATCACCACAGCCGTCGCGGTCTTCTACGTATGGTTTCTAGCCGTCGTAAGCTTCTAGACTACCTTAAAGGTAAAAACCTAGCTCGCTACCAAGATCTAATCAAACGTCTAGGTCTACGTCGCTAATTAGCGCTCGTATCTGACAGTTTGTATAAAAGGGGCTATATGCCCCTTTTTTGATGCCTAAATTTCGCTGTTATTAGCATAATCTGCATTAAGTAGTTTATACTACGTCCCGTTGGAACCCACTGAGAGGTTCTGATTCTTCACTCATTGCATTGCAGTCCAATTAGTCGACCATTAGGTCGCGACTATTACAAGTGCTTTATTGTTTAGGTTCACCTGCCAGCGATAACATTTGTACTAGTCGCGATATGCGATGCCTTGAGCCAATTAATTCTCAATCTAGAACTTTCTAGATAAAAGGAAATGCAATGTTCGAAAAACCAGTTGTTAAGTCGTTTCAATACGGCAACCACACAGTAACGCTTGAAACTGGCGTTATGGCTCGTCAAGCGACTGCTGCTGTAATGGCAACAATGGATGATACGGCAGTATTCGTATCAGTCGTCGCGAAAAAAGAAGCGGTAGCGGGTCAAGATTTCTTCCCTCTAACGGTGAACTACCAAGAGCGTACTTACGCGGCAGGTAAAATCCCAGGTGGTTTCTTCAAGCGTGAAGGTCGTCCTTCAGAAGCGGAAACACTAACGGCTCGTCTTATTGACCGTCCGATCCGTCCACTTTTCCCAAGTGCATTCAAAAACGAAGTACAGGTTATCGCAACGGTTGTTTCTATCAACCCTGACGTAAACCCAGACATGATTACCATGATTGGTACTTCTGCAGCACTTGCTATTGCTGGCGTTCCTTTTAATGGTCCTATCGGTGCGGCACGTGTTGGCCACATTGACGGTGAGCTTGTACTTAACCCTTCAAACACTGAGCTTGAAAATTCTAAACTAGACCTTGTTGTGTCTGGTACAGAAGGCGCAGTACTGATGGTTGAATCTGAAGCAGATAACCTATCTGAAGAAGAAATGCTTTCTGCTGTTGTTTACGGTCACGATCAACAACAAGTTGTTATCCAAGCTATCAACGAGTTCGCTGCTGAAGTTGCGACTCCATCTTGGAACTGGACTGCTCCAGAAGTAAACGTAGAACTTAAAGCAAAAGTAGCAGAGCTGGCTGAAACTCGCCTATCTGATGCTTACCAGATCACTGAAAAAATGTCTCGCTACGAGCAAGTCGGTACAATTAAGAACGAAGCGGTTGCTACTCTTCTTGCTCAAGATGAAAATCTAGACGAGCGCGAGATTCGCGGCATGCTTGGTTCTCTAGAGAAAAATGTAGTTCGTGGTCGCATCATCGCGGGTAACCCGCGTATCGATGGTCGTGAAAAAGACATGGTTCGTGCACTAGATGTACGTACTGGTGTACTTCCACGTACTCACGGTTCTTCATTGTTTACTCGTGGTGAAACTCAAGCGCTTGTTACTGCAACGCTGGGTACACAACGTGATGCTCAAATCATCGATAGCCTAATGGGTGAGAAGAAAGACAACTTCCTTCTACACTACAACTTCCCTCCATACTGTGTAGGCGAAACTGGCTTTGTAGGCTCTCCTAAGCGTCGTGAAATTGGTCACGGTAAACTGGCTAAACGTGGTATCGCTGCGGTAATGCCTTCAGTAGAAGAGTTCCCATACACGGTACGTGTTGTATCGGAAATCACTGAATCTAACGGTTCTTCTTCTATGGCTTCTGTATGTGGTACTTCTCTTGCGCTAATGGATGCAGGTGTACCAATCAAGGCTTCTGTTGCGGGTATCGCAATGGGTCTTGTTAAAGAAGGCGACGACTTCGTTGTTCTTTCTGACATCCTTGGCGACGAAGATCACCTAGGTGACATGGACTTTAAAGTAGCAGGTACTAACGACGGTATCACTGCACTTCAAATGGACATCAAGATCGAAGGTATCACTAAAGAAATCATGCAAATTGCGCTTAACCAAGCACAAGGCGCACGTAAGCACATCCTTTCTGTAATGGATGAAGCAATTTCTGGTGCTCGTGAAGATATCTCTGAGTTCGCTCCTCGTATCCACACGATGAAAATCAGCTCTGAGAAAATCAAAGACGTTATCGGTAAAGGCGGCGCTGTTATCCGTGCACTAACGGAAGAAACAGGCACAACTATCGAAATCGACGACGACGGTACCATCAAGATTGCTGCGACTGAAGGTGCTGCGGCACAAGAAGCGATTCGTCGTATCGAAGAGATCACTGCTGAGGTTGAAGTTGGCCGTATCTACGCTGGTAAAGTGGCACGTCTTGCTGACTTTGGCGCGTTCGTCAACATTCTTCCTGGCAAAGATGGTCTAGTACACATCTCTCAAATCGCTAACGAGCGTGTTGAGAAAGTGACTGACTACCTAAAAGAAGGCCAAGAAGTTCAAGTTAAAGTACTTGAAATTGACCGTCAAGGCCGTGTACGCCTAAGCATGAAGGAAGCGCTAGAAACTCCAGCGGCTCCAGCAGGCGATAGCGCAGAATAATTCGCGTAATTATCACATTATGTGAGAAACCGTGTTATAAAAGGAGGGGTCAATGACCCCTCTTTTTTATGCGCCAAGGAAAATACCTGCTAAAACTTAATGATCAGGAATTGAATTGTTAGTCTTACGACATCAGGTACAAGGAGATATTTATAGTGAAATGGTTTCGAATCTTAGGACTAGGCTTAGTCGTTGCGGTATCTGGTTGTGCCTCAAATTCTTCAAATGATGAATTGCAATGGCTTAACCCGCCTATGGCCGTTCCTTTGCAAGCCAATGTTCAGTATGAAGTACAGGTAGCAAGGCTCACTCAGCTGCTACAGCGTGGCGATCTTGAAAACGATGTACGAGCAAAAATGCATTTTGAACGTGGCTCGTATTACAACAGCTTAGGGCTGCGAGATTTAGCTCAACTCGACTTTAATCAATCGCTGCAACTAAACCCAGCACAGTCTGTTGTGTTTAACCAAGTAGGGCAATATTTCACTCAAATTGGTGATTTTGATTCTGCATATGAAGCCTTTGACTCTAGCTTAGAATTAGATGCAGCAAACTCATATGCCTTAAGAAATCGCTCTATTGCGCTTTACTATGGCGATCGATTTCCACTCGCGATTGAAGGCATGATGACGTATTACCAAGAGGCACCGTCTGATCCTTACCGCGCACTTTGGCTTTACATTATTTCTCGTGAAGTAGGCCCAGTCGATGCGGGTATTGCACTCGAAAAACGCTATCAATCTCGTAACAATGATTGGGGCTGGATTTTAGTGGCGTTGATGTTAGATAAAGTAACCGAAGAACAAGCCTTTAAAGCGGTATTAGCAAGCAGTAGAGACAACACTGTGCTCGCGGAGCGACTGACTGAGGTGTACTTCTATTTGGCTAAACGCCATCAAATTGAAGGTAACTATCCAGCAGCGGTATCGCTATATAAGCTAGCCATTGCTCAAAATGTTTATGATTATGCTGAGCATAAATATGCGTTCTTAGAGCTGACTAAAATATTTGAAATTGCAAGAGCTGAGCAAGCGGCTCAAGAGAAAGCAAAGCAAGCGGAGCAGGCAAAGCTTCAATCTGAAGCGACAGAGTAGCGCTTTAGTCTACTTTACAAAACCAGCCCCAGTGGCTGGTTTTTTTGTGCCTTGAACTTATCATTAGGTTGGATTAAGATAGTTAGCCTGGCTAATTAATGAGTAGTGTGAATGTCTATTGAATCGAGTATCGAGGACCTAGAGAGGTTAACGGCAAGAGTGTGGCGAGCAAATAGCCAAGAAGATCCTCTTAGCCATCTTAGTTTCAATGAGTATGACTACCTTAAGGCGATTCAAACATCGGAGGAGCCAATTCGTCTTACCGATTTGGCCAACGAGCTTGATGTATCTAAGCCATCAGCGACCAATATGGTTAAGCGGTTAGAGAGAAAGGGATTGGTTGAGCGAATTGCTTGCCTTGACGATGCCCGTTCTAAGCGCGTCAGGCTGACAGAAAAAGCGAGGGTACCACTGAGTTCCGAAGTGTATATATATGGCATTGTGGCTAATAAACTCAAAGCTAAACTCAATACGGCAGAGTCCGAGTTGTTGGATCAGCTGTTAGCGAAAGCGTTATCTTAAAATTTAACTATTTAGTTAGCCTGAATAACTAAAGTGAGAAGAAACATGCAACAATCAATCTATCGCCAATTTTGGCGCTACGCAATCCCAACCATTGCCGCGATGTTGGTCAATGGCCTCTATCAAGTTGTTGATGGTATTTTTATTGGCCAATATATGGGCAGTGAAGGTCTGGCTGGTATCAATGTCGTCTGGCCGGTGATCAGCGTAATTTTAGGGATTGGCATGATGATTGGTGTCGGTACGGGCGCACTATCATCCATCAAGCAAGGTGAGGGTAACTTAGAGGCAGCGAAGAAAACGCTGGCAACGGGTTTAATGTTGCTATTGGCTCTGGGACCTATTGTGGCATTGGCGCTATGGGGCTTCTCGGATAATGCGCTACAGCTTCAAGGGGCGCAGGGGCGAATGTTGGAGCTAGCCACACAGTATCTTGATGTCCTGATTGTGGGCAGCGTGTTTGCGTTAGGCTCAATCGCAGTCCCTTTCTTATTGCGAAATGATGATAGTCCGAACGCCGCGACCTTGTTGATGGTGATTGGCGCTGTGATCAACATTGTTTTAGATTATGTCTTTATTGTGTTATTTGCATGGGAGCTTGCCGGTGCGGCGTTAGCTACGGCCATCGCACAAGCAGTAGTCACAATCCTTGGTGTGGCATATTTCTTCTCAAAACAAGCGAAAATGCGCTTAACATTCAGCGATTTTAGGTTCCAATTTGACGTCGTGCCACCGATATTGTCTATCGGCTTGGCCAGCTTTTTTATGTTCGCGTATGGTTCGTTCATGATCGCGTTGCATAACAAATTATTTGCGGATTATGGCTCCGTCGTGTTGGTTGGTGCATATGCGATTCTGGGTTATATCGTGTCATTTTACTACTTAGTTGTGGAAGGCATTGCCAATGCAATGCAGCCATTGCTGAGCTATAACTTTGGCGCTGGTAGAAAAGACAACATGCGAAAGTTATTTAAAGTCGCAATGATCAGTGCCGTTGCTGGCGGCGCAGTATTTGTTGGGCTACTTAATGTGTATCCAGTTGATGTCGTGTCGATCTTCAATTCGACCGACACTATGTTGATCGACAATACGGTGACGGGTATTCGCCTGCACTTGTTTTCTATGTTTCTTGATGGCTTTCTCGTGGTTGCCGCTGCGTATTATCAATCCATCAATATGAGTAAGAAAGCGTTGTTTGTGACCTTAGGGAACATGCTGGTTCAATTACCGTTTCTTTACGTGTTACCGAAGATATGGGGGGTGACGGGAATATGGATTGCTTATCCTATCTCGAACATCGCATTGACCATTGTTGTGGTTTATATGATGTGGAAAGATGTGCGCCTACTTAAAGAAGATTCGGGTGTGCCTGCTGTCGCTGTATAAAACATAGAGATATAAAACATAGCGGCATGAAAAGAAAAAAGCACTTCACCAGTCGTGTGAAGTGCTTTTTTTTATTGGATATTCAATCCTGCGATCTGGTGCCAATAACCGTTGCATTGACGATCAAGGTCGCGTACAGGGTTCGCCCCATTCTCATTAGCTCTGAAGCGATCCACCTCGGAGAAGGTGTCTAATCCTATTGGACTTAAACGGACAACGTCAACCAAGCCTTGCATCGATTGTAGGTCATTCACCAAGTTATACTCATAACCAGATTGGGTTTGAATACCATTAAGGTTGAAGATAGATTGACCTTCTTGGCTTTCAACTTGCAGGCCTGTCGGATATTTAATACAGCATGTCTCACAATCGTCCTTGGCCTTGTTTTCCGCGCGAGCAGTAAAGCAGCGAGCGGAATAGGCAAGAGGAATGTAACCGTGACTAAAGACTTCGACGTCAAATTGCTGGCGAATACCAAGTTGTTCCGCTTGTTCTAGTGTATTCACAAGCCATTCACGAGAAAGCTCAACGGGCATGCACCAACGAATCATACCTTGCTTAGCAAAGAGCTGGAGCGTTCGCGCATTGTAGGTATTGACGGCTGGACCTACGATGAAAGGTACCTTATTTTCGTGAGCAAGCTGAATGGCAGATACGTCATTGGCCTCAATCGCAAAATCACCATTGTTGATGTATTTCTTCATGATGCTAATTTCGCTGGGTGCTTCGAGCAGTGCCATCGTGGAAATCACGACTTGCTTACCGGATTGCGAAAGTTCTTTTGCGATATCAAGCCAGTGTGTGGCCTTCATTTCTCTGCGTTTCGAACACACGGTCTCACCGAGATAAATGATATCGGCAGAACTGGATTTTGCTTGCTCGTAGAAGCTTTCTACGTCTTGTTTAGGCCAAAAATACAACAAAGGGCCGAGTGCATACTTCATCAATTAACCTCTGATTACTGCCATTTACGGTGGTACGCACCGAGTGTAGTTTGTGTCCCTTCAGAAACGTTCGCGAGCGCCTGATCCCATGTTTGTTTCACACGGTATTGCTGTGGTTCTTTCTGATATAAGTCTATCGCCTCACGCCATGTTCGTGTTACTTGCTCTACGTAAGCCGGGCTGCGTTGACGCCCTTCTATTTTCACGGAGGTCACATTCGCAGCAAAAAGCTCTGGCAGCATCGACAGGGTATTCAGGCTGGTGGGCTCTTCTAAAGCATGGTAGCGCTTTCGCTCACCGTCAATCTCAGCTTCAAAGCGGCCCTTGCACAGGGTAGGGTATCCGGCATTTTCACCTGCTGAATAGCGGTCTATGAGTATATCGTTTAAGCGAGATTCCAGGCCGTTTTCGGTCTCTTGCCAGCGAACGTATTTCGCTGGTGAGCAAGCACCTACCGTATTAGGGGATTCACCCGTCAGGTAAGAGGACAAGTAACAACGTCCTTCCGCCATGATGCATAAGCTACCAAAAGCAAAGACCTCGAGTTCAACGTCAGAGGTGATATTTCGTGACAGCTGTTTCACTTGATGGATCGATAATACGCGTGGTAATACGACACGTTTGACATTGAAATTCTGGTGATAGAAATCGATGGCCGCGGTGTTAGTCGCAGATGCTTGAACGGAGAGATGCAGTTCCAAATCAGGATATTTGTTTGCCGCATAATCGAGAACGGCAATATCAGCTACAATCAGAGCATCTACGCCTAAGTCGGCCGCTTGATCGACGGCGTTCGTCCAGCGCTCAAACCCATTAGGGTGAGCAAACGTGTTTAATGCGATGTGGAGTTTTTTATTGCGATCATGGACATATTGCACCGCACGTTCTAGTTTTTTGCCAGTAAAATTAAGTCCTGCAAAGTGACGTGCGTTTGTGTCATCTTTGAATCCAATGTACACCGCATCTGCGCCGCAATCTATTGCCGTTTTTAACGCAGGGAGATTACCTGCCGGGCATAAGAGTTCCATAAGCTCAATACCAATTATTCCTACATAGGCCCGCATTTTATGAAGAAAGATGAATGGCCAATTTGATGTGAGGCAGGTTTACATTAATAAACATGGAATTAACACCAAAGAGGTAAACACTTTGATGTGAAATTGAAGGCGGATGAGTCTGACAGCGAAGTCGGTATGGAACACATCAACACTTAATTGGGAGCATCTAAGTGTTGATGTTATTGGCAGAGCATGACGGTTCGCGGTGATGTTTTAATCGTCATGGCGATTACACTAGGTCATTACGATTGTTAATTCGTCTCAACGGTGTCTCAAATACGTCACGACTCAATTACGATGGCGTCGGTTTTGCGCAAACAGTACCTCGACTTCGTGTTTGGGCTGTGGACGATGAAAATGGAACCCCTGGATTGAATGGCAATTTAAGTTCGACAATAAGGTTGCTTGATGGCGAGTTTCTACCCCTTCTGCCACCACCGACAGGTTGAGTGAACGACCTAGGTTGATGATATTTTCAATCACGGTCAATTGCTTGGGCAGGGTATCGATATCCATAATGAAGGCCCGGTCGATTTTTAGCTCGTCGATTGGGAAGTGCGCCAAATAGGATAAGGATGAATAGCCGGTACCAAAATCATCAATGGACAGCGCAAAGCCAAGTTTCTTGATGGCGTCGAGCATTTGCAACGTGTGCTCACTGTTACTCATCACGGCGCTCTCGGTAAGCTCAAAAGTAATACAGCTAGGGTCTAGGCCTGTACTGCGGAGTAAGCGTTCCATATAATCAATGAGCTTTGGATTGCCAAACTGCTCTGGGGATAGGTTAATCGCGACACGGCCAGGCAAAATGCCTTGTTGTTTCCATCGTTTCACTGTGTTGAATACATCACGCATGACGACTCGACCTAAGCTTTCGATGAGCCCTGCTTGTTCGGCAACAGGAATAAAAGAGGCTGGGCTAATGTACCCTTCTACAGGGTGCTTCCAGCGCACCAATGCTTCTGCACCATTGATACTGAAATCACGAGCATTAACCTTAGGTTGATACCAAACCTCAAGGCCATTTTGCGCCAATGCTTTTTGTAGTTCGATCTCAAGCCAGAGTCGCATACGAGCTTCTTTGTTCATCTGGTCATTGAACTTGACCAGTCGATTGCGTCCACGAGCTTTGGCTTCATACATCGCGGTGTCAGCGTTTTGTAGCAAGATTCGAGGATCGTGACCGTCATTGGGATAAGTGACACTGCCAATAGAACAGGCAAGTCGTTTGCTAAAGTGATGTAAATCGAACGGTTGGTTGATTAGGCTGATGATCTTTTCTGCCAACATATCAACGGCGCTACTGCCTTCTGGTTCTGGCAGAATAATGCCAAATTCATCACCACCTAGGTGTGCTAAGACGGTGTGCTGTGGTAAGTGGCGTTTGAGCCGGGTAGAGACTTCTTGTATGACTCGATCACCGATGTGATGACCAAGCGAATCATTGATGTTTTTAAAGTTATCGAGGTCGAGATACAACATGACTAATGGCGTTTTGTTCTCGATGAAATGATCAAGACAGCGAGTAAAACCAAGCCGGTTATAGAGTTTGGTTAATGCATCAATATTGACATCTTCATGACTGTCTTTTGCAACAGGCTTGGGTTTCTCATCCATATCTTGAATAAGGATGAGGTGCGCGCTATTACCAAAGAGATTTGCGTCGTCTATATTCAATGCGAGGTGACGCTTTGAACCGCAGGCGTCACTGGTCATAAAATTCAGCGCTTTACTATCTACGGTTGATTTGAAGTTTAATGGGCTTGGTGTGCGATTACTATCATCAACCAACAACCGGCTAAGTGACTCACTTAATAAATCACTTGCTGAAGAATAGCCAAATAAACGTGCTGCGGCCGGATTGGCAGACAAGATACAATCATCCTCGACGATCAGCAGACCTTCCGGGATGAGCCGCGACAGTTTAAGGAATTTGCTTTCTGATTCTTCGAGAGAGCGGGAGAGGATTTGTTTTTCAGAGGTATCGATGGCGTGAAATACCACGTTTTCAATGGTGCCATCTAACGCTACCGGAGAGAGACTAAAATGCAAACTCGATTCCACATTGGATTCATCTAATGTGACCTCGGCTTCAATGGATTCTCCGTTCAAAGCGCGTTCATAATAGGGTTTGAGTTTGTGGTAAAAGCGCTCACCTAGGATTTGTTGATCGTTCATGCCGACCAGATCACTATGGGTCAGTCCAGCAACATCACAATACCGATCATTGACCATGCAGTATTGGTGTTCGGCATCCAAAATAGCAAAAAAGAACGGGCTATTGGATGTGAGTTTGGCGAAGTATTCCTTTAACGATTTGGATGACATCAATGTACTACCAGTTCTCTGAAGAGCTTATATATCAGTAACCCCCACACTATAACCGCGATTAATCAGTTAGAAAAGGGCGGAGTCCAAAGCTAGAAATATTTGACACATAACAGGATTTTTTTTGTGCAAATATCGTATTATGAGCCATCTGAAGTATAAATTAACGGAAAAACCGCGTGTTAGACAAGATTCGAAGTCAACTAGTTAAAAACGCAGCACAAATTTTGCGATCTCCAGTCCATTTTCTGCCAACCAAAATTCAGAACATGGCATTGTCTGAAGCACTAAAAATCGTTTTTAAAGAATCACTTGAAGATGGTGACTTTGAATTTCTTGAAGATAAGTGGTTAAAAGTCCATATTCGTGATCTAAACCTCAGTTGGTATATTTCTTATGTGGACGAAAAGCTGTTGGTTGCAGAGCAACCTCAATCTGATGACGTGAGTTTCAGTGGTAATTTGAACGATTTAGTACTCATTGCTGGTCGTAAAGAAGATCCGGATACTCTCTTTTTTCAACGTCGTTTGAGTATCGAAGGTGACACGGAGCTGGGACTTGAAGTTAAAAACTTGATGGACAGCGTTGATCTCGATGCATTACCTAACACCATGCTAAGTGCATTGAATCACCTTGCCGATTTTGTTTATAAAGGCACGCAATCATCAACGGCTGAAAACGAGGTTACCCATGCTTATTCGAACTGAAGCCCCGTCTGATATCTTAGTCATTGATCGATTACTTAAGTCGGTATTTGACTCAGATGCTGAAGCAAATCTTGTGATGTCCTTAAGAGAAAATAGCAAGCTGACCTTGTCTCTGATTGCCTGTACTGATGAAGGTGAAGTGATTGGTCACGTTCTTTTTACACCTGTGTGTGTGGATGGTGAAGATTATGCTTGGCAAGGGCTTGCGCCACTTGCTGTGAATGCTGACCACCAAGGGAATGGGGTAGCGACGGCGCTATTGAAAGAGGCATTTGAGACCC
Organism: Vibrio sp. E150_011; assembly: GCF_053544015.1. Lineage (NCBI taxonomy): Bacteria > Pseudomonadati > Pseudomonadota > Gammaproteobacteria > Vibrionales > Vibrionaceae > Vibrio > Vibrio sp. E150_011. Next base: position 217,331 of record NZ_JBHFOL010000003.1, read on the forward strand.
TACCAGAACTGGGCTACCCAGCGTGTGTCGTGTTAGGGGATCCTAAGTTTTATGGTCGATTTGGATTTCAATCGGCATCCGACTTCGGACTCTCTTGTCAGTGGGAGGTGCCTGAAGGAGCATTTCAAGCCCGTTCGCTGACCGAGCAACCATTGTCAGCCTTATTTACAGCAGGCACAGGGTTGGTTGATTACAGCTCTGAATTTAACGAATTATAGTAAAATACCCGTAGCATAGATTTCTTTGAACGAGGAAATCTATGTCTTATTCTCGGCACCGTTGCTGTTATGAAAACGGGGCGAGGTATCACGTAATCTTGTGCTAAAACTCGGTTGGATCCTGACGGCTTGATGCCGGCTAGGCGAGGGATGGTTGGTGATTCACATAAGCTTTGTTAAACTTCGCGTCGATAGATGACAGACCAATGAGTGAACCATGCCACGAGATAACGTAAAGCTGCAATTGATGGGCATCCAAACTTGGGAGTTAACGCATCCCGAACGGCTGTCAGTGCAACCAAAGCAGACCTTAACCTTGCCTCAAGAGTGCGAGCTGCTTTTTGTTTCTCCAGTGAAGCCAGAAAACGAAACAGCGTTGTTTTATCAAAAGATTCTCAAAGCGATGAAGCTTGATATTGCATGCTCTCAGCACATTACGCCTGAACAATTATTGCATCTAGACGGTGCTCATATACCTAAGTGGCTATGGTTTGCAGGCGATGACCGTGCTGATGAGCGTTATCAACAATTGCTGTCGTTACGTACTTTTATTACTCAACCTAACCAACTCATTTCTCCGCTATTAACCAATATTGATGGTAATGATGCAGAAAGACGAGCCCTTTGGAATCAAATCCGTTCTTATGCCTAATATAGAATTTCTCGCGCTTAGCCCAGATCACGTTACCGCCATCCTTGAAATAGAACGCCAAGCCCATTCGCATCCATGGAAGGCGTCTATGATTGAGGAGACGAATGGTCGGGGAGCACAAAATGCAGTCATGCTGGTTGATGGTCACCTTGTTGGCTACTTTTATGCTCAGAATATCGTTGGTGAGGTATCATTATTGAACGTAGCGATTGCCCCAAAATGGCAAGGTCAAGGCTATGGTAGAGCGCTAATCGAACACTTTCTTGAGCAGTGTCAGAAAACGGGTGCGGAAAGTGCCTGGCTAGAAGTGCGTGAAAGTAATCAATCCGCGATACGACTTTACTTGGCCGAAGGTTTTAATGAGGTGGATCGCCGCAAGGATTATTACCCAACGGATAACGGTCGTGAAGATGGCATTATCATGAGTTATTATTTTATGTTTGGTATGTAGTACTTTTATCGTTTCCAGTCCGCGCCCTTCCACCGATCACCTTTTATTCGAAATCCTGCAATTTCTTGCCTCAACTGACGGTTGTGGCGAGTTTTGTTGGCTCAAACTATCTAACTGTCATATAGGTTACATTACCCTTAGTTACTTTTAATTGAGGTATGCGTCGGCATAATTCCCGTTAATTATTGATACCAATGGGAACTGACCATGAACCGATTATCAGCACTATCACTTTTTGTATTGAGTGGTGCAGCGATTAATGCTTATGCAACTGAAGAGCAAGTGAATGATCCTGCTGACGTTACTCGTCCACAAACTTACTTGAAAGTTGACTCCGGCGCGAAAGGTAAAGACGGCCTAACGCGACTGCAATTAAACATGGCCGGCTCTTACACTGAAAGCATTGGGTATCTTGCTCAGTTGGAGGGCGATTTCCAAACCAATGTTGATGCAGATACCAAAAATGGTAAATCGCCAGATTTTGGTATGTCTCGTGTTCGTGCTCGTTACTTCCAGGTTCATTCAACCGGTTTTGAACTACTACCTGAAATTGGTTTCTCGCTCGACTATATCGATTATGCCAATAATTGGGTGGTAAAAGACACAGGGGCGAATAATACCGTTGCCGTTGGAGCAGTGGCCAAGGTCATCACACCATTTGAGTCTTGGGTTTCTTATCCCAACGTGGCTATCATGCGAAATGCTTACGATAACGGTAAATCTGGTGATGGCTGGCAGGCAAACTGGTTTAACTCTTTTTACCTAACAGAGAAAGGCTCATACATTACGGTTAACCCGCAATATGCGAATTACAAGAATGCCTTTGGGCAGAATGAGCAGTCGCTTGAAATGATGATGGAAGGTGGAGTGCCATTATCATCAGATGGCAGTGTTTGGGGGAACGTCACGTATTCTGAACATTTCTTTAAAGCAGCTGGAGAATCACGAATGAAGCATCTGGATGGTAATCGAGAGGTACGTATCGGCGCTACCTGGTTCTTCTAAATCTCATTTATTCTATTTATCTGTAATGATGTGGATGCGCGATGCTAAGGCAAGGATGCCTTATTACTCTCTGTGATTACTTTCTGTTATTACATTCGGTTATTTACCTCTGTTATCACTCTCCCTTTTATCCATGAATCAATAGGTTTTTACTGCCTGTGTTACTGGATCGATCCCAGTTTGTAACTGCGATTTAACGACGGAGTCCGCTACCATCTTTTCTCACCGATTATCACCACTATGAGGAAACACATATGGCAGTGCCATTTCACTTAACAGATAAGGTTATTGTCGTCATCGGTGGAACCTCCGGTATTGGTGAAGCGACAGCGTTGCGGCTGCATAACGCCGGCGGTCGTCTAGTCATTGCTGGTCTCGATGCTGTGGCTTCGAAAAATAGGTCGTTAGATGCCCTGTATATAGATGTTGATGTGACCGATGAAATTGCTATTAGCGAGCTCATGGCCATTACCTTCGAACACTTTGGGCGCATCGATGTATTGGTGAATTGCGCCGGTTCTACCAATGGCTACAGTACGATAATGGAATCTAAAAAAGCCGAATACGATGCCAATTATGCTGTGAATGCGTTAGGAACCGCATTGGCAATTAAACACGCGGTGCCTTATATGCCATTCAAATCAAGCATTATTAATGTGGCCTCTTCGGCGGGGACGTCGGGTGTTCCTTACCTTGGCGCTCTTGCGAGCTCGAAGTGGGCTGTACTTGGTATTACTAAAACGGCGGCGTTAGAGCTTGGAAATAAACAGATCAGAGTGAATGCGGTTTGTCCCACGTCCGTTGATACCCCCCGTGCCCACGCTGAAGGTGGTGAACCTCAGTTACGAATGGAACAAAGAGCGGTGCCTTTGGGGAGAATTGGCCAACCAGAAGAAGTTGCCGCAGTAATACATTTTCTCGCCTCGCAAGACAGTAGCTTCGTTAATGGACAGGCTATTGGTGTCGATGGCGGTTTTAGTGCTGGAATGAGTATTGATGCTTATAACCAGCTTGCTCAATAGTAGGAAGAGTATGTGATGAAATTAAAAATGATCTTAACGTTAGTGTTATCCCTGCTGAGCTTTCAAAGCCTAGCGTATTATTGCGACCAGACAGCAGAGGGCGCTGTAGTCGGTGCGGTTGATGGCGCAATCACTGGCGCGGTTGTTGGTGGAATTGTCGATGGTTCACATGGTGCTAAAGCAGGCGCGATCATTGGTGGTGGTGCGGGTGCTGTCGGAGGAGCCGTTGATGGTGCTTACTATGAAGGTGCTTGTGAGGTTGCGACCGATGTTATCGTTGAGGATGAAATTATTGCCGAAGAATACATTGCTGAAGAGTACATCGAAGAAGAGTACATCGCGGAAGAAATCATAGAAGAAGAGTATATTGAAGAGGAATACTATGATGACGTACTTTATGATTAATTATTGGTGATAGGGATTGTCAACGAATAACGGCGAGCAGGGGCTTGCCGTTATTCGTTTAGTACAAAAAGATTATAATCGGTCAAGTGCCAGCAACAGTTTGTTTTTAATCTCAGGGCTCGCAATAAACGCCCCTAAATAACGGGCTTCATTACCTTCAAAGTCAGGACGAAGTTGCAGCATTTCTTTATAGCTCGCTTGTGCTTGTTTGAATTCACCTTTTTGTACTTGAATAATAGCCTTTAACATAGGCACCCAAAATAGACGTCTAAGTGACAGCTTACTGACGGATTTTTCCGCGCCATCATAATCATCGAGCATGATTTGATGCACAATTGTTGCGATAGAGAACCAAGGGGGTCTAAACGGGTTGAGCGCTTTTGAATTAGTAATTAGTGCTAATCCCCGCTCAAACTCACCCGCCATACATAAAGCCCAACCACATAAACCAATCTGATAGGCCGCATTGGGATTAATGTCGATAACCTTGTTGACGGTTTCGATAATGCCAGAGATATCTTCTTTTATCTGGTGCGCCATGAGCATGGCGATTTGTGACTCTTGGTTGTTGGGCTCCAGCTCTACGGCACGCTTAGCGTAGCTGAGTCCAGTTTCAACCGCATTGTCACTGTTTCCCATTCCCAGCATCTCTGCATCGAAATACAAGACCGCAAGCATGGCATGTAACAATGCTACGTAAGGCTCACGCTCGACGGCGCTTAGCAAGGCTTGAGTCGCGAGCTGGTGGGTTTCCTCTGAAAGCGTCATTAAATAATGTCGGTAACGCAATGTCGCTTCATATGTGGATAGGTGTTCAATCTTTTTCTGATTACAGCTTTGGTAAATTTCACGATGAATGATGCCGAAACTTGAAGCCAGCTCAGCAACAACTTCCGCAATAATCTCATCTTGAACCGAAAATAAGTCATCGGTCGTTAGATCGCAGGTGTATTTTTCCGCCCAGACTTGCTCGCCACTATCCGTTCGATAAAGTTTCGCATAGATTCGAATCTTGTTGCCTAAAGCTTGCATGGTGCCAGAGGTAATGAAGGAAACATCGAGTTCTTTGCCAAGGCCTTTGATATCAGAAGAGGTCCTAGGGTCGAGGCTATTTTCGCCTAACGCATGCATAGACACGACTTTTAGCATATCAAAGCGAGCGAGTTCAGTTGCAAGTTCTTCACCGAAGCCCTCAGCAAAAAATCGTTTTTCAGGATCATCAGACAAAGATAGAAAAGGCAGAACGGTAATCGTTGGGCTTAGATCTTGTTGGTTGTCTCGAGCTATCTGTGCCAAGGTTGCTGTTTGTCGGACGGCTTGCGGCGTTTGTGGGGTAAAAACAGGGCTATAGCGACCTTTTGGTATCGCTAAGAAAAGTGGATCGTTCACCCCTTCCGTTAGGTAATAAGTCTCAAGCGTTCGTCGGACTCTTCCTGCTTGGATCCTTACAATAGGGTCGGCTTGATGATCGAATTCTGCATCACGGTCAAAGACCTCTGTTGCAATCGTAAACTGTTTCAAACGATCGCCTTTACCCGCCAAGGTCTGCTCCACGACAAAAGTCAGTAGCTCTTTCATTTTTGGGCTTTGATCAAACGCCTTACTGGAAAGAATGCGATTTAACTGATCTTTCACTCGGGTTTGATTTTCTTCAATTCGAATATCTAATGGAGCTTGTTCTGACACAGTATCGACTCTCTTCTCTATTGATCCGCCTATTTTGCCATTATAAGACATCCAAAAATAGCCATGAGTTCACTGTTTTGATGCGTAAACAGAGGCCGAATGTAACTAATAAATCGATAGGTGCCTAAAAAATGACTAGGTGCTTCGATTAATCGCTCACATTGGGAAAACGTGGAGACCTTAATAATAGCATTTGTAAAAAGGATGGGTCATGTACGTTTATTTGCAACATGCATGTTAAGGAAGATTGTCGATGGTCTACGATAATAGCTAATGAGTGGGCTTTGCTGTTCTTTATGTTGAATAGTAGGTATGCGTGCGATGTCATATCTCTCTAATGATTGTCAAAGATGGTGGTTTGGATAACAATAAGTCGTTGAGAAAATAGAGCAAAATGACGAGTGCGGATACTATTTAGAGTCAATTGTCTCAACATTGAATGCACACAAGGAGGTGTTTTTGAGAATATCATCAGCGAGCTTTATCTGCGCAGGATTGATTTGCGCTCCCTCAATGGCTTTTGACCAGTTTATCGATCCGACAGATGGTATGTTTGATGCTAGTTCGTGGGTGTTAGACAATGCTGTCGGCTTTATGCCTGTTCCTATTATCATCACCGATCCTGCTGTCGGTGCAGGTGGCGGGGCGGCACTGATGTTCTTTCATGAATCGGAAGCGCGAGAGCGACAGCGCAAAGAACATCCAGATGAGATCGCTGGTCTGCCACCTAGCGTGACCGCGGTGGCCGCCGCTGCGACGGAAAACGGTACTTGGCTCACCGGTGCGTTCCATTTCGGTTCATGGAAAGAAGATACCTGGCGCTATCAAGGTGGGCTGTTTTATGGTTCGTTTAATCTTAAATATTATGTTCGAGATTATCCACTCGATTTTAATATTGATGGTCTGTATTTCATGCAGGATATCGATTATCGAATTGCAGGTTCAGATTGGTTTATTGGTGCTAAGTACGCAATACTTTCTTCAAAAACGACCTTTGATCTTGGTAACGATATCGTCAACCTTCCCCCTATCGATTTTGATATGAATGATGCAAATGTTGAACTCAAAGTAACCTACGATAGCCGCGATAGCATCTTTACACCGAATGATGGCTTGAAAGCTAAGTTGGGTACTGAGTTTCACAATCAATCTTTTGGCGGTGATTTGGATTATCGTAAGACACGACTTCAACTGAATTATTTTACGCCCGTTATCCCTGATGTCGTGGTTGGCCTTCGTGGTGATTATCAGACCGTCACCGATGATGCGCCATACTACGCAAGACCTTTTATTAACATGCGCGGTATCCCTGCTATGCGTTACCAAGGTGATGACATGGCATTGGTTGAGCTAGAAGCTCGCTATGATATTACGCCACGTTGGTCATTGATCGGTTTTACTGGCACGGGTAAAGCGTTTGACGAAGGCCAAAATTTTTCCGATGCGACGTATCGAACCATGGTCGGTGGTGGATTTCGATATTTAGTGGCTCGTCAGCTCAACATGCGAGCTGGAGTTGATGTCGCCAAGGGGCCGGAGGAGTGGGCGTACTACATCACTGTCGGCCATGCTTGGTCGCTATAGAAGAGGTGAGTAATTGTAAGTGATGGCAGGTAAGTAATAACTCCGAATCACGATATTTGACTGAGCGTTGAGCCGATAACACCAGGGATTGTTGACTTTAAAAAAGTATTCATTGAGAAAACCAACAGGATCGGTGAAAATAGCGCCCATTATTTTATCGACGCCTTCGAATAGCCTCGCACAGTTTACCGTGCCTGCAATTAGCTGTTCTACAACTCAAGAAGATCGAGATACATGTCAAATCAATTTCAGCAAGAAGTGTCTAAACGTAGAACGTTTGCAATCATTTCTCACCCGGATGCGGGTAAAACCACGATTACCGAAAAAGTACTTTTGTTCGGAAATGCAATCCAAAAAGCGGGTACCGTAAAGGGCCGTGGCTCTAACCAGCATGCAAAATCTGACTGGATGGAGATGGAGAAAGAACGTGGTATCTCGGTCACGACATCGGTGATGCAATTTCCATATAACGATTGTCTTGTTAACCTTTTAGATACTCCTGGACACGAAGATTTCTCGGAAGATACTTACCGTACACTGACTGCTGTTGACTCATGTCTGATGGTTATCGATGCGGCAAAAGGTGTCGAAGATCGTACTCGTAAATTGATGGAAGTGACGCGCCTACGTGACACCCCTATCGTGACGTTTATGAACAAACTTGACCGTGATGTTCGTGACCCAATGGAAGTGCTAGATGAAGTAGAAAGCGAGCTTGGTATGGCTTGTGCGCCAATCTCATGGCCAATTGGTTGCGGTAAAGAATTTAAAGGCGTTTACCACATCCACCGTGATGAAACGATCTTATACGAATCTGGTCATGGTCATGAAATCCAAGACGTTCGAATCATTAAAGGTTTAGACAACCCTGAACTTGATGTAGCAGTCGGCGAAGACTTAGCGGAAAGCGTGCGTGAAGAGCTTGAACTAGTTATTGGCGCGTGTCCTGAGTTTGATCTCGATTTATTCCTTGCTGGTGAATTAACACCTGTTTATTTTGGTACGGCATTGGGCAACTTCGGTGTTGACCACATGCTAGATGGCCTGACGAAGTGGGCGCCAGGCCCTCAAACGCGTCAAGCGATCGAGCGTGATGTTGAAGCGACAGAAGAAAAGTTCTCAGGATTTGTGTTTAAAATCCAAGCCAACATGGATCCAAAACACCGTGACCGTATTGCCTTTATGCGTATTGTATCGGGTACTTACAACCAAGGTATGAAGATGAACCATGTTCGTACTGGTAAAAATGTCAGTATTTCGGATGCGGTGACGTTTATGGCTGGTGATCGTTCTCGAGCTGAAAAAGCATTTGCTGGCGATATTATTGGTCTGCATAACCACGGTACGATTCAGATTGGTGATACTTTTACTCAAGGTGAAAGCCTGAAGTTCTCTGGTATTCCAAACTTTGCACCGGAGTTATTCCGACGCATCCGCTTACGTGATCCTCTTAAGCAAAAGCAGTTGCTTAAAGGTTTAGTACAGCTTTCTGAAGAGGGGGCTGTACAGGTGTTCCGTCCACTCCAAAACAATGACCTTATCGTTGGCGCGGTAGGTGTGCTTCAGTTTGATGTGGTTGTGGCGCGCTTAAAAGCGGAGTACAACGTTGAGGCGATCTATGAGAGTGTTAACGTAGCAACGGCACGTTGGGTTGAGTGTGATGATGTTAAGATACTTGAAGAGTTCAAGCGTAAGAGCCAACAAAACTTGGCGCTTGATGGCGGTGATAACTTGAGCTACGTTGCCCCAACGATGGTGAATCTAAACCTAGCACAAGAGCGCTTCCCTGAAGTGAAATTCCGAGCTACACGTGAACACTAATTAGGATAGCTTTTTAGTTACCACGGCTTGTATAGAGAAAAAGCGCTCACCAGAGCGCTTTTTTATGCGTAAATTTTAATCGTGCAATAACCCGTTAGATTGGTTCATTGAGCGAAAATGATTAACTCATTTTTCACGCAATGAACACAACGACTTATATTGCTACTCGCGCTCTTTTGAGTACGGGACACCAATTGCCTTGGGGGCGATGGCTTTGCCAATAAAGCCGGCGAGTAGGAAGACGGTCAGGATATACGGAACGGCTTCAATCGCTTGAACTGGAATAGGGAAATCACCAATTTTGACGCCCTGCATGCGAATTGCCAATGCATCAAGGAAACCAAATAATAGACAAGCACCCATAGCCGTAAACGGTCGCCACTTACCAAAAATCAGCGCAGCGAGAGCCATGTAGCCCTTACCAGCACTCATGTTAGGAATAAATTGAGCCGTTTGAGCAACAGATAAGTAGACACCACCAATCCCCACTAATACCCCGCAAATAGCCACTGCCGCATAACGCATACGCACCACGGAAATACCAGCGGTGTCCACTGCAGAAGGGGATTCACCGACTGCGCGAAGTCTAAGACCAAATCGGGTCCTAAATAGCAAATACCAGGCAGCCGGTACCGTTATGATAGTCAAATAGACTAATACAGAGTGACCGCTGATTAGCTCTGAGTAAACCAAACCAATAACCGGTACGTCCGCGAGTGCGTCTGCGCCGGGAAGTGTGATTGGCGCAAAACGCGCGTCGCCTGATAATGATGGCGTTTGACCACCTTGACTAAACCAGTGACGCCCAAGCGTAACCGTTAAACCTGCGGCAAGAATGTTGATCGCCATACCACTGACCACCTGATCACCACGGTGTGTGATGGAGGCAAAGCCATGCAGTAACGCGAGCAATACTGAGATGCCAACACCAGCAAATAAGCCAAGCCATGCAGAGCCCGTGACATGTGCCGTTGCTGCGCCTGCAAAGGCTGACGCCAATAACTTACCTTCTAGTGCAATATTGACGATGCCAGCTCGTTCACAAAACATGCCAGCGAGCGACGCCAATATTAAGGGGGTTGCTACCCTTAAGGTTGCATCGAGCATGAGAATAATCGTTTCAAACATAATTACGCGACTCCCTTCTCTGCGTCGACATTGGGCTTAGTAAATAGCCTTAAGTAGGTTTTCTCTAGTGATGGTCGGAACATATGTTCTAATGCGCCAGAGAACAAGATGACCAACCCTTGTAATACCACAACGATATTTCTGTCCACGCCATACTCGAAGCTTAGTTCTGCACCGCCTTGATAGAGAAAGCCAAACAGTAAGCTGGCAAGCAAAACACCGACAGGGTGATTTCGTCCCATTAGTGCGACTGCAATACCCGTAAAACCAAAGCCTTCTACAAAATTAAGTTTTATTTGATGTAACTCGCCCTGCAATACATTCAAGCCAAAGAAACCGGCAAGCATACCTGAGATCAACATCGTGATAATGATGGTCTTGCTGTAGTTGATGCCGGCGTAACCTGCTGCTGATGGGTTAGCTCCGACAGCGCGAATCTCATAGCCCCAACGAGAGTGCCACATGAACAGCCATACAAATACGCAGCAAAGGAGTGCAAACACAAAGCTTAGATTCATTGGGCTCGGCGCGATATGGATACCAAATACCGCGAAGACCTCATGCATTTTTGGCAGCCAGCTACTGACAGCAAACACACGACTTTCAGTCGCCATGGTGTTGTCGGGTTTGAGGACCTCAACTAATAGGTACGCCATGAATGACGCAGCAATGAAGTTGAACATAATAGTGGTGATGACAATGTGCGAGCCGCGCTTGGCTTGCAGGTAAGCAGGAATAAAAGCCCAAGCCGCCCCAAACAGCCCACCCGCTAAAATCGCGACGGGGAAGGTAATGTACCAAGGCGCATATTCGCCAAGAGTGAGGCAGACAAGGCCAACACCTAATCCACCAATGTACGCTTGCCCTTCGCCACCGATGTTAAATAGACCGGCATGAAAGGCGATAGAAACCGCAAGACCGGTAAAGATAAATCCCGTTGCGTAATACATGGTATAACCGAACCCTTCGGCATAACCAAATGCACCAGTCCACATGACTTTTGCTGCGTCAACTGGACTAATATCGATATACATAAACAGCAGTGCTGATACCAAGAATGCGACCAGCACATTAATGGCGGGCAGTAGTGCCATGGTTACCCAAGCGGGTACTTTTGCTTGGCTCATGCCACTTCTCCCTGTGTTGATTGCTCTTTTTTAGTCTTTAGATGGTCCGGCATAATGTTGGCCATCATCAAACCGAGCGTTTTCTCATCGGCCTCATCAACCGAGATTTCACCTACAATTGCGCCATCAAATACAACCAGGATCCGATCGGAAAGCGTCAGGATCTCATCCAGTTCAACGGAAACGAGCAATACCGCTTTGTCTTCATCTCGAGCAGCGATGATCTGTTGATGGATATATTCTATTGCGCCGATATCGACGCCACGAGTGGGCTGACCAACGAGTAAGATGTCGGGATTTTGTTCCATCTCGCGAGCAATGACTAATTTTTGCTGGTTACCACCAGAAAAGTTGGCGGTTTTTAACGTGGTGTCGTTAGGACGCACATCCCATTTGTCCATGCTGGCTTGGCAGCTTTGTTTGATGGCTTTCTTATCTTGCAGCAATCCGTTGTTGTATTGCGGAAGATGATGGTAACCGAGGATGTAGGCCTCTTGTGCATCAAACTTGTTAATGAGCCCTTGTTTGTGACGATCTTCGGGAATATGACCGACGCCAATGGCACGCACTTGCTGTGGATTGAGCGGATTGAGTTTATCGAGGGTACGGTTATTGATGTGCATTGAACCAGAGTGTGGTTGTAAGATCCCTGCCAACAATCCGAGTATTTCTGATTGACCATTACCAGAGACACCCGCGATACCAACTACTTCGCCTTGCTTTACACCGAAGCTGACGCTTTTGACACGTTCGACACCAGCGTCGTCAAAGTACTGTAGGTTTTTGACCGTGATCAGTTGTTTTTTCGGTGAGGAAGCCGCTTTATCGATTGAGAGTCTGACCTTTCGGCCTACCATGAACTCAGCCAATTGTTCTTTGTTTGTTTCAGACGTCACGACGTGCTCTACCATAGTGCCTTGACGCATGACAGAGATATTATCGGTAATAGCAAGAACCTCACGCAGTTTATGGGTGATGATCATTATGGTCGTGCCTTGCGCTCTTAATTTATCGAGAATGCGAAACAAATGATCCGCTTCTTGTGGGGTGAGTACCCCTGTCGGTTCATCGAGTATCAAGATCTTGGCGCCACGATAGAGTGCCTTTAGGATCTCTACTCGCTGCTGAAGGCCCACCGGTAGGCTTCCTACGGTGGCATCAAGCGGAACCTCTAGGCCATAGTCTTTGGCGAGCGCTTTTAGCTTTTTGCGTGCCTTGCCTAAGCTCTCTTCTAGTTTCCAGCCGTCTTCTGCACCGAGTACAATGTTTTCTAGTACCGAAAAGGTTTCTACCAACATAAAGTGTTGGTGCACCATGCCAATACCCGATTGGATAGCTTCTTGGGAGTTGCTTGGTTTATATGCCTTACCATTTACCCACATTGCACCCTCGTCGGCATGGTAGAAGCCGTAGATGATGCTCATTAACGTGGACTTGCCAGCGCCATTTTCACCAATGATGCCGTGAATAGTGCCCTTGGGAACACGAAGATCGATATCACGATTGGCATGTACTGCGCCAAAGCGTTTATTGATGTCCTTGAGTTCGATGGCAATCGATTGTCCTTGTGTCACGAGATACTGCCTTATATTTTCTAGCGCGGCGGATGGTTGTGCCGACTATTGACTCACTGTGAAATACCTAAAGATTATTAATTTATTTTTAATAGGTCGTGTCTTTTTTAAGATGATGGTTTATTGGGTGAGTGATGGATTGATACGCCGCTGTTTTTAGGCAGCGGCGTATCAATCATTGGCGAGACACTTGGTCTAGCGGCTCATTCTGATATTGGTTAAACCTGAATTGTTATTATTACTCAGTGCCTAGGGCTACTGAGTTCTGATAATTATCAGATTAATAGCTATCAGATTAATAGTTACACGTGTTGTCGGACATGTAGTCATGCACTTGGATGTTACCAGCGATGATTTCTGCTTGAAGCTCATCAAGGTAGGTTTTCATCTCTGGTGTGATGAGGTCTTTGTTGTAGTCATCATAAGCCCACTCCACAGCGCCTTCTTTAAGGCCTAGGACCTTAACACCGGCTTCCCATGAACCTTGCTCTGCTTGTTCCCAAGAGTTGTACGCCGCTACACCGACCTTCTTAACCATGGACGTTAACATGGTGCCTGGCTGAAGATGGTTTTGGTTTGAGTCAACACCAATCGCGAACTTACCGCCATCTTTGGCAGCTTGATAGACGCCCATACCTGTGCCGCCAGCTGCCGCATAGATAACATCTACACCTTTAGAGAACTGAGATTTAGCAAGCTCTGAGCCTTTCGCTGGATCAGCAAACGCAGCAGGGGTTGAGCCTGTCATATTTTGGAACGTTTCAATGTTAGGATTCGCGTATTGTGCGCCTTGACGATAACCACACTCAAACTTACGAATCAGTGGAATGTCCATACCACCAACAAAGCCAACTTTAGCGGTCTTTGATGCTTTAGCTGCCAGCGCACCTACGAGGAAAGAGCCTTCGTGTTCTTTGAATACGATAGACTGAACGTTTGGTTTATCAACGACCATATCAATGATAGTGAATTGAATGTCTGGAAATTCAGTCGCGACCTTTTCAACCGCCGATGCCATATTGAAACCAACGGCAACAATAGGAGTAAAACCACGGCTAGCAAGACGACGAAGGCCTTGTTCACGTTGCGCTTCATTTTGAGGCTCAAATTCACGAACCTTAACGCCTTTATCGGCATTGAAAGGTTTTACACCATTTTGAAAAACAGCTTCATTAAACGACTTGTCGAATTTTCCTGCTGTATCGTAAACCACCGCTGGCTTGGCTGCGAATGCGCTGAAAGATGAGACCGCCACTGCTAGTGCGGAGAGTTTTAGAATAGTTTTTTTCACGTTCAGTTCCCTTGTGGTGTCAGATGATGGGGATACCATTGACGAATCGATAGGCTAGGCCTGTCCTGCTATAAGTGCCTAGAAATTGTTCGCTTGTAAACTCAACCGCGTCATGCTTTGCTGAATTTACAAACAATAAGAAACATTTTATCGTTTGCGTGATGGAAAAAAAACCGCTTCTATCACAGCGTTGAGTGGTAAATCACAACTTAATGATAAAACTCTAACTATTGGCTATCCTTTATATAACAAGCTATTGAGTGATTTAAGTTGCAATCGATTACATTGTTTTGAAGAGAGAAACTGCATGCAAAAAATGTGGCGAAATTGGTTAAAAAAGTACGATAACTGGTGTCAGTCGATGGGTCTAACGCCAGAAAATAAACGCAGCTGTGTCCCCTACAAAAAAGATCCCGTTAATGATGATTGACACCCATTGCCACCTAGATCTTGTTGCCAAACATACCGATCTTCCAGCGGTGATCAGTGAAGCAAGGTTAGCCGGTGTTAAAGCGATGATTGTACCGGGTATCGATGAAAATAATTGGTCGACGGTCACCCACCTCGCGCAACAATATGATGATGTTTATTATGCGCTAGGCTACCACCCCGCGTTCCTTGATACGCTGGCCGAACATTCAATTGCAAAATTAGACGCACAAGTGACCGCAGCGCTCGAAGGCTCTAATAAGTGTGTGGCGATAGGGGAGTGTGGCTTAGATTTTTATACTATTGCGGGTATGGAAAGCGTTGAGGCATTAAAATCGCAACAAAAGCAATTATTGAAAGAGCATATCTTCATTGCTAACGCCCATCAGTTGCCGGTGATTTTGCATTGTAGAAAAGCACATCAAGATATGGTGGCATTGCTTCGACAGTGTCCGCCTAAACATGGTGGGGTAATACACGGCTTTAGTGGCAGTTATCAGCAAGCGATGGATTACGTCAATTTAGGCATCTCTATTGGCGTCGGTGGTGTGATTTCTTATGAGCGCGCAAAAAAAACCAGAGAGACGATTTCTAAATTGCCAATAGAGTGTTTATTAATCGAAACTGACGCACCAGATATGCCATTAAGTGGTTATCAAGGGCGTATCAATAAACCTAAAATGATGAAGCTGACCCTATTGGCTCTGATCATGCTTAGAAGTGAAAGTGCGCAAACGGTTACGTCACAAGTCCTAATTAATAGCAAATCACTGTTTTCAATTTGTGAGTAAAGTTGCTGTTATTTGTTAATTTAGGTTTTGTTACAGAGTTCATTTGTGACGCGACTCTCATTTTTGAATGTACGCCTTATGTGTTGAGGACGAAAGTGTGAGGGGGGTACTACTTTCTTTTCTGAGGGTTTGTATAATCGCCCCCGCTTTTGAGCTTCAACTTTTTATTACACGCCAAATAATTATATAAGGAAGTCATAAACTATGAGCCTGTTTATGAGCCTGGTTGGAATGGTAGTACTGATCGGAATCGCAGTATTATTATCAGATAACCGCAAAGCTATTAATATCAGAACAGTGGGTGGCGCATTCGCTATTCAATTTTTACTCGGTGCATTCGTACTTTACGTTCCTTGGGGACAAGAAGTGCTACGCGGATTCTCTGACGCTATTTCTAACGTCATCAACTACGGTAATGATGGTTCATCGTTCCTATTTGGTGGTCTAGTTTCAGACAAAATGTTTGAAGTGTTTGGTGGCGGTGGTTTTATCTTCGCATTCCGCGTACTACCAACACTTATTTTCTTCTCTGCATTGGTTTCTGTATTGTATTACCTAGGTGTAATGCAATGGGTTATCAAGATTCTTGGTGGTGGCTTACAAAAAGCACTGGGCACATCTCGTGCGGAATCTATGTCAGCAGCGGCTAACATCTTTGTTGGTCAAACAGAAGCTCCTCTTGTTGTTCGTCCTTTCGTGCCAAAAATGACTCAATCTGAGTTGTTCGCAGTCATGTGTGGTGGCCTTGCTTCTATCGCTGGTGGTGTTCTTGCCGGGTACGCTTCAATGGGTGTGCCAATCGAGTACTTGGTTGCAGCGTCATTTATGGCGGCACCGGGTGGTCTACTATTTGCTAAAATCATGAAACCAGAAACTGACGAGCCAATTGATCAGCTTCATGGTATGGAAGCAGAAGGCGATGACAAACCTGCTAACGTTATCGATGCAGCAGCAGGCGGCGCATCAGCGGGCCTTCAGCTAGCGCTTAACGTTGGCGCAATGCTTATTGCTTTCATTGGTCTTATCGCACTTGTGAACGGTATGCTTGGTGGCATCGGTGGTTGGTTCGGTATGCCTGAACTTCGCCTTGAATTGCTACTTGGTTGGGTATTCGCTCCTCTTGCATTCCTTATCGGTGTGCCATGGGAAGAAGCGATTGTGGCCGGTGAGTTCATCGGTATGAAAACCGTTGCGAACGAATTCGTTGCCTTTGCAAACTTCGCCCCATACCTAACAGATGCTGCACCAGTTGTATTGTCTGATAAGACAAAAGCAATCATCTCATTTGCACTTTGTGGTTTTGCGAACTTGTCTTCTATCGCAATCCTACTTGGTGGTCTAGGCAGCTTGGCGCCTAAGCGTCGCGGTGATATCGCACGCATGGGTGTTAAAGCCGTAATCGCTGGTACGCTATCAAACCTGATGGCAGCAACGATTGCAGGCTTCTGTCTTAGCCTTGCAGCAATGTAATTGCTAGTTAAGGTTATTAGTATATAGACGCCATAACACATCGCCCCGTAGCAAGAAATTGCTGCGGGGCTTTTTTGGTTTTAGGAGCAAGGAAACGCAGAATATTCATCCACGCATGCGATGAAAAAAAATGAGAATGGACTTTTTTGAGATACAAACCGTTTGCGTATTATTCACTGCTACCGTTTTGTGGAAGAGTTCTATAATGTAAAGGCTACTCAGTGATGAAAGGTCTTTGACCGTGACTCACTTAGCCCAGAACCCGTTCCTCTAAACGAAAGTAGTGGATGGATTGCAATCGGGTACTGTGCGGCGACAAGGAAAGCGATTGGCGCAAAGCGCCGAGTCTTCAAGGAACCAAGTCCGTTCATTTATTGCTGACAAGATGTCAGATAATTAATTGAATATATTGACCGGAGATAGAAATGAGCGATTTAAAAGCAGCAGCTTTACGTGCACTTAAACTGATGGACCTAACGACACTTAACGACGATGACACCGATGCAAAAGTGATCTCGTTGTGTCATGACGCAAAAACGTCAGTAGGTAATACTGCCGCAGTTTGTATTTATCCACGTTTCGTACCGATTGCGAAGAAAACGCTTCGTGAACAAGGTACGCCGGATGTTCGTATTGCTACTGTGACTAACTTCCCACATGGTAATGATGACATTGATATTGCGGTTGCTGAAACGAAAGCAGCGGTTGCATACGGTGCGGATGAAGTCGACGTCGTCTTCCCATACCGCGCTCTGATGGCTGGCAATGAAGACGTTGGCTTTGAGCTTGTTAAGCAGTGTAAAGCAGCATGTGGCGATATCCTTCTTAAAGTCATCATTGAAACGGGTGAGCTAAAAGAAGAAGCATTGATCAAGAAAGCCTCTGAAATCTGCATTAACGCTGGTGCCGATTTTATCAAAACCTCTACCGGTAAAGTGCCTGTTAACGCAACACCAGAATATGCTCGTATGATGCTTGAAGTCATTCGTGATATGGGTGTGGCGAAAACAGTCGGTTTTAAACCTGCTGGTGGCGTACGCACTGCTGAAGATGCAGCGGCCTACCTAGCGATGGCTGACGATATTCTAGGCGCAGATTGGGCTGATAACATGCACTACCGCTTTGGTGCATCAAGCCTACTAACCAACCTTCTGAATACATTAGAAGTAACGGACGAAACTGCAGATCCATCTGCATACTAATCTAACGCTTTTAGGTGGTGACGACTCTCTTGTCACCACCATTCCCTCTATACCCTATAACCCAAGCTTAGACTGGGGAGGCACTAATGTATTTACCGCAAGAAATTATTCGTAAAAAACGCGATGGCCAAGTGCTTAGCGCAGAAGAAATTAACTTTTTTATCCAAGGTGTCGCCAACGACACGGTCTCTGAAGGTCAAATTGCTGCATTTGCCATGACCATCTTTTTTAATGAAATGACTATGCCAGAACGTATTGCACTGACGTGTGCAATGCGTGACTCTGGCATGGTTATCGATTGGGGCCATATGAATTTTGGTGGCCCAATTGTGGATAAGCACTCTACTGGCGGTGTCGGTGATGTGACTTCATTAATGTTGGGTCCAATGATTGCAGCCTGCGGCGGCTTCGTTCCGATGATCTCGGGCCGTGGTTTGGGACATACCGGTGGCACACTCGATAAACTGGAATCCATTCCTGGCTACGACATCACGCCGACAAACGAGGTGTTTGGTGACGTGACCAAAGAAGCGGGTGTTGCGATTATTGGTCAAACGGGTGATTTAGCGCCGGCTGATAAGCGTGTGTACGCCACTCGTGATATCACCGCAACGGTCGATAATATCTCTTTGATTACGGCTTCGATTTTATCTAAGAAATTGGCCGCTGGTCTTGAGTCTTTGGTCATGGATGTCAAAGTCGGCTCTGGGGCGTTCATGCCCACCTATGAGGCTTCAGAAGAATTAGCAAACTCAATTGTAGCAGTGGCCAATGGTGCGGGTACGAAAACGACCGCTATTCTTACCGATATGAATCAAGTATTGGCATCGTCTGCGGGCAATGCAGTCGAAGTGCGCGAGGCGGTCCAGTTCTTAACTGGGGAATACCGTAACCCACGATTGTATGAAGTGACGATGGCGCTTTGTAGCGAAATGTTGGTGTTGGCTAAGCTGGCTGATGATAACCAACACGCTGACGCGATGTTAAACGAGGTCTTGAGCAACGGCAAAGCGGCTCAATGTTTTGGCATGATGGTCGCTGGACTAGGTGGCCCTGCAGATTTCGTAGAAAACTACGATAATTACTTAGACAAAGCAGAACTGATCAAACCGGTTTATGCCGATAATGAAGGGACGGTATCGGCTATGGATACTCGTGCTATTGGTATGGCGGTTGTGGGAATGGGTGGAGGTCGTCGTGTGGCAACGGATACCATCGACTACGCGGTCGGTTTTGATCAATTTATTAGACTTGGTGAGCAAGCTGGCGCAGACAAACCACTAGCGGTTATCCATGCACGCAGTGAAGCGCAATGGCAAGAAGCGGCAAACGCACTGAAAGCGGCAATAACAGTGAGCGATAAACCTTATTCAGCAACCCCATGTGTGTACCGCCATATTCGTGCGGAAGACTTAGCATAGGGTGGGAGAGAGATTATGAAACGAGCATTTATTTTAGTATTAGATTCATTTGGTATTGGCGCCGCAGGTGACGCGGAAAAATTTGGTGATGTAGGCTCTGATACTATGGGTCATATCGCTGAGCATTGTGCTTCAGGACTAGCAGACAATGAGTACCGTCAAGGCCCATTAACGATTCCAAACCTATCTAAGCTTGGCTTCGCCATGGCGCATAAAGAATCAACCGGTCGTCTTGCTGCTGGTTTAAGTGATGAGGTTGAAATCATCGGTGCCTATGGGCATGCGGCGGAGCTATCGTCAGGCAAAGATACGCCCTCTGGACATTGGGAAATTGCTGGTGTACCGGTATTGTTTGACTGGGGTTATTTTTCAGATAAAGACAATGCATTCCCTAAAGTATTGACTGATCGTATTCTTGAGCGTGCAGGCCTTTCTGGTTTCTTGGGTAATTGCCATGCTTCAGGCACACAAGTATTGGATGATCTCGGTGAAGAGCACATGAAAACCGGTTTGCCGATTTTCTATACCTCTGCTGATTCTGTTTTCCAAATAGCGTGTCATGAAGAGACATTCGGTCTAGATCGCTTGCTTGAGCTTTGCCAGATCGCCAGAGAAGAGTTAGCGGACTACAATATTGGGCGTGTCATCGCGCGACCTTTTGTTGGAACGGGCAAAGGTCAATTTGAGCGTACGGGTAATCGACGAGACTTGTCGGTAGAGCCACCGGCGGCGACGATATTGCAAAAGCTTGTGGAAGAAAAGCAAGGGCAAGTGCATTCGATTGGCAAGATCTCTGATATCTACGCTGGTTGTGGTATCACGCAAAAAACCAAAGCCACAGGGATCCCTGCGCTGTTCGACGCAACAAAAGAAGCCATTAAAGTGGCGGGTGATAACACGATTGTTTTCACTAACTTTGTTGATTTTGATTCGGCGTATGGCCACCGACGCGATGTGGCCGGTTATGCGGCGGCATTAGAGTACTTTGATAGCCGAATCAATGAAGTGATCGCTTTGATGGAAGATGATGATGTCATGATATTAACCGCCGATCACGGCTGTGACCCTACGTGGCCGGGATCGGATCATACACGTGAACATATCCCTGTTATCGTTTACGGGAAAAAGGTACCGGCAGGCTCATTGGGCTTGCGTGATACGTTTGCAGATATTGGACAAAGCTTAGCAACGTACTTTGGTACGTCTGATATGGACTATGGTAAAAGCTTTCTTTAATACGGATTTACTTGTTAACAAACGATAGGTGCGCTGTATTGTCACAGTACGTGGAGACATCGCACCCGTTATAGATCGAGCAAACAAGCCCAGATGGTCGTCTGCGCTTGTTGTTGATTAAGAGCCAATGAGAGGTTTTTAATCGAACTTACTTTCCCACTTATAGATAAGGATGAACGAATGGCTACTCCTCATATTAATGCTGAAATGGGCGATTTTGCAGATGTTGTATTGATGCCTGGTGACCCGATTCGCGCCAAGTATATTGCTGATACCTTTCTTGATGACGTGGTTCAGGTTTGTGACGTTCGTTGTATGTATGGTTACACCGGAACGTACAAAGGGCGTCGAATTTCTGTGATGGGTCATGGTATGGGTATCCCATCGTGTTCTATTTATGTGACGGAATTAATCAAAGATTTTGGTGTGAAGAAGATCATTCGTGTTGGTAGTTGTGGCGCGGTAAATGAGAGCATTAAAGTTCGTGATGTTGTCATTGGTATGGGAGCGTGTACCGATTCCAAAGTGAATCGAATTCGCTTTAAAGGTCATGATTTTGCGGCGATTGCAGACTATGGCATGGTTAGAAATGCAGAGTTGGCAGCAAAAGCACGTGGTATTGATGTTAAAGTGGGGAATCTTTTCTCCGCTGAACTTTTTTACACGCCGGACCCTGAAATGTTCGATGTGATGGACAAATACGGTATCGTCGGTGTCGAAATGGAAGCCGCTGGGATCTACGGTGTTGCCGCTGAATATGGCGCGAAAGCACTCGCGATTTGTACGGTATCGGATCACATTAAGACGGGTGAACAAACGACCTCTGATGAGCGTGCGACTACGTTTAACGAGATGATGGAAATTGCGTTGGATTCAGTACTGCTGGGCGACGAAGAGTAAATCTGTAGAGCGCTTTAGTTTTTGAAAAAGGTGCTTCAGTTTTATCAGGACGGTATATGAAACAACAAGCCTCGCATTTGCGAGGCTTTTTTTATGGCGCTTATTCTTACGGCTGCTTAAGTAACAGGTTTTCACCTTTCGTTTTCGATGGGCGACGAAGAATGACAAGCAACAAAATTCCGGAGATGAAACTCATGACGATCATCATGTACATGTAGCGATCACTTTTTCGATAGTGATGATCGGAAATCGCGGTCACTTTACCGGTCTCAAACGTAATACGCACAAAGCCAATAATGCTGTTGTCGTTGATGATGGGTTCAATGAGTTGCTGGCGGCCAATGCTGGCCGTCGAGAGCGGCGTATCTAGGCCTAATACCTCTCTGGCCGACATGGCATCAGTACTGGCGGCAACCTTAACGCCTTCGGCGTTATATACGGTGGCATCGAGCACTAATCGCTCTGTGGCTAATTGGTTCGTCAATGCGCCTAATCGCTCTTGGTCTTGATCGATGAGCATTTGTCTTGCTGATAATGATGCTTGAGATATAAGGATCTTACTCAATACCTCGAGCTGATTGTGTTGAATCTTTTCATTGCCCTTGCTGATAACAAAGCTATTTGTGGCAATAAAAAACACCATCGCACCAATTAAGCCTAAGGCGACAATACGTAAAAAGTTGCGAAACGAAAACAGTGAACCATCCATAATCTAACAAAAGTACTAAGAAATTACTGATTGGTTCATATTGAGACTTGCACAAGTAAATTGCAATAGGTTACCGTCTTAGTAACTTTCTTATAAAGGATAAGACATGGACGCTGTAAAGCCTTTAACGATTTCTAAGCGCATTCCCTTAAAGACGCGCTTTCCTGAGACGTTACTTTCTCATCAACTTGAAAAGAGCAAATCTTCTTGGATTGTATATGCCCCTTACCTCTCGGTAGACATGTTTAATGACATGGATTCTTATGTGGGGAGCCCAAGTCGTCTGCTAGATGCATGGCAGGTTGGAGAATATGAAGTTGCTTTGATGGCTGGTCGATTAACCCCAAGACATGAAGCGATATTGTCTGAACTGCAGGTGGATTTTGCAACATTGTGTGATGTGCCGGATCTTAATAAACCGGGTGTGATTGTGTTGGATATGGACTCAACTGCAATCCAAATTGAGTGCATTGATGAGATAGCAACACTCGCAGGTGTGGGGGTACAGGTCGCAGCTGTCACCGAGCGAGCGATGCAAGGTGAGCTGGATTTTGAACAAAGTTTGCGACAACGCGTAGGCGCACTGAAAGGGGCTGATGAATCGATTTTAAGTGCCGTTCGTGCAGACCTTCCAATGATGCCAGAACTGCGCGAAATGATTAAAACTTTCCAGCTTCGCGGCTGGAAAACGGCGATTGCTTCGGGTGGCTTTACGTATTTTTCTGATTTTTTAAAACAAGAATTGTCACTTGATTATGCACAATCGAATACGCTGGAGATTATTGACGGTAAACTTACCGGTGAAGTAATTGGTGATATTGTCGATGCAGAAATGAAAGCTGACATCTTGCAATCGCTTGCGGAAGAGTATGATATCGAGCCTCACAATACGATAGCCGTGGGCGATGGTGCCAACGACCTAGTAATGATGCATGCGGCCGGGTTAGGTATTGCTTATCACGCCAAACCAAAGGTTGAAGAGGCAGCGCAGGTTGCGATTCGCTTTGCAGGTTTAGGTGGGGTTGTCTGTATCCTATCGGGTCTACTCGCGAAGCAAAAACGAGTCAGTTGGTAATAGGCTCGCCATAGACAGAGTGGTTCGGTCAATTCGGCCACTCAAAAATGGGTATTATTCATGACAATGAAGGCGCACACGGCGCTTTAATTGTCATGACGAGTATTCATTACCCTAACGTGCTGCTTATTTAGCGGTTAAGCTCTAATCGAATCAATACCTCTTCGGTGATATCGGTGACTTCAGAGTAACCACAAATTGCAGTCATCTCATTTTCTAAATTTCTTGCATGACTTAGGCTGAGCGTGAGGAGCTCGTTAATGTCTTTTTTCATGAGTGTTGTCAGTGCATCAAAAACTGGGCCTGAAGAGACTCTCAAAATATACAATTCTCCCATCATTAAAGCGTCTTTGATGAATTTGATGCGTTTTTGAGTGGAATCAAAATCCTCACGAAGCCGAGTGTGTATTGACTGGATTCGATCGCCTAACTTCAATACACCAATATACAGTTCATGGTAGACAATCTTGGACCCTGGCCGACGTTTCATGGGGTCTGCAATGAGGCTATTACTACGATTTTTAAAGATAGGCTCGAGAGCTAACTTTTGATCGTGCCCAATACGTTCGAAAAACTGTAGATACCCTGGGAGTGGAAAGTTAACACCCACCACACGGCTTTTTATTGAGGTGCCACGTTTATCAATATAGATGGGCGTACTGACCATTTTACCGAGTAAAACATTGTGCAAAGATTCTAGGAGTTCAGAGCTCGGTAGGACTTCTTCTTTTAATTGTAATTTATCTCGGTTGTTTTCAATCATGCCGCTAAAGAACGCAATGATTTTAATTGTTTTCCCAGATTCAGTAATCGCGAGGTACGCCGTTTTCTTATCCTCAGACATGCGCACGACAGTGTAAGGAACTTGGTTCAAAGGAAGGGCTTTGTTATACAACTGCAGCTCTTTATAGTTGACGTAAACCGTCATACCTGCGTTTAAAGTCGCTGGTTTCAGTAGCTCGATGCTTGCACCACGCTTGGAGAGATCAAGCGTGACGCCTTCGAGTAAGCTATCTTCTGAATGAGCAATACTAACCGGTGTTTTAAACGAATAACGAGGCTCTTTTCGTCTTGATTCCGCATCAAAGTAAAGCCCACGGGGTTGACCTGCAATTTTACGAGGATGTCGGAAACGATTTAATCCGTTGGCGGAAATTCGTGGTTTTTCAGTAAATAAGTAATCGCTTGCAGAAGTATGATCGCTTATTTCTTGCAAGATCCCAAAATGAGTCAGATTTTCAGACTTATTTAGCAGCTGACTATAGTGTTTGGAAATGGATGTGACGTCTTGTTCTGCCAGTTCAAATACAGACAATCGAAAGGCTTTCCAACTCTCTTTTCTGGCGCCGATATGCCAGAAAAGCTGGCGCTCTTCTCGGCTGGCTTCTGGCATCATCATTGAATAGAAGAGCTTCATGCCATTGTGCTCATGGGTGAACGTGTAGAGAACGTTACTGCATCCTTTTATCCCTGTTTTGATCAAAAGCTCCATTCGCTCAGGTGAAAATAATGACCCTAGCGCTTGTTGGTGGCGCTCATCATGCCAATAGTTCCAAATATCTTTGTTGTTTTCCGTGAGTAATGAGAGTTTGAGTTCATTGCCGCTAAAAAAGACAGGTAGGTTACAGGCATGTTTTAGATAGGTGTGTTCATAGCCTCGAGTCCGTGCGCGTGTGATCCGGTCTTGATTATCATGACGGATTTTTTTTGATTCAGTGTTCAATGTTTTTTCTACGACGAGCTCAACCGCATTTGTGTGAGTGAGCCGTAAGGTGCGCAGATATTTAACTGGTGAAACACCATGAATACCATCAACGCCAAGTACTCGGTATTCGATAGGCAAGTCAATGTCTTTAACATTACTCCCTTGAGCAAGCTCTTCAAAACGTACCTTGATAATTTGCCCTAGATCGTAATCAAAGGTACCCGGCACCTTGAATTTCGCGCCGGAGCTCGAAAGGTCAACGCTTAATCCGTGGACTTGTTCACCATTTTCAAGCTCAATTAAGACTTGAGACTCGAGCCTCAGTCGATTTTCTTTCCGTTTAAGGTCGTAGCCTAGATTGATGGCTTCAGCGGCATAGGGGCTTTTGGGGTCGGTGAGCTCCCCCTCATGTTTGAGTTTTTGTTCGCTACCAATTGAGCTTATCGTCTGTTTGTTAACGATCGCTTCCCATGCACCTTCTGTGTATCCACCAAACTTTTTAGTCAGTTTGTGGTACATATTGAACGCTCTATCATCGAGCCAATGAGTCATGCCATCAAATTGATACTCGTAGCAGGGGGAGGAGACTCGCCCTCTAAGATCAATTCGTTTGTGGCATGGCGCCATCAACCGATTCAGCTCCATTTTAACGAGAAGCTTGGCCGACGGTGTTTCGCCATCTGTGATTTGTTTCAACACAAATTCAAAATCTTCGGCGCGATAAGCGGGTATTAGGCGTTCTGCGAGAGAAAGTATTTCAGATTGCTGCATGAGTTTTGTTAAAGTGTCCCTATTTGATGGCAGTGCCATCATCGATATAACAGCACAATAATGTTTATCGGCAAGTTTACCGCAATCCTTAGCGATATATACCATCGATACTACGACATTTTGACGCAGTATTCTTAGTGTGTTGTCGCGTCTTGGCAATAATTTTGTGGTACAAGGTGAGCGTTTGTCGCTTTGATGAACAATGAAATGCAAGCCGTTGCATTTCTTTACGTAATTTCTGTCAATGAGGTAGTAATAAATATGGCAAAAGTGAAAAGAGCTTACGTGTGTAATGATTGCGGAGCGGACTTTCCTCGTTGGCAAGGGCAGTGTAATGCGTGTGGCGCGTGGAATACAATTTCTGAAGTCAGGTTAGCCGCATCACCGCAAGTTGCTCGCAATGAACGATTGGCAGGTTATGCTGGGGGCGTGACCGATTCGGGTGTTCAAACCTTGTCCGAGATAGACCTTCAAGAAGTCCCTCGCTTTTCTAGTGGCTTTAAAGAGCTTGATCGTGTGCTTGGTGGTGGTGTTGTGCCGGGGGCGGCCATTCTTATTGGTGGTAATCCGGGGGCGGGTAAATCGACATTATTGTTACAAGCCATGTGTCGTTTGTCTTCGCAGATGCCGACGCTCTATGTCACCGGAGAAGAGTCGTTGCAACAGGTCGCTATGCGAGCATCCCGTTTAGGTCTCCCTAAAGAACATCTTAAGATGTTATCTGAAACTAATGTGGATCGCATTTGCCAAGTTGCTGAAAAAGAGCAACCTAAATTAATGGTCATTGATTCCATTCAGGTGATGCATGTTTCAGACGTCCAATCGTCACCAGGGAGCGTTGCGCAAGTGCGTGAATCGGCGACCACGCTGACTCGCTATGCCAAACAAAATAACGTAGCCATTTTTATGGTTGGACACGTGACCAAAGATGGCATATTGGCCGGCCCCAAAGTCCTAGAGCACATTATTGATTGTTCAGTATTGCTTGATGGTGGAACAGACAGTCGCTTCCGAACGCTGCGCAGCCACAAAAACCGTTTTGGCGCAGTTAATGAACTGGGTGTTTTTGCTATGACGGAACAAGGCTTGAAAGAAGTCAGTAACCCTTCCGCTATTTTTCTTTCACGAGGGGAAGAGGAAACATCAGGCAGTTCAGTGATGGTGGTGTGGGAAGGCACGCGCCCGCTTCTCGTCGAAATTCAGGCTCTAGTGGATTACAGTCAATTGGCTAACCCAAGGCGTGTTTCTGTTGGTCTCGATCAAAATCGATTGTCACTTCTACTGGCGGTCTTGCACAAGCATGGCGGCCTGCAAATGGCGGATCAAGATGTCTTTGTGAATGTCGTTGGTGGTGTCAAGGTTACGGAAACGAGTGCCGATCTAGCCTTGGTAATGGCTCTGTTGTCGAGCTTTAAAGACCGCCCGCTTCCAAAAGATGTCGTGGTATTTGGTGAGGTAGGCCTTGCAGGTGAGATTCGCCCTGTCCCAAGTGGACAAGAACGATTGATGGAAGCCTTTAAACACGGCTTTAAAAGAGCCATAGTTCCCGCCGCGAATATGCCTAAAGGTGGCATTGAAGGTATGCAAATTCATGGGGTTAAGAAGTTGTCAGAAGCGATATCTGCCTTTGATGAACTGTAATGAATCAAACCCGTGAGTTTAAAATAACAGCGTTTTTGCAATTTTTAGTAGTGGCTTTTCTGAAATTTTAGGTAGAATGTCGCCTACTAAAGCTGTGATTTCTAGAAATGACATCGAAAAATCACAAAGAGCAGCTAAAATTAACTGCGAACTTATGAAGGGTACTCTCGAGCATGAGGCATAGTGGGGCAGGCTTTCATCTTAATTTAGATGAAGTTGCGTCATAGTCGACGCTTATGGGTATAACTTTTTTTAATGCAAGTGCACGCAATGGTATCCGTCTTAGCAGATTGTGATATACTCTGCGCGCATTTTATATCCTATTAACAGAGTAAAACGATGACTGATTTATCAAAATACAGAAATATTGGTATTTTCGCGCACGTTGATGCGGGTAAAACCACTACAACTGAGCGTATCCTTAAACTTACTGGCCAGATTCACAAAACTGGTGAAGTTCATGATGGTGAATCAACTACCGACTTCATGGAACAGGAAGCTGAGCGCGGAATTACTATCCAGTCAGCGGCAGTTAGCTGTTTTTGGAACGATCACCGTTTAAACGTTATCGATACTCCTGGACACGTTGACTTTACAGTTGAAGTATATCGTTCACTTAAAGTACTTGATGGCGGTATCGGTGTATTCTGTGGTTCTGGTGGTGTTGAGCCTCAATCAGAAACTAACTGGCGTTACGCGAACGAATCAGAAGTATCTCGTCTGATCTTCGTTAACAAACTAGACCGTATGGGTGCAGATTTCTTTAACGTTGTTGACCAAGTTAAAAACGTTCTAGGCGCAAACCCACTAGTTATGGTTCTACCAATCGGCCGCGAAGATGACTTCGTTGGTGTTGTAGACCTTCTAAGCCGTAAAGCATACGTTTGGGATGACACAGGTCTTCCAGAAAACTACGAAATCCTAGATGTTCCTGCGGACATGGTTGATGACGTTGAAGCGTACCGTGAAGAGTTGATCGAGACTGCTGTAGAGCAAGACGACGACCTAATGGAAGCGTACATGGAAGGTGAAGAGCCTTCAATCGAAGACATCAAGCGTTGTATCCGTAAAGGTACTCGTGACCTAGCGTTCTTCCCAACATTCTGTGGTTCTGCATTTAAGAACAAGGGTGTTCAGATCGTTCTTGATGCTGTAGTTGATTACCTACCTGCTCCAACAGAAGTAGATCCTCAACCACTAACAGACAAAGAAACTGGCGAACCAACTGGTGAAGTTGCGACAGTATCTGCTGATGAGCCACTACGTGCGCTAGCGTTCAAAATTATGGACGACCGTTTCGGTGCTCTAACGTTTATCCGTATTTACTCAGGTAAACTGAACAAGGGTGACACTATCCTTAACGCTGCAACTGGTAAAACAGAGCGTATCGGCCGTATGGTTGAGATGCAAGCAGATGAGCGTAACGAACTTACTTCAGCTCAAGCGGGTGACATTATCGCTGTAGTTGGTATGAAGAACGTTCAAACTGGTCACACTCTATGTGATCCTAAGCACGAGTGTACGCTTGAGCCAATGATCTTCCCAACACCAGTAATCTCAATCGCTGTATCTCCAAAAGATAAAGGCGGTTCTGAGAAAATGGGTATCGCGATCGGTAAAATGGTTGCAGAAGATCCATCTTTCCAAGTTGAAACTGACGAAGAAACTGGCGAAACCATCCTTAAAGGTATGGGTGAGCTTCACCTAGACATTAAAGTTGACATCCTTAAGCGTACTTACGGTGTTGACCTAACTGTTGGTGCTCCTCAAGTTGCTTACCGTGAAACTATCACTCAAGCAATTGAAGATAGCTACACGCACAAGAAACAGTCTGGTGGTTCTGGTCAATTCGGTAAGATCGATTACCGTATCAAGCCTGGCGAAGCTGGTTCTGGTTTCACGTTCAAATCAACAGTTGTTGGTGGTAACGTTCCTAAAGAATTCTGGCCTGCAGTTGAAAAAGGCTTTGCTGGAATGATGGACAACGGTGTTCTTGCTGGCTTCCCAACGCTAGACGTTGAAGTTGAGCTATTCGACGGTGGCTTCCACGCAGTTGACTCATCTGCAATCGCATTTGAAATCGCAGCGAAAGGCGCATTCCGTCAGTCTATGCCTAAAGCAGGCGCACAACTTCTTGAGCCTATCATGAACGTTGACGTGTTCACTCCAGACGATCACGTAGGTGACGTTATCGGTGACCTTAACCGTCGTCGTGGTATGATCAAAGACCAACAAGCTGGCGCTACTGGTGTTCGTATTAAAGCTGACGTACCTCTTTCTGAGATGTTCGGCTACATCGGTCACCTACGTACAATCACTTCTGGTCGTGGCCAATTCTCTATGGAATTCGCTCACTATGCACCGTGTCCAATGAACGTTGCAGAAGAAGTTATTGCTAAAGTTAAAGAAGAGAAAGCGAACAAGTAATTGTTTGATTAATCTTTAAAAAAACCCGCCTTTTGGCGGGTTTTTTATTGGCTGTTCTAAACCTTTTATTGGCTGTTCTAAACCTTTTATTGGCTGTTCTAAACCTTTTATTGGCTGCTCTAAACCTTTTATTGGCTGCTCCAAACCTCTTATTGATTGTTCCAAACCAATGTATAATCCGTTTCTATTATCTCCAGATCATCAAGTGGAAGAGCTTGAAAATCTGCAACTTGCTGTTTGAGCCAACGAGAAAACAACACTATTTTATCTCGATTAAAGTAGTTTTCTGGCGCGCACAAGAAATAGGAAAATCGTGGCCTTAAAGCTTGGTTGCCTATCCTTACGAGTGTCCCTTCCTGCAGATAACGACAGGCTAGACTGTGCTTAATTAACGCAACACCTTGTACCGCTAGCGCACCTTCTAAGACAAAATGAGATCCATTGTATTGAAGGGTTGGCTTACCTAGCTTTCCTCCGACGCGGTTCAACCATAAACTCCAATCCATATCTGGCCATGTATCTTCAATTAAATCAGCTTGAGATAAATCGTCTACGCCATAAATACCATGTTTTTCTTGATAGAGAGGATGACAAACGGGATAAATAATGTCGTCCATTAAATGTTCGCTCTTGATACTTGGGTATTGACCTTCGCCATAGCGAATGCTGATATCGACAGAAGAATCTTGAAACGTCACGAGCCGATTTGTTGGTTCTAATAAGATAGCGATGTCTGGATGAGACTCACGAAACGCCTGTAGACGAGGAACAAGCCAATGCTGGGCAAAGGAAGGAAGCGTTGAAATGGATAACCGAGTGGGGTGAGGATCTTGATTAATAAGGTGTACTCCTTGCTGAAGGTGCTTAATTCCTTTCTGAGTATGTTCAAAAAGTAACGTCCCTTCAGTTGTTAATCTAACCTTCCTATGTTCGCGATGAAACAGAGTAGCGCCCAAGGTTTCTTCGAGTAAACGTATTTGTTGACTGACGGCCGCAGGCGACACAAACAATGACTGTGCTGCGGCTTTAAAGCTACCTTTTTCTACCGCCATATAGAAATAGTACAACCCTTGCATGGGAGGGAGTCGATCTTTCACGTAAGTTTTCCTTAACTCAATGTCAGTTTTGATCGTTTGTCACACGATAAGAATTGCACGAAACTTAATCAAAAGCGAGGAGGGGAAGACAATGAGTAGCTTGAATATAACGAATTGCCAAGATGCAGCAGACAATGCTCACACTGGTCGACACGATATGATGGTCAGAAAGGTGAGTTGGAGTAAGCAATTCTTATTCATATTAAAGAAATGGCAACGCAACTATGCAACGAGAAAATCACTTGATGGTATGACTGATCATGCATTAAGGGATATCGGTCTAACTCGAAACGATGTTGATTCAGAGTATCGAAAATGGTTTTGGCAGTAGGGATATATAATGAACCTAGGAGCCGATGATGTGGGTGTAGTGTGGTTAGCAACAATAGAAAAGAGACGCGATGAGCGTCTCTTTTTATACGTTAGGCGTACATAGCGAAGAAAATTGTGGGTGTTATTCTTCCCAAACCACAAGTTTTCCTTTTGGCCAGTTATGACCCATTTCATGATACTTCTGTTCGAGAAGGTGTCGCTTGATCTTCAACGTTGGCGTGAGTATGCCGTTCTCGATACTCCAAGGGTCTTTAATCATAAGTACGCCCTTGATTTGTTCATGAGACTCTAATTCTTGATTCATACGTTTAACGACCCGTGTCGCAGTGCGTTCATAACGATCTTTATCAAAATTAGGGAAGTCATGTGGCACAACCAATAAAATTGGACCAGGTAGCCCTAAGCCGATCAAACACATCATTTCAACTCGGCTGTATTCGAACAGTTTTTTCTCTATTGGCACTGGCGCAACAAACTTACCTTTTGCTGTCTTAAAGTTATCTTTCTTACGCCCTTGAATGGTTAGATAGCCGTCGGAGTCAATCGCACCCACGTCTCCGGTATGCAACCAACCGTCACTATCAAAACATTCCTGAGTCGCAATGTCGTTTTTATAGTACCCAGAAAATAACCCTTTACTTCGAACCATGATCTCTTCGTCGGCAGCAATTTTGAGTTCGATACCAGGACCTGCGTTACCCACAGTACCAATTTTATCTGCCTTGAACGGATGATTGATGGTGCTATAGGCAAAGGTTTCTGTCATGCCCCATGCTTCGGTGATGTGCAAGCCAACCTTGTGATACCACTCTAGTAATGCGGGTGACACTGGGGCAGAACCACACCCCAATACACGGGCTTGATCAAGCCCTAGCCCATCAATTAATTTTTTCTTAATCAGAGAATTAACGAAGGGGATCTTCAGTAAAAGATTGAGTTTCTTTTGTGGCAATTTATCTTGAATACGTTGTTGGAATAAGGTCCACAAACGAGGAACTGAGATAAAGAGCGTAGGGCGATGCATTTTGACATCTTCAATAAAGGTATCAAGAGATTCCGGGAAAGCGGTTTGTACGCCACCTTGAATCGAGGAACCAAAGATGTAGACCCGCTCGGTAATATGAGCGAGAGGTAGATAGGAAAACAAGCGGTCGTTGGCTTCGATACCAATATGATCGATGAGCATCTGTACCGACCAACTGAATGCCCCATAAGTCAGCATGGCGCCTTTAGGTAATCCGGATGTACCCGAGGTATACACTAAAGACATCAGCTTATCGTCGTGGTGAACAGGGCGATCTTCGCTCGGTTCATGTTGGGCAATGAGATCGACAAAGGTATGCTGGCATGGCGGCGCAGTATCATACGGCAAGGCAATGCTGACCACATTAGGCAGGTTAGCGATAACTTGAGCAGTGGCGGCTGAATCGTCAAGTTTACCAACAAGGAGCGCTTTACTTTCACTGTGCGTAATACAGTATTCAATGGTATCCGCACCGGCAGTGGGAAATACTGGAACACTAATGTAGTCACCCAACATAAGGGCAAGATCACAGATGAACCATTCGGCGCAGTTTTTCGAAATTAGAGCGACCTTATCGCCGGGTTGAATACCGAGTGCTCTAAGCGACGATACGAGTCGTAGCGCTTTGTCAGCGACCTCAGCATAGGTAAACTCAACAAATTCGCGATTGATAATCTGTTTTAGATAGATCTCATCGGGTCTTTCATTCGCCCATTTAAGGATCATTTCATTAGGCGGCGGTAGTGTGCAACTGGAGAGCGTGCTTTCGTTAGGCAGTATCATTCTTGAACTCCGTTTTCGTGTAGAACGATAATTTATAGTTATTTTGTTGTTAAGTTAATGTTAACAAATATAATATTAGCCTTATGATGTTTTTACTGCAAGCTGGGAGTGATGATATTTCGTGGTCTCAAGCACATAAATGGAGTAAATACTCAAAACATGTGCTTGTAAAATGCCGGCTGAACAGGACGAATTAGCTCTCGTAGAGGCTCGTGGTTAACATAATGTCCCTAACCTTACTCTGATTACAACGAAGAGAGTGGACACAATTACCATCAAGCTGCCCTTGGGCTACCATTTTTTCGAGTTCAAGTAATGCATGGATGAGTGACCAAGATTCGCTGTAGTGGCGGCAGCTAGTGAGCGCATCGAAAATATTGGCGATGGTAACGATTCGCGCTGCGACAGGGACCTGCTCGTGTTTTAAACCGAATGGGTATCCAGATCCATCTAGATACTCATGGTGGTAGCGAATGATATCTTTAAGCAGGGTCGTGCAAGCGTATTTTCGTTCGCTTATTTGGTTAGCGAGTTGGCTGATTAAGTTAACGCCTTGCTGAACTCGGCCTGCAATCAGTGTGGAGTTATCCCAGTCTTGTAACCATAACGAGCATTGCTTTGAACTCAACGTCGAATACTTACCAATATCATGCAAGGATGCAAAGCGGGTAATATGGTCGATGCTTTCATCATCGAGTTGGTATAAAGCCGCAACATGATTAGCAATTATTCTGGAATATTGACCAACTCGATACGCATGCTCAATGTTGTCTTTTTTACCCGATAATGATGTGGTGCGAACGGAGTGCCCCAGAGCTTCTGTTGCTTCGATTAACGTACTTTGTTCGCACACGAGATCTCTGATCGGTTGCGTACGCATGATCAGTTCGTCTGTGGTTAGGCTATCGAAAAAGCCGCTTTGATTGGCGTCTAGAAACAGCATACCCGTGAATTGGTTGCCATCCATGATTGGCATTGTTAGAGATGCCAAGTGGTTTTGTTCCAGTAGCCAGCTTGAATGAGGGGAAGTCGGTACCACACTATTGCTAATGTCATTGATTACGCGATGTGTTTGTTTGTAAGCGAGTTGGCCAAGCGTTGTCGATACAGAGATAGGCGCACGATACCGAACTAATGGCTGACCTTCGTTTGTACTGTGGGCAAAGGTATGCAGCTGTGAATGTGTGGAGTCAAATAGGGCTATCGACATGCGACTTAGTGCAGGGACATCATGGCGTAACGTATGATGAATCGTCTCTAATTCGTGGTTGATAGAGTAGATGTGATGACGAGCGTTTTGATTATGAGCTCCATATTCCATTCTCATACTGATCTCCTAAACGTGTGTTACTTCTATGGCGTGACCTTATGTAATGACTAGCGTTAATGAATACGGCGTAAAAGTAATGTGGTGAACTGTTGAGGGATAAGCTTAAGATATTGATGGAAAGGCAACAATGCTGGCAAGCCTACCCCTAATTCAGTGTAAGACTTGCCGTATAGTATGACGAGTTAAATTGGTTAAAATCAGAGCAATTATTGATTTAAATTAAGTTTATCATCATTGGGCTTATAACACCGGCAACAGCAAAAAAGGCCACCATCCACACGATCGGGAGCTTAAATTGCTTCATTAATAACGCGCCAACCATGATCCAAGCAAGATCGATGGGTGCCATTACTGCGCTGGTAAATACTGGCTGATAGAGCGCGGCAAGCAGCAGTCCAACGACTGAGGCATTCACGCCATTAAGTGCACCTGAAATAGCCGGTATTGTAGCCAAGTGCTGCCAGTTTTTGAGTACCCCAATCAATAATAGGAAACCAGGAATAAATACACCTAATGTTGCAACGATAGCTCCCCAAATGGGTGCACTTGGCATGAGTTCGTAGCCGATAAAGGTGGCAAAAGTAAACATAGGGCCAGGAACGGCTTGGGCGGCCGCATAACCGGTCAGGAAGGTATCTTGAGTGATCTGGTCGCCAACAATATTTTGCAATAAAGGAAGGACAACATGACCGCCACCAAAGACTAGGCTACCTGCTTGATAAAATTCAGAGAAGAGTTGCAACGATGGTGATACCCAGGAAAGCAACGGTAATCCAATTAATAAAACAACAAATAGAATGATTGGAGTATAAGAGAGTTTGAGTTTGGCATTGGACGAGCGCAAATCAGGGGCGGCTAAGTAATAAATGCCCACCGCTGCGGCGGCAAGCAATACAATAATTTGTGTCGCAATACTTTGAAATAGTAACAATGCGACGGCAGTAATGATGCAAATGGTAACGGTGAGTTTTTGTTGGCAGAAATTCTTATACATCCCCCATGTTGCATCTGCCACAACAACAACGGCGAGAAGCTTTAAACCATGGACGATATTTTGGAAATAACTCGACTCGGTTAGCTGACTGCTGAGTAGCGCCAGCGCGAGCATGAGAATGACAGAAGGCAAAGTAAAGCCAAGAAAGGCCATAATCCCGCCCCCTAAACCCGCTCGCTGATAACCAACGGCAAAGCCCACCTGACTCGATCCCGGCCCTGGGAGGAACTGACTAAGGGCGACCAATTGAGCGTATTCCTCGTCAGACAACCACTGCAGTTTTTCGACAAATGTTTGCCTAAAATATCCGATATGGGCGGCAGGGCCGCCAAAACTTACCCAGCCGAGGGCAAAGAATAATTTAAATATGGCAAAAAAGGAGGTATTTGGGGCTGAGTCTTTGGTTAATGTGCTCACAAGGTAGCCTTTAGCTAAGGTTTTCAATTAATGCAAATAATACGGACTGCAGTATAATGACTCAAATTAATAGATTGGATAGTAACTATGATTAAAACAGGATTAGATGTGGTGGATTGGAAGCGTGTCGACCTGAATCTGCTTGTGGCATTTTATCATCTTTACCAAACACAGAGTGTATCCGATGCTGCGGCCAAAAGTTATGTTAGTCAGTCTGCGATGAGCCACAGTCTCTCAAAGTTACGCGTGTTGTGCCACGACACGTTATTTGAAAGAAAAGGCCATAAAATGGTGCCGACGGAGCGGGCCAGCGAATTATTTCCTACCGTTCAACAAATACTGAACCTGTTTGAATTTAAGGTCTTACCCAAGCAGGAGTTCCTACCAAAAGAGTATGACGGTGTTTGTAAGATTGGTTTGACGGATTATGCCGAGTTTATTTTTGCTCCTATTATTTACGATGCTGTGATGTCTCAAGCCCCAAAGGCAAAGCTTCGATTTATTAACGTAAACAGAGATAACTATACTCAGATATATGAGCAAGAGAATCTAGACATTATGATCGGTAGCATTACCGATCTAGATACCTCGTTTTCTTCACAAGTCTTATACACCGAACAACATGTCTGTATTTATGATGCTTCTGTTTGTGATGTTACGACCCTTGATATCGCCACTTTTGTTTCAAAGCCACATTGTCTCGTCAGTCCCAATGGGCAATTTCATTCCCCCGTTGATAAATACCTCGATGCGATTGGTGAAGAGCGTACCGTCAAGGCTATTTCAAGGAATTTCTTAACGATTGGTCGCCTGATTCATGGCCGGGAAATGTTTGCTATTGTGCCTAAAAAAATGGCCGAAATAAGTCTTATGCAGGCGACTTTAACGGCCGTTCCCCCACCGGTACCTGTCGCCGATTTTGATATCACATTGATATGGAAAGCGCACCTGCATATGAGCCATAAAGTGGCCTGGTTAAGAGATGCTTTGTATGAGTCGATTGTGGAGCAGTTATCGTAGCGTCATTTAGCTCACTTTTATTCAGTGCAAGGGCGATAGTATTTTCTGCTGCAGGTCGTGTAACCATTACCACTTTTGTATAAAAAGATACAATCCTCGGATAGTCACCATGATTCATAGAGGGCATGATGAGTGCGCTGATATGGATAATGTAAATTTAGTGACCGATTCCACATCGTAGAAATTTTGTCAGTGCACGTACGTCAAATTTATTAATTTATCGGTTTTTTTGTAAAAAATAGATGTTAGATTCTTTATGTAAACGTTTCCAATGTGAAATGAACTCCCTACATAAAGAGAATAATAATTATGAAGAAGCATTTAATTAAAGGATTGGTCGCTACCGCTGTTGGCGTTGCTTGCTTAGGTCAAACGGCGTTTGCCAAAGATCTAACCGTGTGGGCGTGGGATCCCAATTTTAACGTTGCCATCATGAAAGAAGCCGCGGAGAAGTACGAGGCAAAGCACCCAGACGTGAATGTTAAAGTGGTTGATTTTGCTAAGGCCGATATTGAACAAAAGCTACACACCATGCTGGCTTCAGGCGTGACATCAGCATTACCTGACGTGGTGTTGATCGAAGACTATAACGCACAAAAATACCTGCAATCCTATCCAGGTTCATTTGCTCCCATGACTGATGCTATCGATTATAGCCAGTTTGCCCCTTATAAAGTGAGCGTAATGACACTCAATGACGAGGTGTATGGTTTACCGTTCGATACTGGTGTGACGGGCCTATATTACCGTACTGATATCATTGAAAAAGCAGGTTTTACTGCGAAAGATCTTGAGAATATTACTTGGGAACGTTTCATTGAAATTGGTCAACAAGTTAAAGAGAAAACCGGTATCGCGATGCTGGGTAATAACCCGTCTGATCTAGGTTTATTACGTGTGATGATTCAAGGTGCTGGCAGCTGGTATTTTAATCAAGATGGCAGCCTGAATATCAAAGATAACCAAGCATTGATTGAAGGCATCAAAATTTTCCGCGACTTCCATGTTAAGGATATTGCTCGTCCAACGATAGGTTGGTCTGAGTGGGTAGGAGCGGTAAATAGTGGTGCGGTTGCCTCTATTACTTCAGGTGTTTGGATTACCGCATCGGTTCAAGCGGGTGAAGGACAAGAAGGTAAATGGGCAGTCGCGCCAACGCCACGATTGGACATTGAAGGCGCGGTGAACAGCTCTAACCTTGGGGGATCAAGCTGGTATGTGTTAAATGCATCGCAAGAGAAGGCGGCTGCCATTGATTTTCTTAACGCGACATTTGGGACCGATAAAGAGTTTTATAATCAGATCTTGAAACAGCAAGGTGCGGTAGGCTCTTACTTACCTGCTGGTAATACAGAAGCGTATCAACATGAAGATGGTTACTTCAATGGTCAGAAAATATACGCAGACTTCAATAAATGGGCTGCTGAAATCCCATCAGTCAACTACGGTATGTTTACCTATGAAGTGGATGCAGCAATTGCAGCGCAAATGCCATCTATCATGCAAGGCGCACCCGTTGAGAAAGTGCTAGAGAGCGTAGAGCAACAATTAAAATATCAGATCCAATAACCGCTTTTCTTTTGCCCCCATTTCTGCTGCGAGTCAGGGTGGGGGCCTTTTCTTCTTTTATTGGTGAGAGTATGAGTGAATTAACTAAGACGGTTAAAACCACTAAAAAAAATAATAAAAATAGCTTTCAAAGATTCTATGATATAAACGGCTGGGGGTTTGTATTACCTGCAGTAATATTGGTTTCTTTGTTTATGATTTACCCAATCATAAGTTCGTTATGGATATCACTCCATTCTGGTCGCGGTATTGTTACGCAATTTGTAGGTTTTGGAAATATTGTTCGTTTATTTAATGATCCGGTTTTTCTTAAGGCATTATCGAACACTTTCATATTTTTAATTATCCAAGTTCCAGTGATGATATTACTTTCGTTAGCTTTATCATCGTGCTTAAATGCCCCAAACCTTAAATTTAGAAGTTTATTTAGGTTGGCCATATTTTTGCCATGTGTGACCTCACTCGTGGCGTATTCCATTTTGTTCAAAAGCATGTTTTCTTACGAAGGTATTGTAAACTCCTTCCTACTTTGGACGGGGTTAGTTGATGGGCCAATCCCATGGATGGCGGATCCTTTCTGGGCCAAGGTGACGATCATTATTGCAATCACGTGGCGCTGGACTGGCTACAACATGATCTTCTTCTTGTCTGCAATGCAAAATATCGATAAATCTATTTATGAAGCCGCTCGCATTGAAGGGGTTAGCCCAATTAAGCAGTTTTTCTTTATTACGGTGCCACTTTTAAAACCTGTTATTTTATTTACAACCGTAATGTCAACAATAGGAACATTACAACTCTTTGATGAAGTGGTGAATATAACGGCTGGTGGGCCAGCTAATGAAACATTAACGTTGTCGATGTATATTTATGATCTGTCCTTCAAATTTGTTCCTAACTTTGGTTATGCGGCGACAGTATCTTACGTCATTGTATTTTTTGCTGCGATTCTAGCGATGCTACAATTTAGAATTGCGAGGGACAAATAATGAATAATAAAAATAAAGCCTTACGTTGGCTAATGTATCTATTTTTGTCATTATTCTCTTTAGTGTCATTGTTTCCATTTTATTGGATGGTTGTATCAAGCACCAATACCGCGACTCAAGTCAACACGGGTAAGTTTACGTTTGGTGATCAGCTATTCGTCAACCTAATGAAGTTGAATGAGCAGGTGGATCTCTGGCAGATTTTTTACAACACATCAAAAATCGCCATTATTAGCACCTTGTTTACCTTGCTGCTGTCCTCCATGGCTGGTTATGGGTTTGAGATCTATAAAAGCAAAATCCGCGATCGCGTTTATAGTGCGATGCTCTTAACGATGATGATTCCCTTTGCCGCACTCATGATTCCGCTTTTTACCTTAATGGCAAAAGCCGGACTTTTAGATACGCACTTGGCGGTGATGCTGCCGACCATTGCTTCTGTTTTTATTGTGTTTTACTTCCGTCAGTGCACCAAAGCCTTTCCATCTGAACTCATTGATGCAGCGCGAGTGGATGGCGTGAAAGATTGGAAGATTTACCTCTTTGTTTACATGCCGGTAATGAAAACAACGTATGCAGCCGCATTCATTATTGTCTTTATGACGTCTTGGAACGCCTTTTTATGGCCGCTGATTGTTCTACAGTCAGCCGAGTTGAAAACGATCAACCTTGTATTGTCGTCGCTTTCTTCCGCTTACTTTCCTGATTTTGGCATCATCATGGTAGGGACCGTTGTGGCGACGCTACCCACCCTAGCCGTATTCCTTTTAATGCAGAAACAATTTGTGGCCGGCATGACTGGCTCTGTGAAATAGCGAGAATTTACCATGAGAACTTTTAGTGAAATTTTGTCCGCGCGTGAGTGGGAAAATCAGCATGTCACACATCATAATGTTCTTGATGCCCATGCGCCTTTACATGCGTTTCACAGTGAGCTGGCAGCACGAGAAAATCAACCATCAACAAATCGTCGTTCCCTCAATGGGGAATGGAAGTTTCAGTTGTTCTCACAGCCTGAATTAGTCCAAGAAGACGTCATTACTCGTGGCTTTGATGACAGTCAATGGTCGCCGATTACCGTGCCAAGCAACTGGCAATTACAAGGCTTTGATAAACCCATTTATACCAATGTTAAGTACCCGTTCGCCGATACGCCGCCGTTTGTCCCGCAAGATAACCCAACCGGTGTGTACCGCGTCGTATTTGATATGGACGTTTTAGACAATGCTAAGCGTCATACCGTTACATTCGATGGTGTGAATTCAGCGTTTCATTTATGGGTGAATGACACTTGGGTTGGGTATTCGCAAGACAGTCGTTTAGCGGCTGAATTTGACCTTTCTGACGTGTTGCAACAAGGTGAAAACCAACTCACCGTGATGGTCCTTCGTTGGTCGGATGGTTCGTATTTAGAAGATCAAGACATGTGGTGGTTGAGCGGTATTTTCCGCAATGTGACCCTATGCTGTAAGCCTAACATGGCGATTTCTGATGTAGAGGTTAACACCGAGCTTGATGCCTGTTATCGAGACGCGAAACTGAACGTGTCGACCAAACTTAGTATGACCTCTAAGCTAGAACAAGCGTCAGCCATCGTCGAAATTGAGTTATTTGATGCTGAAGGACAGAGTGTCTTTGGTAAACAAGCATCGAGTTTTGGTCAGCGTATTATTGATGAAAAAGGCCCTTGGCAAGAGGTAGCCGAACATCGTGTTGCTATCGACAATCCTAAAAAGTGGAGTGCTGAAGCGCCTAACCTATATCGATTGGTTGTATCACTCAAAGATGAGTCTGGTCGATTACTTGACTGCGAGGCCTACAACGTTGGTTTTCGTTGCGTAGAGATCACGGCAGGCCAATTGAAAGTGAACGGAAAAGCGATTCTAGTACGAGGCGTGAATCGACATGAACACCACCCAGAAACAGGTCATACCCTGACTCGTGAAGGCATGATTGAAGATATAAAACTGCTCAAACAGCACAACTTCAATGCGGTGCGTACTGCCCATTACCCTAATGATCCTCTTTGGTATGAGCTTTGCGATGAGTTTGGCCTTTACCTCGTCGATGAGGCTAATATTGAAACACATGGTCAATTCCCTATGTGCCGATTGTCGAACGATGCGACATGGATGAATGCTTACTTGCGTCGTATGACTCGCCTAGTGGAGCGCGATAAAAACCACCCCTCCATCATTATTTGGTCTCTAGGTAATGAATCGGGTATTGGTAACAATCACCATGCCATGTATCAGTGGACTAAGCAGCGCGATCCTTCTCGCCCAGTGCAGTATGAAGGCGGGGGTTCGGACACTGCAGCGACAGATATTATCGTCCCGATGTACGCAAGAGTAGACAGCGACCAACGCCATCCAGTTGACCCAAGTGTGACCCCTAAGCTGGGGATTAAAAAATGGTTAGGAATGCCAGGTGAGAAGCGACCACTTATTTTATGTGAATATGCGCATGCGATGGGGAATAGCCTCGGCAGTTTTGATAAATATTGGCAGGCGTTCCGCGAACATCCACGTTTGCAAGGCGGGTTCATTTGGGACTGGGTCGATCAAGGGCTGACTAAAACCGATGAGACTGGCAAAAAATATTGGGCCTATGGCGGCGATTTTGGTGATGAAATTAATGATCGTCAATTTTGCATCAACGGCTTAATCTTCCCTGATAGAACGGTACATCCAACACTTTTTGAGGCTAAAAAAGCTCAGCAGTTCCATAGTGTATCTTTGCTAACGACCTCACCATTGTGCATCCGAATTGAGAGTGAGTACCTATTTACCACGACACAAGATGAAATTCTGCGTTGGACGATTACTGAGAATGGTCATGTGGTTACACAGGGTGAAAACAGCATCGACATAGAGGCGCTGGGCCACATGGACATGCAGCTTGCGCCGAGTCTCCCTGAGGCTAAACCCGGGTGCGAGTATCACCTAAATATTGAGATTGTTAAGCCTAATGCGACGGCTTGGTCAGACTCAAACCATATCGTGTCTTGCGAGCAAATCATTCTGCCGAGCTGCTTTGGTTTACAAGCGAACACGCGCAATGAGTCGGGCGTACCAGAAGCGCTGGTTAAAGGCGATAGCTTGACGTTGCATGCCAATGAACAGTCGATCGAATTTGATATGAAGACGGGAGAGTTGACGTCTTGGATAGTGGCAGGCGATGAGAAGTTGCAACAAGCGCTGCGAGATAACTTTTATCGCGCGCCGCTTGATAATGATATTGGTACTAGTGAAGCCGACCGCATTGATCCCAATACATGGATGGCACGCTGGGACACAGCTGGTTTGTCGAAACTGCACTCGCAATGTATTGGCTTTGAGCACTTTGCTCGTCAGCAGCATTACCAAGTCGAAGCTCGTCGAGCCTATACCTTTGAAGGAACATTAGTTTTTGAAACGGTATGGACGATGTCTATTTATCAAGATGGTGAAGTCCGGATTGATGTCCTAGTTGATGCCGCACAAGGGCTGCCTTCACTTCCTAGAGTTGGGATGGAGTTAGCGCTTGCTAACACGAGTGAGTCGGTGAGTTGGTATGGACGAGGACCGTTTGAAAACTACCCAGACCGAAAACTGGCCGCTCACATAGGGCGCTACCACGTCTCGGTCGACGACATGCATACTCCTTATATCTTTCCGACAGATTGTGGATTACGCAGTGATGTAAAAGAGAGCCAAATCGGCGCACTTCAGGTTCGGGGTGACCATCAGCTATCAGTCAGTCGCTATACCACGGACAGTCTAAAAATGGCAAAGCACACCAATGAGCTGGTGGATAGTGGTTGCCTATTTGTGCGCCTTGATGGTTTCCATATGGGCGTCGGTGGCGATGATTCATGGACGCCAAGTGTCCATGACGAGTTCAAACTACTGGCTAGGCAATACCGTTACCAGTTCGTGCTGACAATGGCAGACATATAGAAGCGTAACTTTCATTGAGCGAATCGTGAGCGATAGGCGAATACAAGCCACAACGCTCACGCGCTAACCCGTATTTTTTGCCTTGTAACGACAAGGCGAGTGACAGAATTTTTAAAGGATAAAGCATGGCGGATATTAAGCTTTCCAATGTGGTCAAAAGTTATGGCGACACTACGGTGATTCATGGTGTAGACCTTGATATTAAAAAAGGTGAATTTGTTGTTTTTGTTGGCCCGTCTGGTTGCGGAAAATCAACACTGCTTAGGCTCATTGCGGGGCTAGAAGAAATCACTGACGGTGTGATGGAAATTGACAACCAAGTAGTGAACCATGTCGATCCCGCTGAGCGTGGGATCGCGATGGTGTTTCAATCTTATGCTCTCTACCCACACCTAACCGTGGAAGAGAATATGGGGTTTGGCATGAAGATGAATGGTTTTCCAAAAGCAGAAATCAAACAACGCGTTGATCGCGCCGCGAAAGCGCTACAACTTGATCATCTTATGGATAGAAAACCGAAAGATATGTCTGGTGGGCAGCGTCAGCGAGTTGCGATTGGACGTGCCATTGTACGTAACCCGAAAGTCTTCTTGTTTGATGAGCCACTGTCTAACTTGGATGCTGAGCTTCGTGTTGATATGCGCCTACAAATAGCAAGCCTGCATCGTGAGCTGGATACGACGATGGTGTATGTGACACATGACCAAGTGGAAGCGATGACGTTAGCCGATAAAATTGTCGTATTGCGTGACGGTAAAGTTGAGCAAGTGGGATCGCCATTGGAGTTATATAATCATCCTGCCAATGAGTTCGTTGCTGGATTTATTGGTTCTCCAAAGATGAATATGTTGCCTGCCTTAGTCACTGCCGCCGACGAAGGCAACGTGACCATATCATTACCTGATGGGCAATCTGTGAGTATGAAAGCCGACAGTCGAGCGGTATCGGAAGGGGATAAAGTCAGCTTTGGCTTGAGGCCCGAACATATTGCGGTTGATGGCAGCGGTGAGGCGACACTTCACTTCACTACTCATGCGGTCGAGCGCCTAGGAAATAGTACCTACCTGTTTGGGATGGCGGCTGGGTTTGATAACTATCGTGTTCACATATCGGGTGATATAGAAGTCGCGAGACAAGATGAACTGACTCTGAGCTTCAACCTAAGTGACTGCCATCTTTTCTTTGATTCACTGTGTATTTCTAATGGCTAGACGCGCCAGTGAGGCAAGTGCACGAGTTATATGGAGCCACCGAAACTGAGTCAACAGCCAAAATTAAGCAACAAAGAAAGACTCGGGATAATATACAGTCTTTCTTTGTTGTAGTGATACGTTTCTTTGGTATATCGACTCTTGTCATAGGACAAGTGTCGGACGGAAGCGTTTGTTTTTTTATACCGTTTTTATCAATGTGATTGTTAAGGTTTGATCATTTTTAGGTGTAGCACCAATGCCAACCTAAAACGATGACAATACAGGTTTGATCAATGTTAAAAACGTGTCTGGAAAAACTATCCTTAATCAGCAACCAAAGCATCCAATAATTGGTCA
Organism: Vibrio sp. E150_011; assembly: GCF_053544015.1. Classification (NCBI taxonomy): domain Bacteria; kingdom Pseudomonadati; phylum Pseudomonadota; class Gammaproteobacteria; order Vibrionales; family Vibrionaceae; genus Vibrio; species Vibrio sp. E150_011. The sequence continues at coordinate 262,119 of NZ_JBHFOL010000003.1, forward strand.
TTCCTTTGAAGAAAGGAATCTAGCGGCAGCGCTCACTGAACCACAACATAGTTAGCTTAGTTTTTCCCAAAGTTTGTTAACGTAACTACTCGATTTACGTTAAGAGGCACGGCCTAGAAGGCGAGCCTCTTAATTAGAAACCGTTAAGCATCTACGAACAGTATTTCGCCATTGATAAACCCGTCAACGGAACGCTCAAACGCTTTACCAACGAGTTTACTTGGGACTGGCTCAAAGCCTGGCATCATTTCACCATAAACTTCCCATGCTTCTTCCAATACTGTTGGGTTCACAACGTTGATGCGTGTACCACGTGGCATTTCGTGTGCAACACATTTAACAAAGGTATCGATAGCACCGCTTGTTGTTGCATCAGCAATCGCATAAGGGATAGGTTTTACATTTAATATGCCACTGATTAGAGTGAATGAGCCGTTATCAGCGATATACTCTTGGCCAATACGAACAAGGTTGATCTGTCCCATCATTTTGCTCATTACCGTGGTCATCCATTGTGACTCGTTCATTTCAGCAAATGTTGCATACTCACAAAAACCAACCGTGTTAACAACAGCATCAAAGTGACCAACTTTTTCATATAGTGCTCGAACCGAGCTTTCATCAGTAATATCAATAATATGGTCAACATTACCTGAGCGGCCTGCGGTAATCACGTTATGGTTACCTAAACCCGTTAATGCCGCTTGTCCCATCTTACCCAAAGCACCAATTAGAATTACTGTTTTCATGACTTTCTCCGTCTCTATGATTTGTTTTGACAGGAGCTATGTTAATGGCTGAAGAAAACAAATAGAAACAACGTTATCTTGTAAGTGATACAATAAAAACTGGTAACACTCCGTTAGGAAAAAGATAACTTAAGTGAACAAGCTCGATAGATTGGACATTAAACAGCTCAGAGTCTTTCAGGCGTTGATTCGAGAGCAGAGTGCTTCGAAGGCAGCAAGTCAGCTGGGCTTAACTCAACAAGCGGTAAGTGAGCAACTAAGAAAACTGCGCGATGTATTTGGAGACAGACTGTTTCTTAGAAAAACCAATGGCTTTGTTCCCACGCCTTTGGCAGAAGAACTCTCTTTAGAAGTTGATAAACTACTTCGAGATTTTCAAGCTCTCCTCTCTCCGAAAATGTTTGATCCAACAACGATAAAAGGTACCTATGTCATAGCAGCTACAGACTATGCGCAACAAGTCGTTCTACCACCGTTAATTGCAATGTTGAGAGTTCAGTCGCCAAACTTAAAAATCATTGTTAGAGACTTTGAGCTAGATAAGTTAAATGACTTGATGGAAAGTGGAAAAGTGAACTTAGCGATAGCATTTCCTGATTATATACCTGAGTCTTATCCAATCATTAAGTTGTTTGAAGAGCACCATGTGTGTATCACATCCAATGATTCAACGATTTCCAAAGTAAATCCTTCACTCAAAGAAATCGCAGCCCATCCAGCAATTATTGCTTCGCCTTCTAGGCCAAACTTTAAGGGATCAATAGATGAATGGTTCAAGCAGTTTGGTTTAGAGCGTAATATTGTTGTGTCAGCACCTTGTTTCTCCGTGGTACCTCTTTACCTAGAAACAACAGATTCTATTGCTTTTTTGCCTTCGAGAGCGGTTGAGGGATTGAATGTGACGCAAATCGATATGAGCGAGTCACCTGAGCCGTTTGATGTTATTGCTGCATGGCACCCTAGGTATAGCGGTGATCCGCTACAAAAGTGGGTTGTTTCTCTGTTAGAGGAAAAGTACCTCGAATAGGTCGCATAACACGAAAATGTCCAAAAATGTGCCCGTTCGGTTTTCATGAACGCAGAATAAATTCTGGCATGTTACTGCCCGACAAATAAAACTAACCGTCATCCCCTTGAAAAAGGGGATCTTCATCGGCGCGTTATGAGCCTATTCTGGTGTCATTCATTTCTATTTAAGTGAGTCACACGCTGGTGAAGATCCTCGTCTGCAAGAGGATGACGGCCTAATAGAGATGGTTTGAAGAGCGATAAGCTAAGTGGCCTCTGTCCAAAAACGTGCTAGTTCAGTTTTCATCAGCGCAGAATAAATCCCGGCATGTGAGCGCCTCTACAAATAAAAACTAACCGTCATCCCCTTGAAAAGGGGATCTTCGTCAGCGCGTTGTGAACCTATTCGTGTGTTATTTATTTCTATTTATTTAAGTGAGTCACATGCTGATGAAGATCCTCGTTTGCACGAGGATGACGGCCTAATTGGGATGGGTAAATGATCAGATTTTACTGGCGCTGAACAAACGTTATTGTCCTCCGATAACACTGTCAGTTCACATAAATAAATGAGTGCTCTAAGTCAGCTGAAAACGCGTCCAGACTTTTGAGCGCCAGCGACGAATCATGACGATACCACGTACCCATTCGTCCAACCCAATCGCGATCCAAGCACCGATCACGCCATAGCCCCAATGAATACCAAACAAGTAGCTAAATAAGACGGCCACGCCCCACATGCTCAAGATACCCATTTGCACTGGAAATTTGATATCACCAGAGCCCTTTAGGGCGGCAATAAAAATCAAGTTAGAGACTCGCCCTGATTCAACAAAGAGAGAGCCTGCGATAAGCATGGCGACCAGAGCAACAATCTCATCGTCTTGCGTAAATAGATCAATGAGTGGGTAGCGGAATAAAAATATGGCTAGAATGATGCTAATAGATACCGCAAGGCCGACGAGGTAGTACTTTTGAATTCGATGCAAAATATCATCGGTCCAGCCTTTCCCTATAAAGTAGCTGGTTTGGATTTGACCTGCTTGTCCTAGTGCCAGCGCAAAAGCAAACGAGACGCGAGTGATATTTTGCGAATACGTATAGGCGGCGAGTGACGATGTGCCCATCTGTACAACAAAATACACAATGGTCATTTGCGCTAGGTTATACGATAAAATCTCTCCCGCATTCATTGCGCCAATCTTAACTATTTTCTTATAAAGCGCCTTAGGAATGACACGCCATTGTGAGAAAGGTAAATCAATTTTTTTCGACCGTACCACTTGGCACATCAACAACGTCCCAATGAGTTGGCTGACCACGGTAGCAGTAGCCACACCACTCACACCAAATACAGGCAGACCGAAGGGTTGATACAAAGCAATATAGTTACCAGCAATGTTAATCACACCTGCGATGAGGTTAATCACCATTGGTGAGCGAGAGTAACCATGGCTGCGTAGTATCGTAGTGAGAACAATGCCAATCGTCACATTGAAGGTCATCGAGCCACTAATGATGAGATAGTCATAGCCAAAGCCAGCCACTTCCTTCTCAAGCCCAAATAGTGAAATAAATTGTTCAGCGCCTAGAAAAAGTGACAAGCTTAAAAAGCTACCCACTGCGCAAGCCAAGAGAATACTGGCTACGCCTACTTGGGCTGAATCAATGAAACGTGACGCGCCATTAAATTGGGCGATTAAAATCCCGGTTCCGCTACTAACCATCATAGAGACAACAATCAGGAAAAAGGTTATCTGAGTAATGACGCCCACCGCAGATACCGCGAGATCTGAATAGCCACTTAACATAAACACGTCGGTGGTATTGAGTGCGGTACGTAAAAGAACTTCAACGAAAATTGGCCAGGTAAGCGCAACAATATTCATTCGTTTATTGAGCGTTGAAGCAGTTTTAGACATGAGATGACGCCTAGTGGTTCATGAGACTAAATTAAGGGCTGGCAAGTGTACTCAGAAAATAATCAAACACAATACTTGGTGAATGAATAGTTTTGGCTAGTTAATATAGAGATGTAAACGTTACCATTATTTGGTGTGCATTTTATAATCATAAAAACAGAGATGTCACGGAAAAAAGGAGATATAGATCTCGATGTTACACTGTGAAACATTGAGAATGCTTGTTTTTTCTTCGTTTGTTAACTGTTTCAAACAATTTGAATCCCAATTGACACTTTTTGTTACGGTTGTGAGTTTTTTTAACTTCCTCACATTAATTGTTCAATTTGTCACTATAATTTGGGTTAAACGTTTTCACGTTGAGCAAGTTGTAAGCTGAACTAGAACGTTTTTACCCCTACAACTCAATTATAATATTAACAAATAGGACTTGTTCAATGAGAAAGTTAACACTCTTGGCTGCACTGTGTGCTGGTATGGGCTTCGGAACTCAAGCGGTTGCAAGCACTACTGTTGGTTTTACAATCTATAAATATGACGATAACTTTATGTCGGTTGTTCGTCAGGCGATTGTGAAAGAAGCAGACAATGACAGCGATACTCGCGTATTGATGAATGACTCTCAAAACAGTCAATCAATGCAAAATGATCAAGTAGATGTCATGCTTGCTCGTGGTGTACAGGCGTTGGCAATCAACCTCGTTGACCCAGCAGCAGCACCAAGCATTATTAAGAAAGCGAAAATGGACGACGTGCCAATTGTTTTCTACAACAAAGAACCAAGCCGTAAAGCACTTGATAGTTACGATAAAGCGTATTATGTCGGTACCGATTCAAAAGAATCAGGCATTATCCAAGGCGATTTGATTGCCCAGCAGTGGAAAGCGAATTCATCTTGGGATAAGAATGGCGACGGCGTCATTCAATACGTTATGTTAAAAGGTGAACCTGGTCACCCAGATGCAGAGGCGCGTACTTCTTATTCAGTAAAAACCATCAACGACAACGGAATTAAAACCGAAGAATTACACATGGATACAGGCATGTGGGATACCGCGATGGCAAAAGATAAGATGGATGCATGGTTGTCTGGCCCTAACGGTAGCAACATTGAAGTCGTTATCGCGAATAATGACGGCATGGCTATGGGCGCAGTAGAAGCTCTGAAAGGTGCGGGTACCGACATTCCTGTGTTTGGCGTTGATGCCCTTGCTGAAGCATTGGCGTTAGTTAAATCTGGCGCAATGGCTGGTACGGTTCTAAACGATGCGGATTCACAAGCAAAAGCAACATTTGAGCTAGCTCGTAACCTTGCAAACGGAAAAACAGCGACAGAAGGCACACAATGGGAAATGACAGATAAAGTCGTTCGTGTCCCTTATGTTGGTGTTGATAAGTCAACGTTAGAGTAATACTTACCTTATATTTAGGGAGAACAATGTTCTCCCTAAATAATATAGAAATTATATAATTGAAATAGGTAACTGAGTAGTTATTACTTATTTTTGGTAAGTTGTGTCTTGTGGTTTATTGTAACAATAAGAAAGTGATGCCATGGTTAATCAAGAACATGAATTCTTGTTAGAGATGACAGGGATTAGTAAAGAGTTTCCTGGGGTTAAGGCATTAGATAAAGTTAATTTAAAAGTTCGACCTAATTCTATTCATGCTCTTATGGGTGAGAATGGAGCTGGAAAGTCGACGTTATTAAAATGCCTATTCGGAATATATGAAAAAAATGAAGGTGATATTGTCTTTTTAGGAAAGAACATTAACTTTCAATCATCAAAAGAAGCATTGGAATCCGGTGTTTCAATGGTTCACCAAGAACTAAATCAAGTACTTCAATGTACGGTGATGGATAACATCTGGCTTGGGCGATATCCTAAAAAAGGCTTCTTTGTCGATCACGATAAAATGTATCGTGACACAAAAGAAATTTTTGAAGAATTGGATATCAATATCGATCCCAAGGTTAAAGTAAGTACACTGTCTGTTTCTCAAATGCAGATGCTAGAGATCGCGAAGGCCTTTTCTTATGACGCCAAAATAGTCATTATGGATGAGCCGACCTCTTCTTTAACTGAAAAAGAAGTCAACCATCTATTCACCATCATCAAAAAGCTGAAAGAGAAAGGCTGCGGTGTGGTGTATATCTCCCATAAGATGGAAGAGATTTTTGCGATTTGCGATGAAATTACCATCCTACGAGACGGTCAATGGGTCATTACTCGTCCTCTACAGGGACTTGATATGGATGCCATTATATCGATGATGGTGGGACGTGAGCTGACGCAACGTTTCCCAGAGAAGAGCAATACACCTAAAGAAACCGTCCTTGAGGTTAAAGGCCTCACAGCTGTGAATCAACCATCGATTCAAGATGTGTCTTTTGACCTAAAAGCAGGTGAGATTCTTGGTGTTGCTGGCTTGGTTGGCTCAAGACGCACAGATATTGTTGAGACGATATTTGGTGTACGTGAGCGAAGTGAAGGCCAGATTTTTCTTAACGGCAAAGAAATGAAAAACCGAGATGCTCACGAAGCGATTAATAATGGCTTTGCTTTGGTCACGGAAGAACGTCGCTCTACTGGGATATACGGCAATCTAGATATCACTTTTAACTCCCTTGTGGCTAACGTCGATAATTATAAGACTAAGTCGGGGTTACTCAGTAATAAGAAAATGAAAAGTGATACCCAGTGGGTTATTGATTCAATGAGCGTCAAGACTCCATCTCATGACACCTCAATAGGATCGTTGTCAGGTGGTAACCAGCAAAAAGTGATTATTGGTCGCTGGTTATTGACACAACCTGAAATATTAATGCTTGACGAACCTACTCGAGGTATCGATGTCGGGGCTAAATTTGAAATCTATCAATTGATTCTTGAATTAGCTAAGAAAAATAAAGGTATTATTATTATTTCTTCTGAAATGCCAGAGTTACTAGGTATTACTGACCGTATTTTAGTGATGAGTAATGGTCGAGCGGCTGGTGTCGTGGATACGAAAGAAACAACACAAAGTGAAATATTAGAGCTGGCCTCACGTTACCTCTAGGGAAATTATTATGGACGCTATTAAATCATACGCAAAGAAGCATTTAACCGAAGGTGCGATCTATGCGGTTCTATTTATATTATTGGCAATTATTATTGTTCAAGAACCCTCTTTTTTAAGTTTAAGAAACTTTAGTAATATCCTGACGCAATCTTCTGTTCGTGTCATTATCGCATTGGGTGTTGCTGGATTAATTGTCACGCAAGGTACCGATCTTTCGGCAGGTCGTCAGGTTGGTCTCGCTGCCGTTGTATCCGCAACCTTGCTACAATCCGTGGACAACGTGAATAAGGTATTCCCTGGTCTAGGTGATGTCCCTATCGTAGCGGTTATCGTTGTGGTTTGTGCGTTAGGTGCGATCATCGGTTTGATTAACGGTATTATTGTGGCTTACTTAAAAGTGACCCCATTTATCGCGACCTTGGGCACAATGATCATCGTTTACGGTGTGAACTCGCTTTATTATGATTCCGTTGGGGCTTCCCCGATCGCTGGCTTCGACGAGCGCTTTTCTGAATTTACCCAAGGGTTTATTCGTATGGGAGACTTCAGGCTTTCCTATATCACTTTTTATGCCATTATCGCCATTGTTTTCATGTGGGTTCTTTGGAACAAAACGGTCTTTGGTAAAAATATCTTTGCAGTAGGTGGAAACCCAGAAGCAGCCAAAGTATCGGGTGTGAATGTCCCTGTGACACTGCTTAAAGTGTATGCATTATCGGGTGTATTCTATGGGTTTGCCGGTATGTTAGAAGCGGGCCGAATTGGCAGTGCAACTAATAACCTCGGTTTCTTATATGAGCTAGATGCTATCGCGGCTTGTGTGGTTGGTGGTGTCTCCTTTGCTGGTGGTGTGGGGAGTATTGCTGGTGTGGTTACCGGGGTGCTTATCTTTACTGTTATTAACTATGGGATGACCTACATTGGTGTTAACCCTTATTGGCAGTACATTATCAAGGGGTCAATCATCATCTTTGCGGTGGCCTTAGATTCGATGAAGTACGCGAATAAAAAGTAACGATCTATAAAAGGGCTATCAATTTGATAGCCCTTTTTTTACGTGCTAATGAATATGTGTAACCGTTTTACATTAAATGGAGTGACGGTGATCTCATTTTTAAGCGGTTATCCTCTCTAATCATTATTAATGAGCCTGTTTTTTTAAGTTTTAGTGTAAACGTTTACACTTTGAGAGTTTAGTCACAGATCGATCTTGATGACTGTTGCTACAATTTGCTTAGTTTAAATAAATAGCGCGAATTCACGGCTCAAACATCGTGAATTAAAGGCAGATAAAATCTAGGAGCGGAATGTGAAAGTACTCGTGACAGGTGGAATGGGTTACATCGGTAGCCATACATGTGTGCAAATGCTAGAGAGTGGCATTGAACCGGTAATTATTGACAATCTTTGTAACGCCAAGCAATCCGTTATTTCCAGAATTAAAGCGCTCAGTGGTCAAGCACCAACGTTTTATCATGGCGATGTCCGCGATGCCGAATTGCTTGAACGAATCTTCTCCGAACATGATATCCAATCCGTCATTCATTTTGCTGGTTTAAAAGCGGTGGGCGAATCAGTCGCTAAGCCTATTGAATATTATGATAACAATGTAGCGGGTACGCTGGTGTTAGCCAATGCGATGCGAAATGCAGGGGTTAAAAGTATCATATTTAGCTCTTCTGCAACCGTCTATGGCGATCCTGAGATTGTGCCGATTACTGAGAATTCACCAGTGGGTAAGACGACTAACCCTTACGGCACGAGTAAATTCATGGTTGAACGCTGTTTAAGTGATGTCTTCACCTCCGACGAAGAATGGAGCATTACGTTGCTGCGGTACTTTAATCCAGTAGGGGCGCATCCGTCAGGAACGATGGGAGAGGATCCGCAAGGGATCCCAAATAATCTCATGCCATTTATTGCTCAAGTCGCTGTCGGTCGTCGTGACAAACTCTCCGTATTTGGTGACGACTATGACACACCTGATGGAACGGGAGTTCGTGACTACATCCACGTTATGGACCTAGCCGACGGGCATGTCGCGGCATTAAAAGCAGTAGGGCAAAAACAAGGCCTACATATCTATAATCTCGGTACTGGTAAAGGAAGCAGCGTTTTAGACATGGTCGAGGCATTCAGCCTAGCATGTGGTAAGCCTGTCCCGTATGAGCTACACCCAAGGCGTCCTGGTGACATCGCAGAATGCTGGGCGAGCACGGCAAAAGCCGAGGCTGACTTGAATTGGAAAGCAAGCCGTTCTCTACGAGATATGACGGCTGACTCTTGGCGCTGGCAATCGAATAACCCGAACGGTTACGAGGAGTAACGACTGCGGTAGATTGAACAAAGTTATAAATCTTGTGTTTTTCAAAGCGCTCGGCGCTGACGTATTGAGTAAAGATAATGTCGAATATTGAATTTAATCCTGTTGATCATCCACATCGTCGCTATAACCCATTAACTGGGCAGTGGATCCTTGTTTCTCCTCATCGAGCCAAACGACCATGGAGTGGCCAGAGCGAAGAGGTGTCGAATGTTCAGATTCCTCACTATGATGCTGGTTGTTTTTTGTGCCCAACTAATGAGCGTATTTCAGGTGATATCAATCCTGATTACAAGGGCACGTACGTTTTTAAAAATGATTTTGCGGCGTTGATGCCTGATTCACCTGATGCCCCTGAATCGACAAACCCTTTATTTAAAACTCAAGGGGTGCGTGGTCTAAGTCGCGTGATTTGCTTTTCTCCCGACCACAGTAAGACGTTGCCAGAGCTTCCGCTTTCTGCATTGCGTTGCGTTGTAGATACATGGAATGAACAAATCGAAGAATTGGGACAAGATTATGTCTGGGTTCAAGCCTTTGAGAACAAAGGCGAGGCGATGGGCTGCTCACAACCGCACCCTCATGGTCAGGTTTGGGCCAACAGCTTTTTACCCAATGAAATCGAACGTAAAGACCGTCTAATGCGAGAGTATTACGCCGAGCAAGGTAGCAACCTGTTGGTTGATTATGTTACATCCGAAATGAAAGATGGGGCACGTACTGTCGTTGAAACCGAGCATTGGTTAGCAGTTGTGCCTTATTGGGCGGCCTGGCCATTCGAAACGATGCTATTACCTAAGGTACATATCCGCCGGATGAGTGAGCTGAGTGAGGAGCAAAAAGATGACCTCGCTGTAGCGATTAAAAAATTGACCGCACGTTACGATAATTTGTTTGAGTGTTCTTTCCCTTATTCCATGGGCTGGCATTACGCGCCGTTTTTTGATGAGGGAGAAGGGATTGAGCACTGGCAGCTGCACGCCATGTTTTATCCGCCATTATTACGTTCAGCGACAGTTCGTAAGTTCATGGTGGGTTACGAAATGTTGGCGGAATCACAGCGTGATTTGACTGCAGAGCAAGCCGCTGAACGCCTTCGTTCTTTAAGTGATGTGCACTATAAGCAACAATAAAACCATGAATTTATAAGTTTGATGCATCGAGCATAGCGCGATGCCTCTGATATTTGAGAGTTATTATCTATGAATGATCTAATCCAAAACGTAGCGAATGCCTTTACTCGTGTCGTGGGGGCCAAACCCGCTCATTTTGTACAGGCGCCTGGTCGAGTGAACTTAATTGGTGAGCATACCGACTATAATGATGGTTTTGTTTTGCCATGTGCCATTAACTATCAAACGATGGTTGCAACGACTAAGCGTGATGACAATATCGTAAGAGTTATCTCGGTTGATTATCAAGATGCGGTTGATGAGTTTGATATCACCCAGGAGATTTCGTTTCAGCCTAATAAAATGTGGGCGAACTATATCCGTGGCGTGGTGAAGTTCTTACTTGTACGCGGCTATAAGATCGGCGGTGCTGATATTGCGGTGTCAGGTAATGTACCGCAAGGCGCTGGCTTAAGCTCTTCCGCTGCGTTAGAGGTCGTGATAGGGCAAACGTTTAAAACTCTTTATGATTTAGATATTTCTCAAGCTGACATAGCCTTGAATAGTCAACAGGCTGAAAACGAGTTTGTGGGCTGTAACTGCGGTATCATGGATCAGCTTATTTCAGCAGAAGGTCAAGAGCATCATGCCTTGCTTATTGATTGTCGAAGCTTAGAAACACGCGCGGTTTCAATGCCAGAAGATATGTCTGTCGTCATCATTAACTCCAATAAACAGCGTGGCCTTGTTGATAGTGAATACAATACACGCCGTGAGCAGTGTGAAGAAGCCGCACGTATTTTTGGTGTGAAAGCATTGCGAGATGTCACGCTTGAACAATTCAATGACCGCATTGATGAACTTGATGCTGTTGTCGCTAAACGTGCTCGCCATGTCATTACTGAAAACGACCGCACAGTCGAGGCTGCCGATGCACTTAGTCGCGGTGATATGAAGCGCATGGCGCAATTGATGGAACAGTCTCACGTATCGATGCGTGATGATTTCGAAATCACAGTAAAAGAGGTCGACACGGTTGTTGATATCGTTAAAGGTGTGATTGGTGACCAAGGTGGTGTTCGCATGACGGGAGGAGGCTTTGGGGGCTGTATCGTTTCATTAGTTCCGCCTGCTCTTGTTGATGACATAGTGGCAGCACTGGATGAACAGTATGAAGCCGCAACCGGCCTCAAAGAGTCTATTTACGTGTGCCAAGCAAAAAATGGTGCTGGTGTTATCTCATAAGGAAGCGTCATGTCTATTTCGATGGTTGATACGTTGACGGCTATGCAAGTACCTGACGGTAATCCTGTTGAGCTTATTGAATTAAGTAATGTCAACGGGATGGTGATTGGCGTGCTTGATGTTGGCGCGACGTGGGTCAGTTGCAAGGTTCCCCTTGATGGTGAGCCTGATGGTTGTCGAGAGGTCTTGCTGGGATGCTTGGATTACACTAAGCAAGTCAGTTACATGGGGGCGACGGTTGGCCGCTATGCCAATCGCATCAAAGCTGGGCAGTTTTCTATCGAAGCGGATACTTATCAATTGGCTTTGAACCAAGCGGGCAATACGTTGCATGGTGGCAGCGACGGCTTCGATAAGCGTCGTTGGCAAGTGTTGGCGCAGGGAGTCAGTTTCGTTGAGTTGAAACTTTGCTCCGCTGATGGGGATCAAGGCTTTCCTGGAAATCTTACTGTCATTACCCGTTATGATCTGACCGATGACAATGAGGTGGTGATCAGCTATCGAGCGACGACCGATTCGCCAACCGTGGTGAACCTAACCAATCATGCCTATTTTAACTTGCTGGGTGCTGAGAGCGGACAAGACTGTTTGGGACATCGTTTGATGGTCAACGCTGACCAGTTTTTACCGTCCGATGAAAAGGGGATCCCACTGGGTGAGTTGCAATCGGTGGCGGGCACGAGTTTTGATTTTAACGAATCAAAACGTATTGACACGCATTGGATGCAAGACGAGCATCAACAGCGTGCAAAAGGGTACGATCACTCATTCTTGCTTAACCATGATGGCTTGGATGACAGACCTGTCGCCTATGTCCATTCCCCTGATGGCGCTTTAACGCTACAGGTATTTAGTAATAAACCTGCGATGCAGTTGTACACGGGAAATTACCTTGCTGGAACGCCAAATCGCTCCAAGGGGTGCTATACCGATTACGCAGGGTTTGCATTAGAAACTCAATTCTTACCTGATTCACCTAACCATCCTGAATGGCCGCAGCCTAGCTGTATTCTCCAGCCAGATCAGGAGTACTGGTATACGACGAGCTACCGCTTTGACATCTCGGGGGAGGAGTCATAGAGGTAGCGCGTTGCCTTTACTTATTACTCGTTTGAGTAAGGGGGAAACAGAATAAGAATAACCCCAGCTCGTCTTAATTTGAGCTGGGGTTCTTTTATTTGATTCTTTCGACTGAATTGCGCTGAACCAAGGTTGGAGAGTAAACCAGCAGATCTTTATCGATGGTTTCATTGTTCGACAAAGAAATTGCAATTTGCGCCGCTTTTTCCGCCATCATTTTAATTGGGTAGCGAATCGTCGTGAGGCGTGGATATAAATATTTTGCAATTAATGCATCGTCAAAGCCGATAATCGACATCTGATTAGGCAGCTCAAATTGGTTTTCTTCGAGCACTGATAGCGCACCTGCCGCCATATTATCGTTGTAGGCCACGATGGCCGTTATCGGCAATGATTTTGTGAGTAGGTTTGTCATGGCTTTTTCGCCACCATCACTGTCCGGCTCACCATATTCGATATAGCTTTTCGAAAGCTCGATATTATTGGCTTTGAGCGCTTCAAGATAACCTGCAAGGCGTTGATCCACATCTTCAATTTGATGAGATGAAGAGATGCACGCAATGTTGGTATGACCGTGACGGATGAGTTGCTCAGTGGCGAGGTAAGCCCCTTTATAATTGTCTAAGGATATACAGCGACCGGGAAGCTCTGGAATATTTCGGTTAATGTATACCAATGCCTTCACTTCTTCGGCATAGCGAATGAGTTCTTCGTCAGGCAGTGCCTTCGAGTGAATGACCAATGCATCGCAACGGCTGTTAATCAGCAGCTCAATTGCTTGTCTTTCTTCTTCGGCGTTGTGGTAGCCATTACCAATTAATATATGTTTACCATGCTGGTGAGCCACATCATCGACCGCTTTAACCAATGTTCCGAAAAATGGGTCGGAGACATCACTTACCAATACACCCACGGTTTTAGTGCTTTGACTGACGAGGGCTCTGGCATTGGCGTTAGGTCGATAACCAAGTTTTTTCATTGCGGCAGTGACCGACGCAATCGAAGCGGCACTCGCTTTGGGTGAGTTATTGGTTACTCGAGAAACGGTGGCGACTGACACCCCAGCTTCTTTTGCGACATCTTTTATCGTTGCCATCTGACACCTCTTTTTATTTATAGAGTTATTAAACGCTTGTCGTGTAAATATCGCAATCAATGTTTCACAAAATTGAACATTATGTGATGTGTGATGACATGCCCTGTGTGGTTTTAGGCTATATGTAAACGTTACACACCGTGAGGGTGTTCGTGGACAAAAAAAAGCCCCTCAACGGGGCTTTAGATTTATCAGAAACATCAGGTTTCTGTGCGAGGGTTACCATGTACTATTCAGTTACTATGTACTATTCAGTTACTATGTACTACTCAGTTACTGCGCAATTTAGTCACTTTGTGTCTTCTTATGCAGTCACTAACTCAGCTTTTGCTGAACGCATTTTTTTCAAACTGATACAAACTAAAGCCGTAACCACAGTACCAGCTGCCATACAAACTAACGCAAGCAGAGGTTTATTCATCGCACCTAGAAGTGCCACTACTGGACCACCGTGTGCGACGCTGTTTGTTATGCCGAATGAGAAAGCCATCACCGCTGCCACCATTGAGCCTACAACGTTAGCTGGAATGACCGACATTGGGTCTTGAGCGGCGAACGGAATCGCGCCTTCTGATATGCCGACTAGACCCATCGCTCCCGCGGCTTTTCCTGCTTCTAGCTCCGATTCTTCAAACAGATTGAACTTACGTCCCAATACCGTTGCTAAGCCCATACCAAGTGGTGCGACAGGAATTGCACAAGCCATTGCGCCCATAAACTGAGTTTGCCCGCTTGCAATCATGCCGACAGAGAATAAGAATGCGACCTTATTAAATGGCCCACCCATATCGAACCCTGCCATGCCACCGAGAACAATACCCAGCAGAACCACACTCCCCGTACTCATGCTAACGAGCATGGCGTTCAGACCGTCCATTAGGCTGGCAATAGGAGCGCCGATAACAAAGATAAACAACGCCGAGATAAATAGAGAGCCAGTAATTGGCGCAATCATAATTGGAACAAGTGGTTGAATAAATTTGTGATAGTTACGACTGGTCACCCATTTGACAAAGTAACCCACGAGTAGACCGGCAACAATAGCACCAATGAAACCTGTCCCAGCTTCAGCACCATAAAATGACCCATTATTTGCAATCCAGCCGCCGATTAAACCCGGAGCAAGACCAGGGCGGTCGGCGATGGCGTAGGCAATGTAACCAGACAGGATCGGGATCATCAATGTGAAAGCGACGACACCAACATCGAGTACTTTTTGCCACATACTGCCTTCAGGAATAGCCATGCCAGCTTCTGTTGGTTGCCCACCAATAGCCAAAGCAAGCGCGATAAGTAGGCCGCCCGTCACAACAAATGGGATCATATGAGAAACGCCATTCATTAAGTAGCAGTAAAGATCTGAGCGCTTAGAATTATTGCTATCAGCTTTGGTCGCCTTCCCATCTGCGACGAACTTAGGTGATGTTAACGCATCACTAATGACGCCTTTGGCATTACTAATTGGCGCTTTAACACCCGTTTCAATGAGCTTTTTGCCGGCAAAGCGGTTCATGTCGACCTGCTTATCTGACGCAACAATAATAGCGTCTGCTTGTGCAATCTCCTCTGCCGTGGGGCTGTTTTTCACGCCGATAGAACCATTTGTTTCTACTTTAATTTTATAGCCAAGCTCTGCCGCGCCTTTTTCAAGCGCTTCTGCGGCTAGATAGGTGTGTGCTACGCCAGTTGGACAACCCGTGACGCCAATCAAGAAACCTTTATTGGCTTCCGGTTGGTCCTCATTAGATTCAGGTTTTGCTAATAGTAATTCGAGAGCTTGCGTGGTGCTCGTCGCTTTTAAGATGTTATCAATAAAGCCATTTTCAATGAGTTTAGAGGAAAGCTCGGCAAGCACCTCAATGTGATGATCAGAGCCGCCATCAGGAGAGGCAATCATAAAAAAGAGTTTTGATGGTTGACCGTCTTCTGCGCCGTATTCGATACCGGACTTACTGATGCCGATGGCGACGGCTGGCGAAATCACGGCTGCGCTTTTTGCGTGAGGTAAGGCAATGCCTTCTTCGAAGCCTGTATTGCCAATTTCTTCACGAGCGTAAATATCAGCCAGGAATTGAGCTTTGTCGTTTATTCTGCCTTGATGATGGAGTAGATCGGCCATTTCAGCAAAAACGTCATCTTTGTTGGTTGCTTTTAAATCTAGGCAGATCAATTGTTCATTGATGAGATCCGTGATCATAATGATTGTCCTATTACCAGGTGGAGTGGGGCCTGCATGGTATCTATATATGCCATCGCTTTATGGGCACCAACTATGCGTAATAGCTAAATATGTAGTAGCGATACGTATGATAGTGTTTAGCCTATCTGTGGGCGATGACGGCCTTGATAGATAATGTCACGATGCAGTGCGTCGATAGGGTAATTATGAGCGTGAATCCTTTGATTTTTTAGTGCACCACAGAGACATCTACTAGATTTTTGTAACAACCCTTTTTTAGTGTGAACTGGATCTGTTTTTTATATTGGTATCTACTGTTAGTTATTTTTAATTAAAATTCTTTTTAATTAATTGCTTATGGTGTTTTTCTTGTGATTTATTAGTGTGGTAATTATCACTATGCTAAACTTGGCTGGAACTTTGTAACCTAGTTTCTAAGCCGAAATACCATGATTTATATCACAACTATTGCCTCATACTTAGCCATTCGCTGGAGAATTGTCTTCGATGTTTTACAACCTAATTGAAGTATTGGTAGCAGAGAGAGAGCACATCAATCGGATTTGGTTTGCTTCTGATAAACAGACTCCGCCACCTTGTAGTTACCAAGTAAACTTTCCCAGGTTAGAGCTTGTGGTCAGTGGTGAGTATGAGAATGAGCTTGAAGATCCAGAGCAAGGCATTTCAACGGTGAAAGTGTTGTCGGGAGATGTACTTTACATTCCACCAAACTGCTGGAACAAACCGAACTGGCAGGGGGATTGTTCAGTACTAAGTTTGTTGTTTGGTAAGCGGCAATTAGGCTTTAGCTTGGTGAGTAAGCGACAGGGAGAGCAAGGGTTTTATGACATACAAAAGCATAGCGTCCCCACTCGAACGGGTCACGCCATTGATCATATTCTTGATGCCTTGAATGCGTTGGCGGAAGAGCCTAAGAAGTCTCCGATGGATGAGCACTTATTGATGGCTTTATTGTCCTATAGCCAATCAATGGTATCAGAACCTTCAGAAAATTTACGCAGTGGCGACCTGTATCAAGGGATATGTATTTATATCCAAGAGAATTTTCATCGTTCAATTACACGATCGAGCATCGCCCATCGCTTTCATATTAGCCCCAATCACCTATCTCGCTTGTTTCGACAGCAAGGCCATATGACGTTGGCGGACTACATTACTTGGGTGAGGCTAGATCGTGCAAAGTTCATGCTAAAAAAATATGATTTCACCTTGAAAGAGGTGGCGATACGTTGCGGCTATCAAGATGTGAACTACTTTTTCCGTGTTTTTAAGTCTCGAACTGGGCAGACCCCAAGCGAATATCGGCAAGCGCTATGATGAAGAACATGCTCTTTGGCCTTTAACCAATTGATGAATCAAGATCGCTTTGATCGCCTCTGGCTCTCTACTGGTGGTCAATAAAGAACAAAATTCATCGTCAAGCAGCGCTTTTGTTAGGTGAGTGAAGCTGACAAGTAAAGCGCGCTGTGGCGGGGAAGGTAAAACCAATGTGATGATGAGTTTAACAGGTCCAAGTTTTATTGATTGCCAATCAACGGGCTGGGGGCTTTGAATTACAGTCAGCGAGGCCGTTTCTATTTTATTCGAAATTAAATGCGGCAGTGCAATGGAATGGCCGATCGCAGTTGATGAATGACGTTCTCGGTCTCGTAAACCAAGCATGATCTCACGATGGTGTTGGATGGACGTCAATTGAGCTATTTGCTCTAAAATCATCGATTTATCCTGGCTTTCGTTGTGAGCAAAGTGGAAATCGATAGGAAAGGGCAACTGAAATGTAGTGAGCGCTTTTAGTAGGGGAAGGTTAGCCTTTTTATTGCTGCGATGCGCCGTGTTGACGAGCATGAAGTGTTCAGCGATAAAATCGGTGAGAACCATGCAAGCCAACTCGGCGTCCGAGCCTTCGATATGCAACTGACACAAATCGTCTTGCTTGCCCGCCAATGAAAGAATGTGGAGTGGGTACTCGATGTTCGCGTTGTCCCAGCACGTTAAATTGTGCACGATGACGACGGAGCGAAACATGGCACTTAGGGTTTTCAGCCTGTTAATTTTCCAGCCGGAAAAGCCATCTTCGGGTAAAGCAAAAGTAATGCGTCGTTCGATCATAATATTAGCGTTTGACGATGTCACAACAGCGACGAATGACGGCATCAATATCCGTCAGCGCGTCTTCAATGGTTACACAGTGGATCTTACTGCCGGTAAACCGGGCACGATCTTCTATTTCTATATCAGAAGCAATTAGGACTAAATCAGCATTCGCGATATCTTGCGCGGTTAATAGGTTTTCGATCCCCATTGCCCCTTGGGTCTCGACCTTTATACCGATGTTGTCTCTCAGCGCGGCTTTTCGTAACGCCTCTGCCGCCATGTATGTATGAGCGATTCCTGTAGGACACGCTGTGACTGCTACAATTTTCATTGTCTAATCTCTGTAATATCAACCATAGTTGAATAAGTTAGTTAGATTATTAAGTGATTAGAGTACTAAGTTGTTGATAACGAGTATACGTTTGAGTGCAAATTTACTAAGTGAAAATTGACCTTATGATGTCCTAATGACATGATTTAACCTGTGTCTATATGACTTTTATTTTTTGATTTTTGCATTTAACTTCATGATTATTATTCTTTTTTATTGTTGGTATGATTTGTGCGGTTGTGGGTGGGTATTCTGTATTAAGTGAGTTGATATGCTAAATATTACTGATAAAAAAGTTGAGGAAAAAATCCCACCATGGTTACGACTTGGATTTCGTCCTTTCTTTTTAATGGGCAGCGTTTATGCCATTTTTGCTGTGGTTGCATGGGTCGTCATGTTTCAAAAAGGTCAACCCGACATTCTTCATGTGCCGGCGTTGTGGTGGCATGCTCATGAAATGATTTTCGGTTTTTCATTGGCAATTGTCGTTGGATTTGTGCTGACTGCTGTACAAACATGGACGGGGGTCAATGGAACCAAGCACTATCGCTTACTTCTTCTTGTTGTATTGTGGTTGGCACCTCGAATACTCTTCTGGACGCCGGCTCCGCTTTGGCTCACATCAGTGATAGAGTCAATGTTCATCTTACTTTCCGCGTATGAGATTGGAATTCGGGTCTATGCGTCGAAAGGCTGGAAAAATTTATTTTTTGTCCCTCTGTTTTTATTGGCTATTTTCGCAAACTTTGCCAGTTACGCAACAATCAAAGGTATGCCTCCTTTTAGCAGTAGCGCAGTGTGGCAGGCTATGCTTTGGTGGTTTACGATATTACTGTCGGTGATGGGAGGAAGGGTGATTCCCTTCTTTGCTGCGAAGCGCTTTCAGTATGAAAAACCGCAACCTAAGGTTTGGATTGAATGGGGCGCAACACTGCCCTTAATTGGCTTGTTTGCATTGAGCTTTTTCCCATTGTCTTTTGCGACTCTTGGTCAACCATTAATGCTTATCGCGGGCGCTTTTCAGTTAATTAAGTGGCTGCGTTGGAAGCCATGGTTAACACTGTCAGAACCACTAGTCTGGTCGTTGATGTTAGCGTACATGTGTATTCCACTTAGCTTGTTGTATCGAGGACTATTAACGGATGCATTTGCCGCGCATGCCATGTTACACCTGTTTGCCGTTGGGGCACTTGGTGGTTTGATTCTGGCGATGATCAGTCGTGTGACGATGGGGCATACCGGTCGGGCTATTTATAAAGGCCCTAATATGACATTGCCTTTTATTGCCATTACGCTAGCCGCTGTTTTACGCAGCGTTGGTGTTGCGATGTGGCCACAGCATCTGTTCGTTATGGTTGATGTCAGTGCCGCGCTATGGGCGTACGCTTTTTCAATGTACGTTTATCACTTTGGTAAGATGCTGGTGACGGCAAGAATCGACGGCTATCCGGGCTAATACTGCAATATTTCCCATAGGGTTAATCCAGCTACATAAAAAGGTCACGATTTCGTGACCTTTTTTTGGACGGCGTCATCTTTATTTGAACACGTTATCAATCTGTAACGACACTTAGATAAAAAGAAACCAGCCTAAAGGCTGGTTTCAGTCACTTGTATTAACTTAGCATCTAGTATTGGCGTCGTTAATAAGCATCGTTGTGAACGGCTTGTACCGCACGACCTGAAGGGTCAACACAGTTTTGGAATGATTCATCCCACTCTATAGCCTTTGCAGATGAACAAGCTACTGAAGGGCCACCAGGTACACATTGTGCAGCGGATTCTAACGGGAACAACTCTTCGAAGATTTCGCGGTACGAGTAACCTTCTTTTGTTGTCGGTGTATTGTAAGGGAATCTAAAGGCAGCGGTTTCCATCTGCTTATCCGTTACTTTTTCTTCAGCAACAGCTTTAAGTGTATCGATCCAATTGTAGCCTACGCCGTCAGAGAACTGTTCTTTTTGACGCCATGCAATGGATTCTGGTAGGTAGTGTTCGAAGCACTCACGTAGGATGTGTTTTTCCATCTTACCGTTACCACACATTTTGTCTTCAGGGTTTAGGCGCATTGCCACATCGATAAACTCTTTATCGAGGAACGGTACACGGCCTTCTACACCCCAAGCGGCGAGTGATTTGTTTGCACGGGCACAATCAAACATGTTGAGTGCAAGTAGCTTACGAACGGTTTCTTCATGGAACTCTTTTGCGTTTGGTGCTTTATGGAAATAAAGGTAGCCGCCAAATATTTCATCAGCACCTTCGCCAGAAAGAACCATTTTAATTCCCATCGCCTTAATCTTACGAGCCAATAAGTACATTGGCGTTGATGCGCGGATGGTCGTGACATCGTAGGTTTCAATATGGTAAATCACATCGCGAATAGCATCTAAACCTTCTTGGATGGTGTAGGTCATTTCGTGGTGAACGGTACCAATCTGGTCGGCAACCTGGCGAGCAGCGATTAGGTCCGGTGCGCCTTCAAGGCCAACCGCGAATGAGTGCAGTTGTGGCCACCATGCTTCTGACTGACCATCGTCTTCAATACGCATTGCCGCAAAACGTTTGGCAACGGCTGAGGTAATCGATGAATCTAATCCGCCGGAAAGCAACACGCCATATGGAACATCCGTCATTAGCTGGCGTTTAACCGCCGCTTCTAGCGCTTCTGTTAGGTCTTCTTTACTGGTGGAGTTGCCTTGTACTGCAGCGTACTCATTCCAGTCACGAATATAGTAGCGTTGTGGCTCAGCATCTTGTGAGCGATAAAAGCTACCTGGAGGGAATTCACTGATGGTTTTACAAACAGGTACGAGTGCTTTCATTTCTGATGCGACATAGTAGTTACCATGTTCATCGTAGCCTTGATAAAGCGGGATAATACCAATGTGATCACGACCGACGAGGTATTGATCTTTCTCTTCGTCGTACAGAACAAAAGCAAAGATACCGTTGAGTTCTTCCAATAGGTCTTCGCCAAACTCTTGGTACAGCGCAAGGATAACCTCACAGTCGGAGTCGGTCTGAAAGTCGTACTTGTCTTCATAACGAGCGCGGATTTCTTTGTGGTTATAGATTTCCCCATTAACCGCTAGGATGTGTTTTTTATCTTGGCTGTATAATGGTTGAGCGCCACTGTTCAAACCAACAATTGCCAAACGCTCGTGTGCCAAAATAGCTTTATCCGATGAATAAATGCCAGACCAATCCGGGCCTCTATGGCGAAGCTTTTTCGACATTTCTAATGCCACTGGACGTAGCGCAGCCGCGTCACTCTTAATGTCTAAAATGCCAAATATTGAACACATACAACTTCCTTTTCATTGAAATCTAAATCTATTGGATTCAATTTGCCATCTGCTCAAAAAAAAGCAACCGCAATGAATGAAAAAGAAGATAAACCCCGACTAACATTAGATAAAATTTAATGATAGTGGCTTTATTGTAAATATTATCTAATCTTGGTGTGTTAGGTGAGCATTTGGTGGCCGTCCCCTTAAGCTGATGCCATCAGCGTAAAGGGACGTAATGTCTATTTTAGCGTGGGATTAAGCTGTTCACAGACATGTCGTGCAAAACCGCTGCCCGCTTCACTGTAAATATTGAAGGCAGCATTAACGCCCATCGCCTCCAGTTCTTCTAGTTGATCAGGGTAGGCTGCGATTGCGGCGACCTGGCCTTTAAAGTTGGTTTGTTGCAACAGTGATAGAGCCGTTTGGTTCCCTAAATGGTGTGGCATCGCCAATAAAACTAATTTCACATGCGCTGTATCTAAGATGCGCTCCCAAAAGTCGGGGTCAGTTGCGTCGCCAGAAATGACATTTCGTCCTTTTTGCTGATGAACAAGCGCCGCATCTTCACGAACCTCAACGCCGAGACTGACTTTGCCGTAGCGCTCATAGAGTTCGTCGTATGCACCTGTCCCTATTCTTCCCATACCTAGAATCAATACCTGTGCTTCGCCAGGGTTAATGAACTGATCACGCAGATTTATTTTTTCTGCTGCTTGTTCTTTTAGCCATTTTGACGAGCGCAAATAAATCAGGTGTCCGATTCGATTAAGCGGCGCGGATATGACGAACGATAAGGAAACAGAGATCGCGATAGCGACGAGAATATCGCTGGAGATCCAGCCAAGTTTGTAAGCTAATCCACCGACAATCAGGCCAAACTCACTAAAGTTAAACAGGGTGAAGGTTGTCAATAAGCTGGTACGGACACGGAACTTGAAGGCGTTGATGACCGCAAAATACAGTACGCCTTTTAGAGGCAGCAAGAACAACAATAAGACGCCGAGGATAAAGCCCTCAATGGTGGGTTGATCTGAGAGGCCGATGTTAAGAAAGAAGCAAACTAGGAACAGCTCTTTCAGATTGAATAGTGATTTGGATAACTCGGATGCCTTTGGATGAGAGGCGAGCAACATGCCTAGTATCAGTGCGCCGAGATCGGGCTTCATACCGACAAGGTCAAATAACCCAGCGCCCATTACTAAGGCAAAAAAGATCCCGCTTAACACCAGCATCTCACCATGTCCGGCTTTATTAAGCAGTTTGAACATTAATGGCCTAGCGAGAGGCAGAGCGAACAGGCCAATGGCGTACCACTCGGGTATCTTTCCTGTTGATGCGGTCAAAAAGATGACGGCAAACACGTCTTGCATGACGAGAATACCAATCGCGAGAGTGCCATACGTCGCGTTGAGCTCGCCTTTTTCTTGCAGTGTTTTAACCGCAAAAACAGTACTCGAGAAAGAAAGTGCAAAGCCGAGCAAAATCAGTTGCTCCACTTCTAACGTGGCAAGGCTAGAAACACCGAGCACCTTAAGTCCAAGTAATAGTATGGCGAACAAAAGGGTGGACAGTATGTTGTGGATGGTGGCGCCAGCCCAAATTTCTTTGGAGAGCAAGGTTTTGATATCTAGCTTTAAGCCAATAGTAAACAGCAACAGTGTGACACCGAGATCGGCGAGAGTCACCATGGTATCTGAAGATTCGAAGCCAGCGCTATGCAGAGCAAAACCTGCGAGTAGAAAACCTACCATAGGCGGTAGTTGGCATTTTAATGCGAGAAAGCCAGCTAAGAAAGCAACGGTAACGAGTATAAGTTCCATAATTCAACTAATGTTGGTCTATAAAAAAGACCACACCGAAGTGTGGTCATCCCTTTATTCAAAGTATATCAAACTATCAGTTGATAAATTCGATACAAGTTCTCAATCTTCTAACAATTTTTGTAACAGAACACCATTGAGCATGGCTCGTTTGATCATCGCAAACGCCCCCATGGTAGGTTGTTTGTCGATCTCAGAGGCAACGATAGGTAGTCCGGTATGGAATGTGGTGAGCGATTGGTTCTCAACATTGCGCTGAATTGCCGGGAAGACGATGTCTTTTGCCATGGTAATATCGCCAGCAATCACGATTTTTTGCGGATTGAATAAATTCACTGTCATTGCGATGGCTTTACCAAGTTGGTTCCCAACTCGAACTAAACTTTGTTTTGCCAGTTCATCGCCATTTAATGCATGCGAACATACATCTTCGATGGTGATGTCTTCTTTGAGTGATAATGTTGACTCATAGCCTTGATCAATGAGTTTTTTTACGCGGTGAACAATCGCTGGGTTAGCGGCAACCGTTTCTAAACAACCAAAGTTACCACATTGGCATTGCTCGCCGAGTGGATCAATTTGGATATGACCGATTTCACCAACGTTGCGATTAAAGCCTAAGAAGACTTGTCCATTGACAATGATGCCTGCGCCTGTTCCTCGGTGAACACTGACCAGGATTGAATCTTGGCAGTCTCGGCTTGAACCAAAGTAATGTTCAGCGAGGGCCATTCCTCTTACGTCGTTACCAACAAAACATTCAACGTTAAATTGGGTGCGTATGAGATCGGCCAGTTCCAGTTTATCGATATCGGTATTGGGCATGTACTCGACCACGCCGGTGGTCGGATTCACTAAGCCAGGAAGCGTGATACCAATGGCAATTAATTGGTCTATACGACGGCTGTGCTCATTTAAGAAGGCTTGAAGATTAGACACTAACCCTTTTGCCAGTTGATTTTGATCGGCGTAATGGAGCTCTTTTTGAACAAAGGCCAGCTCGTTGCCGCCCAGGTTGTATAGGGAGAGTTGGACATAATCTCGCCCCAGTCTTACAGCAATCGAGTGAAAAGGCGCGACTTCGGTTGTCAATGAAATCGCACGTCGTCCACCTGTTGACGCTTGTTGGGCGACCTCTTTGATGAGGCCACGCTCTAGCAGCTGGCGGGTGATCTTAGTAACGCTGGCTGGAGCCAGTTGGCTTACATCGGCAACTTGAATGCGCGAGATAGGCCCTTTTTGGTCTATTAAACGGTAAACCGCTGCGCTATTCAGTTGTTTTACTAAATCTACGTTACCTATCTGTCCGCCATTCATACTTAACTTTGCTCGTATTGTCCGTTAACAATTGTACCTTGGACGTTGAAATCTCGATCGAATATGGCCAAGTTAGCTATCATGCCTTTTTTGATGCGACCGAGTTTATTATCCAGTCCCATCGCTTTAGCAGGATAGAGTGTTGCCATTCGTAGCGTTTCGTCCAAAGCAATACCGGCGTGTTCAACTGTATTTTGAACCGCTTCTATCATAGTCAGTGCGCTACCGCCTAGCGTTCCGTCTTCGCCAACGCACTTCCCTTCTCTGTAATATACTTTCTTACCGACAAAAATAAAGTAATCCATCTCAGCACCCGCTGGAGCTGTGGCGTCGGTCACTAATACCAGCTTTTCACCCTTCACTTTATGCGCGATACGAATATTCGCGTAATCAACGTGGAAGCCATCGGCGATAACACCAGCGTATACATCGGGTGTGTCATAAATGGCACCAACCACACCAGGTTCGCGACCTGTCATCGGTGTCATTGCATTAAAAAGGTGCGTGGCAAATGTGATGCCAGATTCAAACCCTTGACGAGCTTGTTCATACGTCGCATTTGTGTGCCCGATAGACACTACTATGCCAGCTTTATGCAGTCTTTCGATATGCTCTGGGGCATTTTGTTCTGGTGCGAGTGTTACTTTTGCGACTAAGTCGCTATTTTCGCAGATTAAATCGATCATTGCATCATCTGAACGTCGAATGAAGTCTGGGCTATGGATGCCTTTTTTCTCAACATTTAGATAAGGGCCTTCTAAATGAAGGCCAAGAGATTGATTTTTATATTTATTATTGTAGTCACGCGCAGCATTTAGTGCTTGACGCATATTTTCATCCGACGAAGTAATTAAGGTTGGTAGAAAACTCGTACAGCCTGTTTTGATGTTGGTACGGTGCATCGTTTGAATAGTGTCAGCGGTGATTTCGTCATTGAACATAACACCACCACAACCGTTAAGTTGCAGATCAATAAAACCTGGACTGACGTTAGCTCCGTTGAGGTCGACACGCTCTATGGACTCAGGAAGTTCAGATAATGGTAATACCGCTTCAATCTGGTCACCGTTGATAACAACAGCATGATTATTGAGAACATCACTACTCGTGAAGACCTTACAATTGGTTAATGCATACATAGTTAGCGAATCCTTGTGTTTTAATTCTGTTTACCTCACCGCA
The DNA here is from genome assembly GCF_053544015.1 of Vibrio sp. E150_011. Lineage (NCBI taxonomy): Bacteria > Pseudomonadati > Pseudomonadota > Gammaproteobacteria > Vibrionales > Vibrionaceae > Vibrio > Vibrio sp. E150_011. The sequence continues at coordinate 287,957 of NZ_JBHFOL010000003.1, forward strand.
AGTACCAAACTGACTTCTCGACATCGTCGTATTTGAAACTTAGTTTGTGTTACTTAGCAATGAATTCAATTTTTTATTTAGCAAGTTATAATTAGTTACACTTTTTATGTTAACTCAATGATAAAATGAGAATTATTGTTATTATTTTTAATTTTTGTGGGCGTTTATTTATGCATTGCTCATAAAAACGTGACCACGTACTGCAACTCTCACCAATGAAATCTTACCGAGATCTCACCATTTTTTCGTATGATAAAATAAGTTTTATGATCTCGCTAGCAAAAAGCCTCTATTTTGACAAAAACTGGTGATTATGATCACAAATAGGGAGGTTTTAATTTGCGGAGCAAAATTAATTTCATAAACTGAGGAGGACTAAATTGAACGGCTAAAATAAGTCGTCCAAAATTAAAATTCCTATAGGGGGAACACACGGTGAATATATTAGGATATGCACAGAAGCTCGGGAAGGCATTGATGCTTCCTATTGCAACGCTTCCAATCGCAGCACTTCTACTTCGTTTGGGTCAACCTGACCTACTAGACATTGCATTTATGGCGGCTGCGGGTAACGCAATTTTCAGTCAACTACCTTTGCTATTTGGTTTGGGTATCGCGATTGGCCTATCTAAAGATGGTAACGGTGCGGCAGGTCTTGCAGGCGCAGTGGCTTACTTCGTATTAACGGCAACAGCAGCAACGATTAACGCAGACGTTAATATGTCGTTCTTTGGCGGTATCTTTGCAGGTATCATCGCGGGACATTCATACAACGCATTCCACGCGACGCGTTTACCTGAATGGCTAGCATTCTTCTCTGGCAAACGTCTTGTTCCAATTATGGCGGGTCTATTTGCTCTAGTTGCTGGTGCATTATCTGGTGTGATCTGGCCTGGCATTCAATCTGGTCTAGATTCTCTAGCACACGCTGTATCAACGTCTGGCGCAGTTGGTCAATTCGTTTATGGTACCCTTAACCGTGCACTTATCCCTGTTGGTCTTCACCATGTTCTTAACTCTTACTTCTGGTTTGGTATGGGTACATGTCAAGAAGTCCTAATCACTGGCGCTCAAGCCGCTGGTCAAGCACTTCCTTCTATCCAACAATTGTGTATTGACCCTGCTCTTGCGAAAACGCTAGTGGCTGGCCAAACGCACACATTTGAGTTTGCTAACTCTGTAACACCAGAAATCACAGCAACAGTAAAAGAAGTAACAGAAACACTTAAGTCTGGTGACTTGCACCGTTTCTTTGGCGGCGATAAAGGCGCTGGCGTATTCATGAATGGTTTCTTCCCTGTCATGATGTTCGGTCTTCCTGGTGCTGCTCTTGCTATGTACCTAGCGGCGCCTGCTGAAAAACGCAGCCAAGTTGGTGGCGCACTGTTCTCAGTAGCATTCTGTTCATTCCTAACGGGTATTACAGAGCCACTTGAATTCATGTTCGTGTTCCTTGCTCCAGCTCTATACGCAATGCACGCTGTGTTCACTGGTCTATCACTAGTTGTTGCTAACATGTTTGGTACGCTGCACGGCTTCGGCTTCTCTGCAGGTCTTATCGACTTCGTGTTGAACTGGGGTCTAGCAACTAAACCATTCGTATTGCTACTTATTGGTCTTGGCTTTGGTGCTCTGTACTTCTTCACATTCTCGTTCGCTATCCGCGCATTCAACCTGAAGTCGCCTGGTCGTGAAGACGATGACGAAGTTGCAGCCGATGTATCTGCTGACGCACCTAAGGGTGAGGTTGCTCGCCAATACCTTAAAGCACTAGGCGGACACGATAACCTGACATCTATCGATGCATGTATTACTCGTCTACGTCTAACAATGAAAGACCGCTCTATCGTTGACGAAACTGTTCTTAAAAAGCTCGGCGCGAAAGGTGTAGTTAAGCTAGGTGAAAATAATCTGCAGGTTATCCTGGGCCCTCTAGCTGAAATCGTTGCTGGTGAAATGAAAGCAATTGGTGCAGGCGAAGACCTAACAGAAGTTAAACTTCCTTAGGCTATCATTTAAGCGCAATTGACAAGTAAAGCCTCTCTTTGGAGAGGCTTTTTTTTGTTTTATGTATCCTGAATAGTTTGAGGTGGCGTGATAACCAAAAATAATCTCTATAAAGTGCGAGTTCTTGTTGTGGTTTTGCGAGGAATTGTGGATCATTGGAGCCCATACAATCTGACAATACTAAAACATAGAGGTGTTATAGATGAGTGAAGCTGAGGCTCGTCCATCGAACTTTATCCGCCAAATCATTGATAAAGATTTATCCGATGGCAAACATACTAGCGTGCATACTCGTTTTCCGCCGGAACCTAATGGTTACCTGCACATCGGTCACGCGAAATCTATTTGTTTGAACTTCGGTATTGCTCAGGATTATCAAGGTCAGTGCAACTTACGCTTTGACGACACTAACCCTGAAAAAGAAGACGTAGAATACGTTGAATCTATTAAGAATGACGTAAGCTGGTTAGGCTTTGATTGGTCTGGTGAGATCTGTTATTCGTCGAACTACTTCGATCAGTTGCATGATTATGCGGTTGAGCTAATCAATAAAGGCCTTGCGTATGTTGATGAGTTAAGCCCAGAACAAATCCGTGAATACCGTGGTTCGTTAACCGCACCAGGTAAGCCGAGCCCATACCGTGATCGTAGCGTTGAAGACAACCTAGCGTTGTTTGCGAAGATGCGTGCGGGTGAGTTTGCAGAAGGCACAGCGTGCTTACGTGCAAAAATCGACATGAGCTCATCGTTCATGGTGATGCGTGATCCTGTGTTATATCGTGTCCGTTTTGTTGAGCACCATCAAACAGGCGATAAGTGGTGCATCTACCCGATGTATGACTTTACGCACTGTATTTCAGATGCACTCGAGGGGATTACTCACTCACTATGTACGCTTGAGTTCCAAGATAATCGTCGTCTGTATGACTGGGTTTTGGAAAACATTACGATTGATTGCCAACCACATCAGTATGAATTTAGCCGCCTTAACCTTGAATATACCGTTATGTCAAAGCGTAAGCTGAGCCAGTTGGTATCTGAAAAATTGGTTAATGGCTGGGATGATCCACGGATGCCTACGATCTCGGGTTTGCGCCGTCGTGGTTTTACACCGGCTTCTATTCGAGAGTTTTGTAAGCGCATTGGCGTGACCAAACAAGAGAACATGATTGAATTTGGTTCATTAGAATCCTGTATTCGTGATGATCTTAATGAAAATGCACCACGTGCCATGTCGGTATTAGATCCAATCCGAGTGGTTGTTGAAAACTTTGCTGAAGACACAGTCGAGACGCTGAATATTGCCAATCATCCAAACAAACCTGAAATGGGTAGCCGTGAGGTACCATTTACTCGTGAGTTGTGGATTGAGCGTGATGATTTCCGTGAGGAAGCAAACAAAAAATACAAGCGCTTGGTATTGGGTAAAGAAGTACGCTTGCGCGGTGCTTACGTGATCAAAGCGGAACGCATCGAAAAAGATGCTGAAGGTAATATCACAACGATTTTCTGTAGCTATGATGATGAAACTCTAGGCAAAAACCCTGCAGATGGTCGTAAAGTAAAAGGCGTTATTCATTGGGTTTCTGCTGATAAAGGTCTACCGGCACAGATTCGTCTATACGACCGTTTATTCACGGTTGCCAACCCTGCGGCAGAAGATAATTTTGCTGCTACGATCAACCCAGAATCTTTGGTTGTGCTTAATGGCTTTGTTGAGCCTAGCTTAGCAGCAGCGACAGCCGAACAAGGTTATCAGTTTGAACGTACCGGTTACTTCTGCGTGGATGGTAAAGATTCTCAGCCTGAAGCACTCGTATTTAACCGTACCGTTGGGCTACGTGATACTTGGGCAAAAATAGAGACAAACTAATACTATGCGCCTTACCATAGGCGCTTTTTAGTTATAAAAAAACCAGCCACTCGGCTGGTTTTTTTTGTTTCGAATTATAATCTAACTTGGTTTGTGCGCTTTCGGGTTTTCTTTGCACGCACCGCCAACGCATTTTCCATATAAATAGAGGCTGTGGTTGGTGAGCTCAATGTTGTATCGAGCGGCAATTTCTTTTTGGCGTGTCTCGATCATCTCGTCAGAAAATTCAATCACCTCACCACAATCTAGACATACAAGATGGTCATGGTGGTGTTGGGTTGATAATTCAAATACAGACTTACCACCTTCAAAGTGGTGACGAGTGACGATACCCGCATCGTCAAATTGGTTTAATACGCGATAAACGGTCGCTAAACCAATTTCTTCACCTAAATCGATAAGTTTCTTATACAAATCTTCAGCACTGATATGCTGGTATTCCGGTTTCTGCAAGACTTCTAGGATCTTAAGTCTAGGCAGTGTGACCTTAAGGCCGGCATCTTTGAGTGCTTTGTTATTGTCTGACATATACGTTCCTGTGATGATCTGCAGCAATAAACAGATGTCAATAATCCCATCATTATAGGGCACTAAGGCTTAACAATAAACCACGAACTTCAAGGGGTTACTAACTATTAACATAGAAGTCGAACTTCGTCACTTTACAAACACATCTGACCAGTTACAATTTGTTTACATTTCGTAACGAGCGACGATTGATGGATAAACGATTAGAAAAGATATATAAGCCCAACTACGTCAAGTTTGCACTTAACATATGGCCACCATTTTGGGGGGCTGGTATTCGAATTGTTGATATTAGTGAAGACTTCCGCTCGGTTAAGGTTCGTCTAAAACTCAGGTGGTGGAATAAAAACGCTAACCGCTCTCAGTTTGGGGGCAGTATTTTTGCTATGACAGACCCTATTTATTCTCTGATGTTAATGGGGATCTTGCGTGAGCAGTATTATGTTTGGGATAAAGAAGCGAGTATCGACTTCCTAAAGCCGGGTTTTTCAGATTTAAACGCTGAGTTCGTCATTAGCCAAGATGCGCTTGAACAAATCTTACAAAGTACCGCCACAGGCGATAAATGTTTTCCAGAATTTATCACGCACATCTGCAACCAAGATAGTGACGTGGTTGCCACGATTCAGCGTAAACTTTACATCCGCAAGAAACCAAAATTTCGCGATATAAGCGATGATGAGTCGCCATCGGTGCAAGCTTAGATTCAACGACTGTACGATGACCATTGTCTTTTTTTGTTTATTATTAGTAGAAAGTAAAAAGTAGATGAAGGGTTAGGTATGAAGCGAATGACAATGGCATTACTGGGCTGTCTATTAAGTGGGATGGTCTTAGCCGATGAATTGACACCACAAGTGCTTGATGAGCTGAATCGCGACCTCGAAAAAAGCCATTTTCAGCAAGCGAATCCTGATATTTCAGTGGTGGATATGCGCCTTAGTTTTGCTGATGGTATTCTATTTCGGACCACTCAGTATCGGTCCCGAGGGGAGCCAGAAACGGAATCAATGACGAGCTGGATGTTGGAGACCATGACTCAACAGGTTTGTCAGCAACTCACGCCTTTGCTGAAGGGGAAATTCAGTAACGTTGCGCAAATAGCTGCAACCGAAACGGTTGAGTTTGACAATGGTCAAACCGCGTCTAAAACTCGAATCTGTAGCAACTCAGTTCAATAAACAAGCCGCATAATAATCCGTAAACACAATAAAAAATGCCTCCGATTTGGAGGCATTTTTTATATCGCTAGGAGCGACGAATTAGTCTTCGAGCTCAGCTAAGCACATTTCTTCATAAAGTTGCTTCGTCCACGTAGAGACGCGAGCATCCGTTAGCTCTGGCTGACGATCTTCATCGATGCACAAACCAACAAACTGAGACTCATCGCCTTCAACGAGAGCTTTTGATGCTTCAAATTCATAGCTTTCTGTCGAAGTGTGGCCGATGATGGTGCCACCTTTTGCTTCAACGATATCACGTACTGTACCCATAGCATCACAGAAGTACTCAGCATAGTCTTCTTGGTCGCCACAGCCAAAGATCGCTACCAGCTTTGTTGAGAAGTCGATGCCTTCAAGCTCAGGGAAGAAATCGTCCCAATCTGCTTGAGCTTCACCGTAATACCAAGTCGGGATACCCAAAAGAAGCAAGTCGAAGTTATCAATATCTTCTTTGCTGCTTTTTGCGATATCTTGAACGTGAATGAGCTGTTTACCCAATTGTTTTTGGATCATCTTTGCGATAGCTTCTGTGTTACCAGTGTCACTACCAAAGAATAGACCTACACTTGCCATAGAATCAGTACCTTTTCATTGTCTATTTTTGACTAAAGAAGTGGGGATAGTTAACTTATCCCAGAGCCTTCCCAGCTGAGTTGGATGATGCCTTTGGCAACAAAACCAGCGCAACCAAGAAAGAGCACTAGCCACACAATACGGCGACCAAACGTTGGGACGTTACCTTGCTTGAGAACGTCTTTTATTGCCATACCGATTAAGAAGAAAATCGATGCAAACAACAAATCTAATCCAATAGATTCCAACTTGTCTATGTAGTCGTAAAGCATGCTATTCCTTTATGCCAATATGCTTGCGCGAAACTATACCACTGTTAAAAGATAAAGTTAATCCAAGCTCGTGAACAAGCATTCGTTTGATGTCAAATTAAATGAATTTTCGAATTGCTCGCAGTACTTCGGTTGGTTTTTCTGCATGCAACCAATGTCCAGTGTTGGCGATTACATGTGCTTTGGGGTGTGCGAACTGCGCCTGAATGAGTGGCTGGTGTTCGGCGGTAAGGTAATCAGAGTCGCCACCTTTAATAAAGAGAATAGGTACGTTGGTTTTGGTAATGGGTATCCAATCGAGTATATCCAGATAATTGGACTTGAGTGATTCAACGTTAAATCGCCACGTTAGGTGGTCGCCTCGCTTGAACAGTGATTTACCTAAAAATTGGCGTACCCCTTCCATTTCAACATGCTGCGCTAACAGCGCCATAGCCTCAGAACGGGAAGAGGGCGGGTGCTTGAGCACTTCATCAAGCCCTGCTAATACATTGTCATGGCGTCGTGACGTGTATTTCACGGGTGACATATCTAACACAATAAGCTTGGCGATAGGGTAGTGTTCACTAACCGCCATCGCCACCTTTCCTCCCATTGAATGTCCAATTACGATGGGCGACTCAATACTGAGAGTGGTGAGTAAATGACTCACGTCTTGGGCCATGCTTCGATAGTCGTGAATGTCGCTGTGAAAGGAGCTACCATGATTTCTGAGGTCGATACTGATGACATCAAAATCTTGTTTTAAGTCGCGCGCAAGCACACCTAAATTATTCAGGTCACCAAATAAGCCATGGATTAATACAACGGGCTGGCCGGTCCCTTCTCTTTTATAGTTTAATAGTACTGACATTTTTCTGTTATTCGTGATGCGTTTATCGTAGAGGTTCACGGCGGAACTCGTTATAATCAATCAGAGTTTAAACATAGAGATTGTGAAAAGCGAATGAAAACAATTGAGGTTGATGAGGATCTATACCGTTACATTGCCAGTCAAACCCACCATATAGGTGAGAGTGCTTCTGATATTTTGAGGCGACTCCTTGATGTGGATGCGTCAAAAACGGAACAGAAACCGGCCGCCGCTAAAACTATCGTTGTCAGCAAAGAAGCGCCAAAAGTTGAACAGGTTGATTTTGTTAAAGAAATGCGCACTTTGCTTATCTCTGACGAATTTGCAGGGTTAAAGAAAGCGATTGATAGATTTATGTTGGTGTTATCAACCCTTCATCGCTTAAACCCAGAAGGCTTTTCTGAAGCGACGCAGGTAAAAGGGCGCAAACGCGTATATTTTGCAGATAACGAAAATACATTGTTAGAGAGTGGCACTACAACAAAACCTAAAGCCATTCCTAATACGCCACTCTGGGTAATAACGAATACGAACACCAGCCGCAAACGGCAAATGGTGGAGCAGGTCATGACTGTGATGGGAATGCCTGCCGATATCGTCGAGAAAGTGACGGTATCCATTTAGAGTTTCGATTCAAGCCTCATAAGAACCGGCAACTAACGGTAATTATGAGGTTTTTTTTTGTTTTTTAGGCTTAATATTAAAAGGACGTCTGTTATGGCTATACATCCTCGAGCGGGCCAGAAGGCTCAGCAAGAAGATTTGTACAATATTCCCGCATTAGTATCTAACTACTTTCTCATTCAACCGGAACCGCAGAATTCAGCGCATCGAGTTCAGTTTGGTACCTCTGGTCACAGAGGTAGCGCAGATAAAGGGACATTTAATGAAAACCATATTTTAGCCATCGCACAAGCGGTTGCTGAAGTCCGCGCGCAGCACGGAACAACAGGCCCATTGTTCATTGGTAAAGATACGCATGCCTTGTCAGAGCCTGCGTTTGCCAATGTGGTTGAAGTTCTTGTGGCTAATGGTGTCAAAGTCGTCATTCAAGAAGATGGCGGTTATACGCCAACTCCTGGTGTTTCTCACGCTATCCTGACTCACAACCTTGTCAATGATGCCAAAGCTGATGGTATTGTTATCACGCCTTCGCACAACCCGCCTCAAGATGGGGGCATTAAGTACAACCCTACTCACGGTGGCCCTGCTGAAGCTGAATTGACTCAAGCGATTGAAGATAGAGCAAACGAGATTATTGCTGATGAATTGAAAGACGTAAAACGTCTACCGATTGCGATAGCGTTGAAATCAGACTTGGTTGAATCTCGTGACTTAGTTCAACCTTACATCGACGATCTCGTGAATGTTATCGACATGGAAGCGATTCAAAAAGCGAAGTTAAAAATTGGCGTTGATCCATTAGGTGGCTCTGGTATCGAGTATTGGCGCCAAATTGGTAAAACGTTCAACCTTGACCTGACTTTAGTCAGTGACGCTATTGATCCTTCTTTCCAATTTATGTCATTGGACAAAGATGGTGTAGTGCGCATGGATTGTTCATCACCTTATGCGATGGCTGGTTTGCTTGCGTTAAAAGATGATTATGACCTTGCCTTTGGTAATGACCCTGACTACGACCGTCATGGAATTGTGACACCAAAAGGTTTGATGAATCCAAACCATTACCTAGCGGTGTGTATCGATTACCTTTATCGCCACCGTACCCAATGGCGTGAGGATGTCGCTGTTGGCAAAACCTTAGTATCAAGCGCGTTAATTGACCGTGTCGTCGCGGATCTTGGTCGTACTTTGTGTGAAGTGCCTGTGGGCTTTAAGTGGTTCGTTGATGGGTTGTACAACGGTGAGTTTGGCTTTGGTGGTGAAGAGAGCGCTGGCGCGTCATTCTTACGTAAAGACGGAACGCCATGGTCAACCGATAAAGACGGTATTATTTTATGCCTGCTTGCGGCGGAAATTACCGCTGTAACGGGTAAAAACCCTCAAGAGTACTATGAAGCGCTAGCCGCAAAACACGGCGAATCCCAATACAACCGTATTCAAGCGGTTGCGAATACCGAGCAGAAGAATGTACTTAAGAAGTTGTCTCCTGAGATGGTGTCGGCAGAAACACTAGCAGGTGATGCGATCACGGCTCGTTTAACGCATGCGCCAGGTAACGGTGCCGCGATTGGTGGTCTGAAAGTAACCACTGAAAATGGCTGGTTTGCTGCCCGTCCTTCTGGAACAGAGGACATCTACAAAATCTATTGTGAAAGCTTTAAAGGCGAAGCTCATCTCAAGCTGATTGAAGCCGAAGCGCAAGAGATAGTTAACCAAGTCTTTGCTCAAGCAGGACTGTAATTAACGATTAGCTCAGCTATTTGTAAAAATGTAAAAAACGGTCACAATATGTGGCCGTTTTTTTATGCCTGCTTTTACTGTTCACATGTCGAGTTGCTTGTATTGGAAAACTAAGTTATATCGGAAACCTAAGTTGTATCGGAAAACCTAAATAGAAGGCAAAAAAAACACCGCCATAAAGGCGGTGTAAGAAAATTTGACAGACAGGTCAAAACAGGAAGTACATGCCTCGAATAGGGGATAACTAATCAAAGCATGGTGGTAGAAACTACCGAACTCGAAAATCGAGATTGCAAACACAACATCGCAATCACAAGTCAATTGATTCTAGAGAGAATCAAGCCGTTCAGACTTGTGCTTGCGGGATGAAATATAGAATTTCTCTGGCCGTTCGGCAATGGACAATTTATAATGTTTCAGATAAAAAAAACTAATGCATTTGAGAGAGCGCTATGTCTAGACGTTTACCCCCACTTAACTCTTTGAAAGTTTTCGAAGCTGCGGCGCGCCATCTCAGCTTTACTCGCGCTGCGGAAGAGCTTTTTGTTACTCAAGCTGCGGTGAGTCATCAGATAAAAGCCTTAGAAGAATTTCTTGGCTTAAAGCTGTTTCGTCGCCGAAATCGTTCGTTATTACTAACGGAAGAGGGGCAAAGCTACTTTCTTGATATCAAAGATATTTTTACGGCTCTTTCTGAAGCAACAGATAAGGTGTTGGAACGCAGTGAGAAAGGCGCTCTGACCATTAGTTTGCCGCCAAGCTTTGCTATCCAATGGTTGGTGCCTCGCTTAGCGGACTTTAATCAACAAGAGCCAGATATTGATGTTCGTATCAAAGCGGTCGATATGGATGAAGGGTCGTTGACGGACGATGTGGATGTGGCCATCTATTATGGTCGCGGCAATTGGTCTGGTTTGCGTGCTGATAAACTGTACCAAGAATTTTTAGTCCCCTTGTGTGCGCCCGCGTTATTACTGGGCAGTAAACCACTCGATACGCTTGCAGATTTGTCCCAACATACGTTGCTGCACGATACGTCTCGTAAAGATTGGAAACAATTTACCAAGCAAAATGAGTTAGATGGCGTAAATGTGAACCACGGTCCTATCTTTAGCCACTCAACGATGGTGTTACAGGCTGCCGCTCATGGTCAAGGTATTGCACTCGGTAATAACGTGCTTGCGCAACCTGAGTTGGATGCAGGGCGCTTGATTGCTCCCTTTGATGAGGTATTAGTGAGCAAAAACGCGTTTTATGTCGTCTGTCACGAGAAACAAGCCGATATGGGACGAATTGCAACATTTAGAGATTGGATGCTAGCGAAGGCTCAACGAGAGCAAGAGGTATTGTTTGATGGATAAGATATCGATAGATAGCCAATTGATGGATACCTTACTAATCGACGGTCCTGAAGGGGCACCGTTGTTTTTGTTTGCACATGGTGCCGGGGCAGGAATGGATCATGAATTCATGCAAGATATGGCAACACGATTAGCAGCCAAAGACATTCGAGTTGTTCGCTTTAATTTCCCTTATATGGTGAAACGTGCCGAAGATGGAAAAAAGCGCCCACCCGATCGCGCTCCCAAGCTCTTAGACGCGATGACGGCTGTAATTGATGCCATCGCAGGCGATAGTCAGATAGTCATTGGTGGCAAATCTATGGGCGGAAGAATGGCCTCATTGTTATCAGAGCACCCTAATGTGAAAGCAATAGCGTGTTTGGGGTTTCCTTTTCATCCGCCGGGCAAACCTGAAAACTATAAAGGTGAACAGCTTGCCAGTATCGCGAAGCCGTGCTTAATTTTGCAGGGCGAGCGAGATACATTTGGCAAGCGCGAAGAGTTTGAGCATTTTGAGTTTTCAAATGATGTTGTGGTGACCTTTATCCCTGATGGCGACCATAGTTTAAAACCGCGCAAAGCCTCTGGTTTTACTGAGACACAAAACCGCCAAATGGCCGTTGATCGCCTTGCGCTGTTTGTAAAAGGGATTACTGATGTCGAATAATGCCTTGGGTATCCAACCGTTCCTGACATGGAGCCGAGCTTTTATTATTATAGCGGCCTTGTCTGGCATGCTCAGTGTAGCGTTAGGGGCGTTTGCGGCTCATGGGTTGAAAGCAATACTTTCGCCTTCGTTACTGAGTACTTTTCAAACCGGCGTGACGTATCAATTCATTCATACCATCGCTTTGCTGTTCTGTGCGTTGTTAATTCGAAGCACGGGTGATGCTAATTCACAAAAGACATTTCATCGGGCTGCGATTTGCTTTATCATCGGCATCCTTTTCTTTAGCGGTAGTCTATACGCCCTAGCGCTAACAGGAGTGAAATGGTTTGGGCCAATCACTCCATTAGGTGGTGTGATGTTCATGGTCGGGTGGGGATTCCTTGCTCTGGCTGGATATCGGATGACTGACGATACGACCAAAGATGGAGTCAATCAGTGAAACAGTTAATGCTATATTGCCGCTCTGGATTCGAAAAAGAGTGTGCTGGTGAAATTCAAGACAAAGCGAATCAGCTTGAGGTTTTTGGTTTTCCAAGAGTAAAAAATAACTCAGGGTATGTGTTATTTGAATGCTACCAAGAAGGTGATGCAGCAAAACTAGTACGCGATATTGACTTTAAATCGCTGATCTTTGCTCGCCAGATTTTTGCTATTGCGAGTGAGCTTGAGTCACTGCCAACAGACGATCGTATCTCACCGATTCTTGAATCGTTGAATGACGTTGATGGCTTGCCAATGTGTGGTGATCTTCGTATTGAAACCCCAGACACCAATGAAGCGAAAGAGCTGTTAAAGTTTTGTCGTAAATTTACAGTGCCAGTGCGTCAAGCGATGCGTGGTAAAGGTTTGCTCTACAATAAAGACAACGCAAAAAAGCCAGTTCTGCATATCTGTTTTACTGAACCAGGTCACTGTTATATTGGTTACTCATTACCGTTGAACAACTCTGCGTTTTTTATGGGCATACCGCGACTTAAGTTTCCTGCCGATGCACCAAGTCGTTCTACGTTGAAATTGGAAGAAGCGTTTCACGTATTTATTCCAAGAGAAGAGTGGGATACACGACTCGCGTCTGGTATGTGGGGGGTTGACCTTGGGGCTTGCCCTGGTGGTTGGACGTATCAACTGGTACGTCGCTCTATGTTCGTTCATGCTATTGATAACGGCATGATGGCTGACAGTTTAATGAATACCGGTCAGGTTAAACACCACCAAGCAGATGGTTTCAAATTTGAACCACCTCGTAAAAATGTTACTTGGCTAGTCTGCGATATGATTGAAAAGCCAGCTCGCGTGGCACAGTTGATGGGCGAATGGCTTATCAAGGGGTGGGCGAAAGAAACCATCTTCAATCTTAAGCTCCCAATGAAAGGTCGCTATGATGAAGTACTTCAAGACATTGAGAATCTAAAGATTTTCCTCAATGACAATAAAGTGAAGTACACCCTGCAAGCTAAGCACTTATACCATGACCGTGAGGAAATTACGGTGCATATCCAAGTGCTATCAAATATCTCGCCATATTAATGATGACGTATTCACATCTAGGCTTTCGAGCCTAGATGTTCCGTTTCGTCAAACCGAATATCTTGTAGGTTAAACCCTAACTCAATATCTGTTTTTAACGCAGAAATCTGTTGGCATTTTCGTGCTAGCTCGATGTGCTCATCGAGTTTTTTTCGATATTTCTTCGGCAGGTCTTCACCGATGAAGGCGGCTTCAATCGTCTCGTACTGAGTGAGTATCTCTTTTGCTGCTTTTGGTCCTACCCCAGGGACTCCTGGAACTTGAGAAGAGCTGACGCCCGTCAGTCCCCAATAGTCAGCAAGCTGCGTTGGCTTAACACCAAACTCAGCTTCGATAAATGGCGCATCTAACCAGCGGTGTTGGAAGTAGTCACGGATCTGTAGTGTGGGTGATAGGAGTTGGCAGTAGCCTTTATCTGTCGAGATAATGGTGACCTTTTCACCATGACTGGCGACTTTTACCGCGAGTGTTGCCACCAAGTCATCAGCCTCATCGCCCTCCGACAATAATGAATCAATCCCTAATTGCCACCATGCATCTTGCACTTTTTCTAATCCGCGACACAGTGGTTCGGGCATTGGTTTTCTGTTCTGTTTGTACCCAGGTAAGATGTCACCTCGCCAGCCACGGTCTTGTTCATGGTGATCAAACACAGCAATGATGTGTGTGGGCTCCGACTCTTTGATGATCCGTTTTAGTGTTCTCGAGGTAGTGAGAATTGTACGTTCAATATCCTCTGGATCAGGCTGTACAGCGTGCACACGTCGTAGAAGGTTTAGAGCATCAATAATCACTAGATGAATAGACATAAAAAAAGACCACGGAATAACATGGTCTTATTGTAATAAATCTACTAACGAGTTTCAGAATTTTATTCGTTATTAGCTAGCTTATAGCATGGGATGTATTCTGAACCTGGCAGTTTCATCCGTTGTTGTTGAACGAAATCACCGAGTAATTTGTCCATCTTGGTCATTAGGTCTTTGTCACCATCGATCAAGAATGGTCCATGTTTCTCTATTTCTAGGATGCCTTCGGCTTTCACATTCCCAGCGACAATGCCTGAAAATGCTTGTCTTAATGCGGCCGCTAGATTTTCTGGTCGTTGATTGAGATGTAAATCCAGTCCAGCCATATTCTCGTGTGTTGGATCGAATGGAAGCTGGAACTCGGGTTCGATATGTAGGGACCAGTTAAAGCTGTAGGCGTCGCCATTTTTTTTACGATGCTCTCGCACCTCTGGCATCGCTCCCTTCATTACTCTCGCCGCTTTGGCTGGGTCATCAATGATGATCTGGTAATGCTTTTGCGCCTCTTCTCCTAATGTGTCACGTACAAATTGGTCTATCGAGCGGAAGTATGCCTCACTTTCCTTTGGCCCAGTTAAAACAATTGGCATTGGTTGTTCTGCATTGTTCGGGTGCATCATAATGCCCAATATATAGAGTAGTTCTTCTGCCGTCCCAGGGCCTCCAGGGAAGATGATAATGCCATGCCCCATGCGCACAAAGGCTTCCAAACGTTTTTCAATATCCGGCATGATGACGAGCTCGTTGACGATTGGGTTTGGCGGCTCAGCGGCAATAATCGAGGGCTCGGTCAGACCTAAATAACGTTTTTCTTGGTAACGTTGCTTAGCATGGCCAATGGCGGCACCTTTCATTGGGCCTTCCATCGCGCCAGGACCACAACCGGTACAAATGTTGAGTTCACGTAGCCCTAGTTCATTACCGACCTCTCGAGTGTATTGGTACTCCGTTGGGTTGATGGAGTGGCCACCCCAGCAAACAATTAAGTTAGGTTCTATGCCCGGCGTGAGTGAGCCGGCGTTACGTAAAATACCAAACACTAAATTTGTAATATGCGTGGAATTGGTGAGGTTTAAACGTTGGCTATCGGCAAGGTGCATGTTGACGTAAACAATGTCGCGCAACACGGAGAAAAGGTGCTCTTGGATGCCTTTAATAATTTGGCCGTCAACAAAGGCATGCTCTGGAGGGTTCGCGAGTTCGAGTTTTATCCCTCTCTCTCGGCGCATAACGTTGACATCAAACGAACGATTTTTATCGAGCAGCTCTTTGGAGTTATCGGTGTGGCTGCCTGAATTTAAAACGGCAAGCGTACAATTACGATAGAGCTGATAAAGATCGCTGGCGGCGGTTTTTTTAAGGCGCTCAACTTCAAGTTGAGAGAGAAGATCCATGCTGCCTGTAGGGCTAATATGCGTAATCATGGCATTTCCTTAGTCTAGAAAGGGAAGCGAATACCCACCTTTTGGATTGAGCCATATCTTTATGGACGGGGCTACTAGAATGGGCAGGAAGGGTAACGCGATCGTCTTAATTCGTATTGTCTAGTTACGGTCAATGAGCGGCGTTAACTTGACCACTGTAAACGGCGACACGTTAATTTCTTTGAAAGTGTCACGATGGAGTACAGTTATAGATTAGCAAAGTTAAGACAACTTGCTATGGTTATTTGAAATATAACCGTATGAAATATAGATTATTTATAAATTACCAGTTTGGATTATCGTTCCCAAGCAAACTGGTTAGGCCCTTGTTTTTTCGATTGCCTTAAGATTTTGTGTAGGCGTCCTAGAGCCTCGTCAGGGGTATCATTTTGATTAAATGAAGTACTGGCTGCAGAGAGGGTGATCGTGATCAGCTGATCGCGAAATTTGAATGGTAAGCTACTGATTTTAAGTTGAATTTCTTTAATTATTTTCTGGCAGTGTGCGTCATTTTGTTCTGGCATAATAAGCACAAATTCTTCACCCGCAAAACGAGCAACCGTATCGGTGTTACAAACCGTACTAGAGATGGTTCGAGCAATGATTTTTAATGCTTTATCACCAGCGCTGTAACCAAAGTTGTGGTTAATACTTTTGAATTTGTCGATATCAAGAATCACAATGCGAAGTGAGTGTTGGTTTTTTAGCCAGCGACGATATTCTAATTCGAGCTTGTCGAGTAATGCGGCTCTATTGTAAACCTTCGTTAAAGGATCGGTGAGCAAGCGTTTTGATTGATCTTCCAGTCGACGGCGATAGTCTTGCGTAACATCGAACAGCCCTTCTAATTGGTTATTGCTATATTGCATACGTTCCAATAAAGCTTGTTCTCGTTCTTCCGCATGTTGCAGTCGCTCTGTTAGGGAGGCTAACTGCGCTAGGATCGGTTCCATCGTACGTTTAACCGTTTCTATGTCAGTGCCTTGGTTGATGTTGGCTTTGCTGCTTGCGACTAAAGAACTCAGCTCTTGATGCGTTTGCTGCCTTTGCTCAAAGTAGACTTGGTTTTGATCGAGGTTTTGCGTGCCGTTCTTGAGTGAGTGAGAAAGAGAGCCGTTGACTTGTTTTAAGAATTGCTCGGATGTTTTTCTCTCATAATTTGTGCCATCAATCACTAAGCGCAGTACGCGGAGCGTTAGTTCAAGTAACGCGTCACTTGAAATATCCATCAGTAATTTTGTTCGAATTTCTAGCAGTTGTTCCCCGGATTCACCCTCAAAATCGAGTTCGGTAATCAAGTTCTGAAGTTCCTCATTCAAACCAAAAAGCAGATTACTATTGGGCGCACTTTCATGCTCTTTAGGAGTGAGTGATGTATTCGAGGTGATTATTTTGATGGCGCGTTCATAAATACCGAGTAGCTTGATGGCATTGTCGGTTTTTTTGAAATTGTGTTTATCGCTGTAGGTGAGAACGGTGCGTAGGTCGCGCTTGATTTGAGCGGGTAGGCCAGTAATTCGTTGTAGGGTTTCTCCACTGCGACGAAGTTGTTCCTCTAATGAAATACTTTGCTTATCGAGCGCTGACGCCTTTTGGGTGATTAAACGCTCTAATATTGCAAAACGAGGGATTAAACTGCTGATGTCTGTGTTGTGCTCTAACTCTTGACGAAGCTCAAGCAGTTTTTCGTCAATACGGGAATGAGAGCCAATGTGGGCATTGCTGAGTGTTGAAATAAAGCGTTTTAATATGGTTTGTTCTCGCCGACATTTAAGGGACGCATCTCGTTGGGCAACGCGAAGTTGCTCCAACTGTATTTTCAACAGGTGGAGTTGCTCTGATGTATCGCGTTCAGATGAGCCCATAAATTCTATAAAAACTAATTGGTTGTGATGTTTATTGATGGATTAAATGATAATAACAAAAAACATCACAACGTCACGTAGTCTTAGGTTCAAGTGCTGTTTTTTTACCCGTCAGTGAGCGTTTTTTTGAAGCCGTCCTCATTCTGGGAAGATGAATGGACTTTTATTAAGCCTTGATTGATGGCTGTCTTACACGCTTTCCTTATGTCATCAGTTGCAAGGCTTGCGGCTGGCGCGTTATCAATGGCTTTGAGGTATACCCAGTGACTTTTATTTTCTTGCATGCTGATGTGTCTGGCCATATGGGTTGAAACCAGAAGAATATCCAATAATTCTTTGTCGTTGATCGCCGTATACGCTCTTGGTAAGAAGGGGTAGTTGGCCATACCGACACGCACGATACGGTTGATCTTACGGTTAGGTTCAAACTCGGTGACCCAACTCTGTATTTCATCAAACAAGCTTTCTGCGGTACGTGGCTTAATACTCGGCTCAATGTACAGGAGGTTGGCATCGGAGAAATGGTAGATCCGTGAAGGATTATCGATCTTATTGCGAATAAATTCGCCAAATGCTCGCTCCAGTTCTAATCCGGCTTTGTATCCATTTTGAAGATACATATTGCGTAAGAATGGAATATCGATCATGACAAAACGTAAGCGATCGCTCAGTGGTTCATTGATCAGTTCGCCTACTTGCCACTGTTCAAAGTTACGCTGGGTGCGTTGTAGTGAACTTGGAAGGTTAGCGTTAAGCAAACGCAAGTTAGGAAGTCCTGACCGAGCGTGTGTGAATAGGTTTTCGTTGAGCTCGATGAGTTCGTTTTTCATACGACGATGAACAAAGAACATGCGAGCGCCAAACAAGAATACAACGCTTACTGCGCAAAAAAGACCAAAAGCAACTTTTTGAAATTTCGTTTGAGCAGCAATGGCATCTTTCAGTTCTAGTTTCTGTGTTTCGTAATGAAGGCCTTGTTCGACAAATTGTTTTTGTTGGCGGAAGGCGTCCTCACTAATTTGATTCAGTTGATCTTGTTGAAATATCCGCAGAGAGTTAGCTTGCTTGATGTTCTCAAGTGCAAGTTTGTAATCGCCTTTTTGCTCATAACCTAACGCCAACAGTTGATAGGCCTGTTGTTCGATAGAGGTATGTTTAAGGGATTGGTTCAAGGTCAACGCTTCATTCGCATGCTCTAGTACTTTATCGCTTTCTTGCTGGTGGTAAGCCAAGCCCGCATAAAGCAAGGCTGCTCGGGCTTTAAGTGCTGGAAAATCCGAAAATGATAATAGGGTCTGAGCGCGAGATAGATATTGCTCGGCCAACGGGTAGTTATAGAGCTGCAAATACGTTGAGGCTAAGCTAATTCGAATATCGATGACCTTTTCGATGTTTTTGTCAAAACTTCTATGGTCAACGACATTAAAGTAATGCACTAATGCGAGGTTATATTTGCCTTGCAGAAAATAGATATCGCCCATCAACTTTAAGACGTCGACCAGAACCGGTGAGTCTGGGTAGTTATCATAAAAATTAGCCGCTTGAGATAAATGCTCGAGTGCTTTATCTAATACCTGTCTTTGCATGAAAAGTTGCGCAAGCAGTTGGTTAATATGTGCTAATTGGTCGCCTGAGTCGAGTTCAATGGCGGTCCAGTAAGCCAGCAGTAATTCTGAAAGGGCTTCATTGTAGCGGCGATAGCGTAAGAAGTGCGTACCGTAAGCCGTATGATAGCTTATCGATAACTTCGATAAGGTGTCGCTTGGGACGTAAATACCGGCTTTTTGATACATGTGATTAGCCAGCTCGAATTCGTTCTCAGCCGACGCGATTTCACCTTGAAGGATCTTAATTTTATAACTTGTGCGGTTAGCGATGCTATGGCCTTTTCGGATGCCTTCTAACTCGCTTTCAATCAGCTTTAACGCATCCAGCGCACTCGCCCCGTCGCCATCTTTAAGCCAAGTCAATCGTGTTTTTAAGATACGAACGTCAAGCTCAAGAAACAACAAGCGATACTTCTTTGTCATTGCCTCGGCGTCGGCTAAGTGCTCAAGCGCACTCTTCATATGACCAAGGTTAAACTGTGCTTGCGCTAAAATAGTGAGTGCGTTCACAGAGCTTAGAGGGGTACGGACACGTTGATCGGTATCATCTCTGGATAGATTTGATGGTCGGTCATCATGCTGCTCGATGAACTTTCTACTTTCTAGATAGTTGCTGGCAATCTCGCTTGCTTTTGCTGGCTCAATCTCGACGAGTTTATCGGCCTCAACGAGCAGTGGGGACGTAAAATTGAGCGCATGAAGCGGCATGGAGTAAACGCCTGCAAATAGTGAGACGACTAACCCTAATACAGGCCAGAACTTAGATTTCATCAGTGCGTCCATTCTTAATGATCATTTATTGTCGAGCCATACGAGTGTTGTGTGTAGGAAGTATCGTGCTGCTTGAGCGATAAGGATTAATATCTAAACCACCGCGTCGAGTGTAACGAGCGTATACGGTCAACGAGGTTGGCTGACAGTATTGCATAATATCGATATAGATACGTTCAACGCATTGCTCATGAAATTCATTATGCTCTCGGAAGGACACAAGATAGCGAAGCATGGCTTCACGGTCGATTCTCGGACCGTTATATTGGATTTCCACGCTGCCCCAATCTGGTTGATTGGTAATTAAGCAGTTCGATTTTAATAGGTGGCTATGTAACGCTTCCTCGACGATATCGTTACTCTTAATACCATGAGTATTCGCATTAGCATCACTTGCCCCTAACAGGAGTTTGGCATCGAATTCATAGCTATCGATCTCAATATCTTGCTCGTCGATGCATTCACCGGCCATACCCACAATAGAAGATTGTTCAAAATCCTTAACGGCAGTGAGCGTTAAGCTTATTTCCTCACCGGCACAATGTGATAGATCGCGTTGAATGGTATTTTGAACCTCATCCCAATTCGAAAATCGTGTTTGGTTAAAACTGTTGAGGTAGAGCTTAAATGATTTCGACTCAATGAGATTCTCGCTGGTAGCCGGGATTGAGGCTTCACCAATGGCAACCTGTGGTAAGCCTTTGCTGTTTAGCCAAGATATCTCATAAAGCGTCCAAATATCACAGCCGTGAAACGGTAACTCGCCGCCCAGTTCAAGGTCGTCTCGGTTAAGACTTCTTGGCACAGGTTGCAACAATGATGGGTCATATTGATTAGTGTAATCGGTTTTCTGCCCGAGAGTGAGGCCAGAAAGCGCGGCAGCGTTTGAATATTTGCTCATAATTGTGTGATATTTCGATTAGAATAATGCGAATTTTACGAGATCCAGCAATAGCTGTCATCTTTTGTGAGCGGAAATACGCGGTCAATACGGTGATAAGTGGAGAGAATATGAATCAAAGTGTACAACAAGCGCTAGAGGCATTTGCTAAGCGCTACGAACAATCATGGCAGAGTAAGCATCAATCACTTCCTGCAAATGAAGACCTATATGATTTGGTTTCTCCGTGTATTGAAAGCAAAAATGATGATCAGGTTTTCTGGCGCGCGAGTGTGCGTGAGACGCCAGAGCAATTAGAAAGCATCGAACGTGGTATTGAGCTGCTGATTCATGATGATATCAAAGCCTATTATGGGCATCAGTACAGTGCGGACATGGAGGCAACGTGGCAAGGTAATACACTGACACTGCTGCAAGTCTGGAGTGATGAGGACTATGTACGCTTGCAAGAGAATATATTGGGGCACCTTGTCACTCAAAAGCGTTTGAAGCTAAAACCGACCATCTTTATCGCAGCCACTGAGGCCGATATGGATGTGATCTCAATTTGTAACCTCTCTGGGCAGGTAATTTTGGAACGTATCGGAACGGACCGCCGCGATGTGATTGCCGATGATCTTGTGTCGTTTCTTAATGGTCTCGAACCGAACGTTTAATGGCATCCGGAGTTTACTTATGTATGTGATAGAGCTTCAGTTTGAATGCTTTGATAACACCACCATTACTGCCGTTGAAAAAGGCATTAATGGCTTAATGGATGCACTGCGCTTTAATGGTCAGGTGTTGGGTCGTGAGTTTCCAATTGTGATGGGGGATGGTGAGTTCTTCGTTCGAGTGGTGTGCCCGGAACAAGACAGTTTGCACCCTAGGCACCATTCTGATTTTGTGAAGGTTTGTTTCAAGCGCTTATCTGACGCCTGTTTACTGGCGCCTAAAATGCGCTTGCTTGGCCAAGATTTGAATTCAGAAGAATCAGCAGAGGAAGAGGCACCGAGTTGGCAAGTGTTGTATACAACGTATGTTCATACATGCTCGCCATTAAGAAGTGGTGAAACCCTATTACCCATCCCATTGTATCGAAACCCTCCGACCTTAAACGGTGACCATAAGTCATTAATAAAGTGGCAAACTGAATGGCAAGCTTGTGATGAGGTCCAGATGGGGGGAGGCTGCAAAGCCGAGCACGCAACGCTAAGAGAGCTCAGTGACGTGAGCAGTGATTTGTTTAGACGAGGCTGGGATCTTCGTGGTCGCATTGAATTTATCACTCATATCCCGACTTATTATTACTTGTATAAGGTGGGGGGCAAGAGCTTAGCTGATGAGAAAGCGCGTAAATGCCCTAAATGCGGTGGTGAATGGTTATTGGATGAAGCGTTGCATGATATTTTTCACTTTAGATGCGAACCCTGTCGAATCGTCTCCAATATCTCTTGGGATCACTTAAAGTAACGGTGATGAATAAAAGTGATGTGGACAGATGGTTATGTCACTTTTCATACGATATGAAAAAAAGGGAGATACATAAGTATCTCCCTTTTTTGATCTTGCTCAGATCTTGCTCAGATGTTGGTTAAATGATGCTTTCGCTATGCCATTGTGGCCCTAGTGATAGCAAAAAGGCGGTTACTCCCAGCCTTTAACCACACCACCTTTAAAGATCTCAGACGCTGCGTTGAAGACTTCTTCAGTTTGGTAAGCTTTAACAAAGTTCTGCACATTCTCAAGGTTTACGTTGTCTTCACGAGCAACAATTAGGTTGACGTATGGTGACTCACTGTTTTCAACAAACACGCCATCTTTTTCTGGTGTTAAGTCAATTGAACTTGCATACGTCGTGTTGATAATAGACAAGGCCACATCGTCAAGAGAGCGAGGCAGTTGCGCGGCATCTAGCTCTACAATAGTGATGTTTTTTGGGTTCTCTACGATGTCACGAACGGTTGCTTGAAGGCCAGCGCCTTCACGAAGTGTGATAAGACCTTGTTGCTCAAGCAACAATAGAGAACGACCTAGGTTTGTTGGGTCATTAGGTACGGCAATACGTGCGCCTTCTGCAATGTCATCGACAGAGGTGACTTGCTTAGAGTAACCCGCAATAGGGTAGACGAATGAGTTGCCTGCAATCGTTAGTTTGTAACCACGATCAGCGACTTGTTGGTCAAGGTATGGTTTGTGTTGGAATGCATTGAGATCGATAGAACCGTCGTCTAGTGCTGCATTTGGCGTCACATAGTCAGTGAAAGTCACGAGTTCAACGTCTAGGTTGTATTTTTCTTTCGCTACTTTTGCTGCGACTTCCGCAACCTGAGCTTCTGCTCCAGCCATCACGCCAACTTTGATGCTGTTGGTATCGACTTCTTTTTCACCACAACCTGATAGCACAAGCGCTGATGCAGCGGCTGCAATAGCAAGCAACCCTTTAAGATTAAATTTCATGACTTTCTCCTTGTTATAAATCGTTAAATCTTTATTTATCTGTGGTCTACACGGCGCACAACATTGTCGCCAATAGACTGAATAATTTGAACTAATACGATGAGCATGACAACGGTAACGGCCATGATGACAACATCGTAGCGATGGAATCCGTATCGTATTGCAACATCACCTAAGCCCCCCCCGCCAACGGTGCCTGCCATAGCAGAATAGCTGACCAGTGTGACGAGCGTAATGGTCACTGAATTGATGATGGTTGGCAGAGCCTCAGGAAGCAGTACTTTAGTGATGATCTGGTAAGGCGTCGCTCCCATTGATTGCGCCGCTTCGACTAATCCGCTTGGTACTTCAAGCAACGCACCCTCGATGAGACGAGCAACAAAAGGAATAGCGCCAATAGTAAGAGGCACGATGGCCGCCGTTGTGCCAATAAAAGTGCCAATCAATAGCTTAGTTAATGGAATGATGGCGACCATTAACACGAGAAAAGGAACAGAACGACCGATATTAACCACCGCCCCGAGTACTTTATTCAGGCGAGTGTTTTCAAGTAACCCTCCTTTTTTGGTCGTGTGTAAAATGACCCCCAAAGGAATACCGACGGCAAACCCTACAACACCGGCCACGGCAACCATATACAAGGTTTCCCATGTGGCACCTAAAAGCAGATCCCCATTCAGTGATAACCAATCTGAAACGGTATTAAAGGACATAACCAAGTACCTCTACTTTTACATTGTGGTCGCGTAAAAAATCAATTGCAGCGTTATCATCAATTTCAGTACCAAAAATTTCAGCCACCATCATGCCGAATTTCACTCCGCCTGCATAATCAAGATCTGAACTTAAGATACTGATATCAATGTTGTATTTTCTTGCTATTTGTGAGATTAGCGGAGCGTCTACGGTTGCACCAGTGAACTCTAATCGAACCAGCGGGTGGCTACCGCTTACTCGTGAGTCTTGTAGACGGCGCTGGTAGTCCTCAGGAATCGATAAATCTAGAGTCGAACGAATAAACTGATGAGCGAGCTCGGTTTTAGGGTGAGCAAAGATGTCACCGACGGAGCCTTTTTCGACTAGCTTGCCGTCACCGATAATCGCAACTTGGTGGCAAATGCTTTTGACTACATCCATTTCATGCGTAATCAATAAAATCGTAATTTTAAGCTTGCGGTTGATGGTTTTGAGTAGCTCCAGAATAGACTGTGTTGTTGCTGGGTCTAACGCACTGGTGGCTTCATCACACAGCAATACTTTTGGGTCTGACGCTAGCGCGCGGGCAATCGCGACACGCTGTTTTTGTCCACCACTTAGATTGGCCGGGTAGGTATCACGTTTGTCATCCAGACCAACCAAAATCAATAATTCAGATACCTTTGCTTCTATTGCAGCCTGATCTTTGCCTGCCAACTCAAGAGGAAGAGCGATATTGTCAAATACAGAACGCGAAGACAGCAAATTGAAATGCTGGAAGATCATACCAATGTTACGACGTGCAGCGCTTAATTGTGATTTACTCAATTGAGTAAGGTCAACGCCGTCAACGATCACTGAGCCCGATGTCGGAGCTTCAAGCATGTTTACACAGCGAATAAGAGTACTTTTACCCGCTCCTGATGCACCGATCACACCAAAGATAGTCCCTTCTTTTATATGAAGGTCTATATCGGCTAGCGCATTAATGGCTTTCGTGCCTTGATAAAACACTTTGTTTACTTGATTAATTTCGATCATCTAAGCAACCTGAACTCAATGAGTAGCATAAAAGTTTGAACTACATCCCAATTACTAGAAGATGCTATGGGTTTCGCTTATTTGTGTCAATAGATATTTTTACGTCTAGACGTCTAAACGGCATTTTCATAGTGATGAAGCGATCAAAGCGTGTAATAATTCAAAGTACAAACATCCACATACAACAAGAGAGTAACCCGTGGCTAAACCCGCTGTGTTTTTAGACCGTGATGGCGTAATTAATGTCGATCATGGATACGTCAGTGATGAGCATGACTTTGAGTACATTGACGGAGTATTTGCGGCAACCCAAAAATTAAAAGAGATGGGTTATATGCTTGTGATCGTCACCAATCAATCTGGTGTCGCGCGTGGGATGTTTTCAGAAGATCGTTTTATGTCCCTGACGCAGTGGATGGATTGGAATTTTAGCGATAACGGCGTGGAACTAGACGGTATCTATTATTGTCCTCACCACCCTGAGCATGGTATTGGGGAATATAAACAAGATTGCGAATGTCGAAAGCCTAAGCCAGGTATGTTTATCTCTGCTCGTGATTTCCTTGATATCGATATGGCTAACTCGGTAATGGTTGGCGATAAAGCGGAAGATCTCATGGCAGCAGAGGCGGCGGGTGTGACAACAAAAATATTGGTGCGTACGGGGAAACCCGTCACAGAGCGTGGCGAGAATATTGCGTCAGCAGTACTAGATAGTATTCGTGATGTTCCTGGGTATTTGGCTAGCCGCTAACATCACTGGTGGCAACGATAAGCCATCACTAAACAGTAAGGTCGTGTCATGCATTGTGGATTGTGAAAATAGGCATCCACCGCATTTCCTTATATTTAAAGGACGTAACATTCGCTAGGGAGTAGCAATGAAAATTATCATTACGAAGGTTTGTCGTTTAGCAATGGTTGCCGCTATTGTGAGTTGGCTTGCTGGGTGCAGTCAGCATTCAGCACCCATCATAATGAATGAAGAACACGCTTCGACATCGACACTCACCAGCATGATTTACTCATGTGATGAAACTCAGTTTTCCGTTACGCCATTGGATGATGAACAGGTATTGCTGTTGTTTGATGGTACTGAAAACCACTTACATCGAGTGCCATCCGCTTCGGGTGTGAAATATGCGCTAGAGGGCCAACAAGAGGTTGATTCAGAGTTCGAGCTATTCATGAAGGGCGATCAAGCGATGTTGACGGTAATGGACCAGGTTTACAAAAACTGCACGTTGAAATAAAAAAAAGATTGAAGGTATTATGAGTAAGAAGCTCACCATTTTAGACATCGCTAAACTGTCGGGCGTTGGGAAGTCAACCGTATCTCGTGTCTTGACTAATGACCCTAAAGTGAAGCCTGATACGCGCCAAAAAGTTGAAGCGGTGATCGCTGAACATGGTTATGTACCGTCAAAATCGGCGCAATCGATGAGAAGCGGCGGTAATCAGAAAGTCGTAGGTGTTATTATTTCTCGCCTTGACTCACCTTCGGAGAACAAAGCCGTCAGTGGCATGCTCAACGTTTTATATGGTGCGGGATATGATGTGGTGATCATGGAAAGTCAATTTGATCCTTTGAAAACCAATGAGCATTTGAATGTATTGCGTAAACGTAATGTCGACGGTGTGATTGTTTTTGGATTTACGGCTTTGGATGTTGAAGCCGTGAGCGGCTGGCAATCAAGAGCGGTCGTGATTGCGATGGATACCGATCTCGTTTCCTCTATCAACTACGATAACCAAGGGCTGATACGTTCCGTCCTCGATAAACTGTCTTCCGATGGGTTGTCGCGTCTCGCGTTTATTGGTGTTGATCCCACCGATAAAACGACCGGTCTTGCTCGTCTTAAGGCTTACCAAGCATGGTGTGAAGAGCGCAATATCGATCCTCGCTTTGAAACCGGCGCGTTGCATCACGATAGCGCCTACCATTTGGTCGATAAAGTACTGAGCGAATCCTTACAAGCCATCGTATGTGCGAGTGATACATTGGCTTTGGGGACCGTCAAACGCCTGCAAGAATTGGGGCGAGAAGATATCTTAGTGACGGGTATCGGTGGAAATGAACTCCTTTCTTTTCTATTCCCTAAAATATACAGCATTGATCCTGGTTACCTTCAGGCTGGAAAGAAAGCCGCTAATCTATTGATTCGTCAGTTATCGGGAGACGATTCTATTCAACACCTAATGCAAGAAGCGGTTTAATTCTTCGTTTTCCTCGGTATCGAGTTCACGGCATTTATTCACGAATTATTATTTATAACGTTAGTAATGTGCGTTAAATATGAACAAACTTTGTGATCACGTTCAATTAATGGGAATGTTCCCATTCACATCTTTGCGCTGTGTTGGCACACTGCATTGGCTTGGTTGTGGGAATGTTCCCATGGCGGGCGATATACTATAATTTATTAGAGATGAGCGGATCCTCGTCTCAATTATCAGAAAAGGTCTGCATACGATGAGTCATATAGCCAAGCAAGATGTTGCTGCCATCATCGACGGTGTTGGTGGAAAAGAAAACATTGCCAGCGTGAGCCACTGTTTAACTCGCCTTCGCTTCGTTTTAAATGATACCGACAAAGCGAACAAGGCGGCATTAGAACAACTGAAGCTTGTAAAAGGTTGTTTTACAAACGCAGGACAATTTCAGGTTGTAATTGGTACTGAGGTTGATGAGGTTTATAAAGTGCTTATTAGCATGACCGGTAAAAGTGAATCCTCAAAAGATGAGGCCAAGGTAGCAGCGCGCACCAATATGAACATCGTAGAGCGTGGTATTTCTCACCTTGCCGAAATCTTTGTGCCACTTTTGCCTGCAATTATCACTGGCGGCTTGATTCTAGGGTTTCGTAATGTAATCGGCGATATTCGAATGTTTGATGGCCAAACATTAACGGAAATCAGCCAGTTCTGGGCAACGGTGCACTCGTTCTTATGGTTGATTGGTGAGGCGATTTTCTTCTTTCTACCTGTTGGCGTGTGTTGGTCCACGGTTAAGAAGCTTGGTGGCACCCCTATTTTGGGGATTACCTTAGGGATTACGTTGGTGTCCCCGCAACTCATGAATGCCTATCTTATTGGTAAGGAAGTACCTGAAGTCTGGGATTTTGGTCTTTTTGTTATTGAAAAGGTGGGTTATCAAGCTCAGGTTATTCCTGCGATGTTGGCCGGTGTTGCGTTGGCTTTTATTGAAACCAATTTAAAACGTATTGTTCCGAGCTATCTCTACCTTGTTGTTGTGCCGTTTGTATCAATCATTTTATCGGTTGTTCTTGCCCATGCTTTTATCGGCCCTTTTGGTCGCGTATTAGGTGATGGTGTGGCCTTTGCTGCTAAAGCAGCAATGACAGGCGATTTTGCGGTGATTGGTGCGATTGTGTTTGGTTTTTTCTACGCACCTTTAGTGATTACAGGTATTCATCACACGACTAATGCCGTTGACTTACAGCTAATGCAAGAGCTTGGTGGTACCCCAATTTGGCCTCTAATCGCACTATCTAATATCGCTCAAGCATCGGCGGTTGTCGGCATCATTATGATTAGTAAACGCGAAGGAGAACGTGATATTTCCGTTCCTGCGGCCATTTCAGCCTACCTTGGGGTAACGGAACCGGCCATGTACGGTATCAACTTGAAATATAAATTCCCAATGCTCAGTGCCATGATCGGCAGCGCGGCGGCGGCGGCGATTTGTGGTAGTGCAGGTGTGATGGCAAACGGTATTGGTGTCGGTGGTCTACCGGGAATCCTTTCAATTCAACCCCAGTATTGGACTATCTATCTTATCGCAATGCTGGTGGCGATGGTGGTTCCAATCATGCTCACATTGTTCATGTATAAGCGCGCACAATCAAAAGGTGAGCTAGAGCTAGCCAGTGCGTAACCCTTAAGAGGTTCATGGCAATGAACCTCTGCTTTTCTTTTTTTAATGTGTAAGTGAGATAACGCTGATGGGTTTACAAACTCAACAAGAATGGTGGAAAACGGCCACTATTTACCAAATCTACCCGAAGAGTTTTTGTGATAGCGGTTCGACGGGAGTCGGGGACATTAAGGGCATTACCTCTAAATTGGATTATTTGGCGACACTAGGCGTGGACGCGATTTGGCTCACGCCTATCTATGCCTCTCCCATGGTTGATAATGGCTATGACATTTCTGATTATTACTCGATTAATCCCGACTTTGGCAGCATGGCCGACTTTGATGAGTTGCTAGCGCAAGCCCATCAAAGAGGGATCCGACTCGTCATGGATATTGTGGTGAATCATACGTCGACTGAGCACAAATGGTTTCAATCAGCCTTAGGGGATAAAAGCAGCCCGTATCGTGATTACTACATCTGGAAACCCGGTAAAAATCAGGCCGCACCCAATAACTGGCAATCGAAATTTGGCGGTTCAGCATGGAAGCTGGATGAACAAACCAATGAGTACTTTCTTCACTTATTTGCTGAAGAGCAGGCTGATCTTAACTGGGAAAACCCTGCGGTTAGAAATGAAGTGAAGCAAGTGATCGAGTTTTGGGCCAAAAAAGGTGTCGATGGATTCCGTTTAGATGTCATTAATCTTATCTCCAAACAACAAGCGTTTATGGATGATGCTGCGGGGGATGGCCGTCGATTTTATACTGATGGTCCTCGGGTGCATGAATACCTTCAAGAAATTAGCAGCGCTGTTTTCCAAAAATATGGCTCAGTGACCGTCGGTGAGATGTCATCGACAACGTTAGAACACTGCCAGCAATACAGCGCGACAAATGGCAAAGAACTCTCTATGGTCTTTAATTTTCACCATCTGAAAGTGGATTACCCTGATGGTGAAAAATGGCGGCTTGCGCCATTCGATTTTATTGAATTGAAGAAGATTTTTAACCATTGGCAAACTGGGTTGCACAATCAAGGGTGGGGCGCATTGTTTTGGTGTAACCATGACCAGCCGAGAGTGGTTAGCCGTCTTGGGGATGATGAGCACTATCGAGTCGAGTCGGCGAAGATGTTGGCCGCATCCGTTCATATGATGCAAGGTACGCCATATATCTATCAGGGCGAAGAAATTGGCATGACCAACCCAAGGTTCTCTGAGTTATCACAATATCGAGACGTGGAAAGCCTCAATATGTATAAGGTGATGAAGGAATCAGGTGAATTAAATCACGATGAGATTATGGCTATTCTTCAGCAGAAATCACGTGACAACTCACGCACGCCTATGCAGTGGAGTGACAAAGCTAATGCTGAATTTTCGACAGGGACGCCTTGGATTGAGGTCGCAAGTAACTATCCTAATATCAACGCAAAGACAGCGCTTGCCGATAAGCATTCGGTGTTTTATTTCTACCAACAGTTAATCGCATTGCGAAAAGAGTTATCAGTGATTACGGATGGTCGTTATGTGGATTTGTACCCAATGCATGGTCAGGTACATGGTTACCTAAGAGAAAACGAGGACAGCCAATTGCTTTGTTTGAATAACTACTATGCAGAAGAGGTGCAGGTGTCGCTAGCCGAGCAATTTAATGGTCGGAAGGGTACGGTTGTGATTAGTAATTATGAGCAAGAGGAAGTGGTGAGGCTCACGAATATTGTGACTCTCAAGCCATACCAAACCATGGTGATTTTATTGCATTGATAGAAACTGTATGAATACCGTTTTCTTGTCATTCATGACTCAATAGCACGTAACAATAAGCCCCTCTTCGGAGGGGCTTATTGTTATTGATTTCGAATTTGTTACTGATGTCTAATCTGCGTCATGCTAGCCGTACGTGACGACATAACGTGTGGGTTTGTGATTCATGGCTAGTACAATATTGAGTACTACGGCGCCAATAATTGACACCAATATAACCGGTGGAGCAACGAAGAAACAAGACGCGAGTAAAATGGTGCAGTCGATGGCTAATTGTGTTTTGCCAACTGATATCCCAAAGCGCTCTTGTACGAATAAGCACAGTACGTTAAATCCACCAAGGCTTGAGCGATGGCGGAATAAAATGAGCATACCCAAGCCCATCAACAACCCACCTGCTATTGCGCAATACACCGTATTAATGTGGTCCACTGAAACAACATGATGCATATTGTCAGCAAATATGGAAACCAATGCACCAGAGATAGCACTACTTAACGCAAAGCGCTTGCCAAAGCGGCGCCAAGCCAACAGATAAAATGGACTATTGGCGGCAAAGTACAACATACCAAAGGAAACCGGCAAAAACTGGCTCAATAACAATGCAAGGCCGGTTGTACCACCAGTAAGTAGTTGAGCAGATTGTAAGAAGAATATGCCTTGAGCCACAATAAAGGTGCCCGTCAAAATGGCTATCCAGTCTTCTTTTAGTGAGTGTTTTTCCATCAGGTTAAAAGTCTTCCAATAACAATTCGCGGCAATAATAATAAAAAGGTGACCATTTCGATAGCTTGGGTGTGAAATTTGCGGTAAACCTATGTAATTCAATTTTTACACACTGTAAAACGAATTATTGACACTTTAGATTACCTCTATGGCTATTTTCACTTGGTACATGATGTAATCTAACGTTCACTATGAAAAAACTGCATGAAAAAGATCCATTTTTTTCTTTATGACCTAGATCAAATTATGTATCATGCGATTCATCAAATGTGGTGACGAAAACGTTTGCTTTTGGTCATTGTGTGGTTTTTTTGAAACTTTCAGTACAATCTGAGTCAGGAGATACAGATGCTAAAGCGTGATATGAACATCGCTGATTACGATGCGGAACTATTTGCAGCCATTCAAGAAGAAACTCTTCGCCAAGAAGAGCACATTGAGCTTATCGCTTCGGAAAACTACACCAGTCCTCGCGTGATGGAAGCGCAGGGCACTCAATTAACCAACAAGTATGCAGAAGGCTACCCAGGCAAGCGCTACTACGGTGGTTGTGAGTATGTCGATAAAGCAGAAACACTGGCGATTAATCGTGCCTGTGAGCTTTTTGGCTGTGAGTATGCAAACGTTCAGCCGCATTCTGGCTCTCAAGCGAACAGTGCTGTTTACATGGCGCTTTTAAATCCGGGTGATACCGTTTTAGGCATGAGCCTAGCACACGGCGGTCACTTGACTCATGGCTCTCCAGTAAACTTCTCTGGTAAGCACTACAACGTGATTCCTTACGGTATTGATGAAGCGGGTCAAATCAACTACGACGAAATGGAGCAGTTGGCGGTTGAGCACAAACCGAAAATGATCATTGGTGGTTTCTCTGCTTACTCTCAAATCGTTGATTGGGCACGTATGCGTGAAATCGCGGACAAAGTTGGCGCGTACTTCTTTGTTGATATGGCTCACGTAGCTGGTCTTATCGCGGCAGGTGTCTACCCAACACCGGTTCCACATGCTCACGTTGTGACCACTACCACGCATAAAACACTTGCAGGTCCACGTGGCGGTTTGATTCTTTCAAATGCTGGTGAAGACATGTACAAAAAACTGAACTCAGCGGTTTTTCCTGGTGGTCAGGGCGGTCCTTTAATGCACGTAATCGCAGGTAAAGCGGTGGCATTTAAAGAAGCGATGGAGCCAGAATTTAAAGCGTACCAACAACGTGTTGTTGATAATGCCAAAGCGATGGTTGCGCAATTCCAAGAGCGCGGCTACAAAATCGTATCTAACTCAACAGAGAACCATTTGTTCCTTGTTGACCTGATTGATAAAGACATCACCGGTAAAGAAGCGGATGCGGCTTTGGGTTCTGCTAACATTACGGTTAACAAAAACTCGGTACCGAATGACCCACGTAGCCCATTTGTAACGTCTGGTATCCGTATTGGTACACCAGCGATCACTCGCCGTGGCTTTAGTGAAGCTGATGCAAAAGAGTTGGCTAACTGGATGTCAGATGTTCTTGATAACATCGGTAACGAAGACGTGGTAGCAGCAACAAAAGCGAAGGTTCTAGAAATCTGCAAACGCCTACCTGTTTACGCGTAATTCGATGTTTAATGCCTTGCAGCGCAAGGCATTAACGTAAAAAAGCGAGCTAATTAGCTCGCTTTTTTTATGTCTGGAATTTACAGCCTGGCGTTACTTATTGATATTGAGTAATGTTCCAGATTTACACTTGAAGGAATAGTATTTACGACTCTCGTTAAATTGCCCCAGACCTTCACCGTTACAGTAATCAATATTGATGTCTCGCATGATTTCGAGGGTCTTTTCACTATTCATAGAGAATTTAGCGCCATCTTTACATACGACTCTTACACGGCCATCGTCACTGACAGAATAGAGATTGACTTCAGTGTTACATAACTCGAAGGAAGCCTCTAAGTAGTTGTCTTGCTGGGAGTTTTGAGCACAACCTGCAATGAGTGTGGCGGCAATGATCGGTAAACCTATTTTAAGCAGTTTCATGCTTACATCCTTGAATGGCTGATGTTTTTCATTAAGCCTACCTAAAAATGGCGAAAATGCGAGTGCGAGATGGTCATGTTGCATGTTTTTCTCAAAAAAAACACGGATAGCGCATCGCCAATCCGTGTTTCCTGTATCGAGCGCTGGTGATCGTCGATTACTTAATTTCAACGCCTTTTGCTTGTAGATCAGCGTGATAAGAAGAGCGCACAAACGGGCCGCATGCCGCATGCGTGAAGCCAAGATCAAGTGCGATTTCTTTTAGCTCATCAAACTCTGAAGGCGGAACGTAGCGTTCAACGGGTAAATGGTGGCGACTCGGTGCAAGGTACTGGCCTAGAGTCAGCATGGTGACTCCGTGGGCGCGAAGATCTTTAAGTACCTGTACTATCTCTTCTTTTGTCTCACCTAGGCCCATCATCACCCCAGATTTAGTGGGTACGTCAGGGTGCATGGCTTTGAATTTCTCTAGGAGCTGTAGAGACCACTTGTAGTTCGCTCCTGGGCGAGCCTTGCGATAGAGTCTAGGTGCTGTTTCTAGGTTGTGGTTGAAGACATCTGGCGGGTTGTCTTTTAATGCTTCTAGAGCCACATCCATACGTCCGCGGAAATCGGGTACGAGTGTTTCAATGCGAATCTCTGGGTTTAATGCGCGAATCTCACGCGTACAATTCGCAAAATGGTCAGCGCCACCATCACGTAAGTCATCGCGGTCAACAGAGGTAACGACAACATACTTGAGCTTCATGTCTTTGATGGTTTGAGCAAGCTTTTGAGGCTCATTGGATTCAGGTGCATTTGGGCGACCATGGGCAACATCACAAAATGGACAGCGGCGTGTACAAATTGCGCCAAGAATCATAAACGTTGCAGTACCGTGGTTAAAGCACTCCGCAAGGTTTGGGCAGGAAGCTTCTTCACAAACAGAGTGAAGATTATTCTTACGCATCGCCTTTTTGATCTCTTGGATGCGTTGGCTATCAGACGGTAGTTTGATCTTCATCCATTCTGGTTTGCGTAGTACTTCTTTTTGCTCTTCCGGCATGTTCTTTACCGGAATGAGTGCCATTTTATCTGCGTCGCGATACTTGACGCCTTTTTCCATTTGTATAGGTTTGCTCATCGTCTTATGCTTCTTCGCTGAATTCTACTTGTGTGTAATCAAGTAGTTTTATTAGTTCATTGACCAGCTGCTCTTCGACACTGGCGATACTTTTGGGGCCACCGAGTTGGCTGACTTGGATCATTTCCATGCCGGCATAGCCGCACGGATTAATTCTTAGAAAGGGGGCAAGATCCATATCGACATTTAAGGCCAGTCCATGAAATGAACACCCTTTGCGGATACGAAGCCCAAGGGAACAGATCTTTTTCCCAT
This sequence comes from Vibrio sp. E150_011, assembly GCF_053544015.1. Taxonomy (NCBI): domain Bacteria; kingdom Pseudomonadati; phylum Pseudomonadota; class Gammaproteobacteria; order Vibrionales; family Vibrionaceae; genus Vibrio; species Vibrio sp. E150_011. The sequence goes on from NZ_JBHFOL010000003.1 coordinate 322,514, forward strand.
CAACGTAAACACCAGGTGCATCTGGCCTCGCGGCTGCGGCTATATTATAAGTGTTTAACGTATTGATGACGAGGTTCTCTATGTGAGTGACGAGATCTCGAACGCCTAATTTCTTTCTGCGTAGGTTAATGAGGAAGTAGGCCACCAGTTGACCGGGACCATGGTAAGTGACTTGTCCACCACGATCGCTTTTGACCACTGGAATATCCCCGGTATTGAGTAGGTGCTCTTCTTTACCCGCTTGTCCTTGCGTAAAGACCGGGTTGTGTTCAACTAGCCAGATTTCGTCACGAGTATCGTCATTACGATCATCAGTGAACGCGTGCATCGCTTTCCAGATTGGTTCGTAATCCTTGCGACCGAGCTTTCTTACTACTAGCTGATTCTTCACCGGCACTCCTAGTACTACTTAATAAAGTGTTCGCATTATAAACCTGATCGATTGCCTGAACTACCAGTAAATCGTGACAATTTAACGCTTTGGCTACATGTTTTATCTAACTTATTGAAAGATAAAAAGAAAGCAGCCAAGGCTGCTTTCAAAAAAAATTGAATTTTTAAAATTATTATAGAACCATGCGAACAATATCAATCTCACCTAACTCTTTGTACAAGGTTTCGACTTGTTCGATAGACGTGGCGGTAATGTTGATTGAAACGGCATTATAGGTGCCTTTTCCGCTTGGTTTTACAGTTGGAGTGTAATCGCCAGGTGCATGACGCTGGATAACTTCCACTACTTTTTCAACAAGTTCGGGCTTAGCGTAGCCCATAACTTTATATGTAAACGAGCAAGGAAACTCTAACAGGTCCTTGAGTTTTGCATCTGAATTGATGTTTAACATAATTGGGCTCCAAAAAATGAGATTGTTTACGACGGTGCGAATAGTAATGTCAAAGTCGACGAAACTCAAGATGAGTCCGTTGTCAGTAAGGATAGCAAAAGATATTTGTTAAAAAGCAACAAAGCCGCAAGAGGCGGCTTTGTTGTTCATCGTCGTTTAGTTAAAGCTTAGAAGAAGCTTTTCACTAACAATACGATATAGTCCCATAGACGGCTAAATAAGCTGCCTTCTTGCACATCTTCAAGTGCAAGTAATGGGTACTCGGCTACGTCTTTACCATCGAGTTGGTAGAATAACTTACCAACGACATCACCCTTAGAAATGGGGGCTTCAAGTTGTTTTTCAAGTACGAAGCTTGCTTTTAGGTTCTTTGCTTGTCCGCGAGGTAATGTCACGAACGTATCTTCAGCAACACCGAGAGCGACAGTATCTTTGTCACCCATCCAGACCTTTTCGTCTACGAACGTTTCGTTTGCAGTATGTGGATTAACGGTTTCAAAGAAACGAAAGCCATAGCTTAGGAGCTTTTTACTTTCTGATTTACGAGCATTGGCACTTTTTGTGCCCATCACCACGGCGACAAGGCGCATTTTGCCTTCGGTCGCTGAGCTTACTAGGCTATAACCCGCCTTGCTGGTGTGACCCGTTTTAATACCGTCCACATTCATGCTTTTATCCCACAGCAAACCATTGCGGTTATATTGTGTGATGCCGTTGTAAGTGAACTTTTTCTCTGAATAAACACGATATTCATCAGGAACGTCTTTGATTAAAGCGCGCCCTAATAGTGCCATATCATAAGGTGTGGAGTAGAGGTTTGGGTTGTCCAAGCCGTGAACGTTAGCAAAATGGGTATCTTGCATGCCGATAGAGCTTGCCCACGCATTCATGAGATCAACAAAGGCATCTTCAGAACCAGCAATGTGTTCAGCCATGGCAACACAAGCGTCATTTCCCGATTGGATGATGATGCCTTTGTTTAGCTCTTCAACGGTCACTTTCGTGCCGACTTCGATGAACATCTTTGAAGAATCAGGGAAATTTTTAGCCCATGCATTCTTGCTAATCGTCACTTCATCGGCCGGTGAAATCTTACCGCTTTTTAGCTCTTGGCCAATGACGTAACTGGTCATCATTTTGGTTAAGCTGGCAGGATGAAGCTGTGTGTTCATCTCTTTCTCAGCGAGAACTTTACCGGAGTTAAAGTCCATAAGTACGAAGCCTTTTGCAGCAATTTGCGGCGCATTAGGCATCACGACAGGAGTAGCTACGGCATAATTAGCCGTTAATGTTGCTGCAAGAGCAATAGAAGTAATGAATTTCATAGAAGACTTTTTTTATTCATGTTGAACACAACTTTTAGGTTGCCCGTATAGTAACAGATAGACCGTTGCGCACTAAAGATAATACACACTAAGTAACAACGGTGATTTATGTCAATGGAGTTTACAGTTTTTTTACGAAAGCTGATGGGTAACCAAGCTTTTGTACTTGCTCCAACGCGTCATGAGTGTCTTTATAGTCACTAAAAGGACCAAGCATTAAGCGATAATTATTGTTGACCGGTGATAGGAACGTCTCAACCGATAGGGTTTTGCTTAATTCATCTGACAGTTTTGTGATCCTGTCTTTGTGTGGCGACGCCGCAACCTGTACGGCGTATTTTGGATGCTTATCGAGTTGACGTTGGCTGGTCGGTTTCTCTACTGTAATCACCTCTATTTCGACATTCGAAGTGCCGGTTTTGATCACATCTAACTTTTTTGCCGCGGCATAGCTAAGGTCGATGATACGACCTTCATGAAATGGGCCTCTGTCGTTAACTCGAACGATGATTTCTTTATTGTTATCAATATTGGTGACTTTAACATAGCTTGGAAGTGGCAATGTTTTGTGAGCCGCAGACATCGAGTACATATCATAGACCTCACCATTCGAGGTCAGGTGCCCATGAAACTTTTTACCATACCAAGAGGCTTGCCCTTTTTCAGTAAAGCCTTCTGCATCTTTTACGATCGAATATTGCTCGCCACGCAGTTTGTAATCTTTATTGCCGCCTAGGCTATAAGGCTCATACCTAGGTTGGGCGCCCTCGACATGTTCAACAGAAATTGGTGTCGATGGGGCAACATCGTCATTGATATCATAGCGGCTGTCCGATGAAGAACAGCCCACCATCACAAGAATACTCAGGCCAGCAAACAGCCAGCGAAGTTGAAGAGACGAAAGAAACTGAGTCATTTACGTTGCCTTTGAAAACGCTTTGCGGTGAGTGTGTATAGACATCAAAATGCCGAAACCAGCCATGAGTGTAACCATTGAGGTACCGCCATAGCTAATCAACGGTAAGGGCACACCTACAACAGGTAATATACCGCTTACCATACCAATATTTACGAAAACGTAAACAAAAAAGCTAAGGACGATACTGCCCGCCATCATTCGACCAAAAGCCGTTTGGGCTGAGCTGGCCAAATAAAGGCCACGTCCGATAATAAACAAGTAAAGTGATAATAGCAGCAAGATACCTAGCATACCCCATTCCTCTGCGATGACTGCAAAGATAAAGTCAGTATGGCGTTCAGGTAAGAATTCTAACTGTGATTGTGTGCCGTGTAGCCAACCTTTGCCGGCTAAACCACCCGAACCAATAGCAATTTTACTTTGGATGATGTGATAACCTGCGCCAAGTGGGTCGGACTCTGGGTCAAATAAGGTTCTCACTCGTACCTTCTGATATTCGCGCATTAGGAAAAACCACAATACCGGAATAAAAGCCCCCACAGCAATGGCGGCCCCCGTAATGATTTTCCAGCTAATACCGGCCAGAAAAATAACGAATATGCCCGAGGCAGCAATCAGGATTGAGGTACCAAGGTCGGGTTGTTTCGCAATGAGAATGGTGGGCACCATGACCATGATTAACGACACGATCAAGGTTTGAAAGCTAATCGGTAGCGAGCGCTTGCCTATATATCTTGCCACCATGAGAGGCACCGCAAGTTTCAGGAGCTCTGAGGGCTGAAAGCGGACGAATCCAAGGTTTAGCCACCGCTGAGCACCTTTAGATGACTCACCAAAAAACAAGACGCCGAGTAAGAGAATGACACCGGTAAAAAACATCAGAGGCGCCAGCGTTTCGTAGGTTCGTGGTGAGAGTTGTGCGAGGCCAATCATTACAACTAAAGCCAGTACCATACGCATGGCTTGCCTATCCATCATCGCAAGATTTTGTCCGCTCGCGCTGTACATCACAACCAGACCAAACCCCATTAGCGCTAGGATACCCAGCAGAAGAGGTAGGTCTATGTGAAAGCGTTCAAGCAGGAATCGATTTTGTCCTGTCGATGGGTCGAATTTCATTATTCTTCTTCACTCTCTTCATTTTCACTGAGTGCAAGGTCAAAGACTTGCCTAACCACGGGGGCACCATTGGTGGACCCGCCACCTGCATTCTCTAGCACCACTGTCACGACCGCTTTTGGGTGGTCAAACGGGGCAAACCCAGTAAACAATGCGTGATCTTTTAGGTGCTCGGCGACTTCATCCGCATTGTACTCTTCGTCTTGCCCTAGGCTAAAGACTTGCGCGGTGCCGGATTTACCGCCAGATTGATATGGCATGTTTTTAAACGAGCGACGTGCGGTACCTTTTACGCCATGGTTAACACGTCGCATGCCTTCAAGTGCAAGGTCCCAATAACGTTTTTGCACACCGGTAATTGGAGGCCGGCTATCAACCTCGACCAAGGTTTGCTTATCAAAGCTATCGCCGTTGTTGATGGTTGCTCGTAGTAGATGTGGAGAGAGCACCTCCCCTCTATTAACGAGAACCGAGGTTGCCTTAGCAATTTGCATTGGCGTCGCCGTCCAGTAGCCTTGGCCGATGCCTACAGGGATGGTATCGCCTTGGTACCAAGGTGTGCGATGTCTCGCCATTTTCCACTCACGAGTTGGCATATTAGCCTTGCTCTCTTCATGAATATCAATGCCAGTGTAGTCACCAAATCCAAACATCATCATCCACGAGGATAACCGGTTAATCCCCATGTCATAAGCAATCTGGTAGAAAAAGGTATCAACAGATTCTTCGATGGCTTTGACAATAGTTACCTTGCCGTGTCCCCAGCGTAACCAATCTCGATAAGGACGAGTTTTTGAGTTTGGAATACGCCAGTAACCAGGGTCATTACGGCTTGTGGTTGGTGTAATGACGCCCTCTTGCAGCGCAGCAACAGCAATAAAGGGTTTTACTGTAGACGCGGGTGGGTAAATACCCAGTGTTGCACGATTGACTAATGGGCGGTTTTTATCGTCAAGCAATGCTCGATAAGCCTTACTTGATATGCCATTTACAAAGGCGTTAGGATCATAGCTAGGGCTTGATACCATGGCCAAGACACCGTTATCGGTTGGATCGAGAACAATGGCAGAGCCGCGACGGCCTGCAAGAAGATCATGAACCTTGAGCTGCAGCTTTATGTCTAGGTTTAAAACAATGTCGTTGCCAGGGGTCGGTGGAACAAATTTAAGCGTGCGAAGTACTCGACCACGGCTATTGACTTCTACCTCTTGGTAGCCAGCCGTACCGTGCAGCAGGTCTTCGTAATAGCGTTCTATTCCCAGTTTGCCGATATCTCTAGTAGCTTGATAATTCGATATTTTTTCTTCGCGGGTAAGGCGCTGGATATCACGGTCATTGATACGGGAAACGTAGCCGATTACGTGAGTAAGCACCTCCCCGTATGGGTAGTAACGTTTTAGCGTGGCGGCGATTTCGACACCAGGAAATTTATGTTGGTGAACAGAGAAAGTAGCGACTTGTTGTTCGTTGAGTTGCGTCAAAAGTGGAATTGACTTAAATCGTCGAGTACGTTTTCGCTCGCGTTCGAAGGCTTCAATCCTTTCATCAGGAATATCAAGGTACTGACGTAAGTCTTGAATGGTTTGATCCATGTCTTTGACTTTTTCAGGTATGACTTCTAAGTTGAAAACAGGGCGGTTTTCAGCGAGTAGTATGCCGTTTCTATCGTAGACTAACCCTCTGTTCGGGGCGATTGGCACGACCTTGATACGGTTATCGTTTGAACGTGTCTTATAGTCTTGATATTGGTTAATCTGGATGTTGTAAAGGTTAGCGACCAGAACGATCATCATCACTATAATGAAAATGAAGGATACGAAAGCGCGACTTTTAAACAGTCGCGCTTCTGCCTGATGGTCTCTTATCTGGCTACGTTTAAGTCTCATAGGGGGTGAAACTACTCTCGATGGTAGGGATGATTAGTGGTAATAGACCAAGCTCGATACAAGCTTTCAGCCATCACTATTCGTACCAATGGGTGCGGCAGTGTTAAAGCTGATAGCGACCAGCTTTGATCGGCCGCTGCCTTACAAGCTGGAGCGAGTCCTTCAGGGCCACCAATCAAAATCGATACATCTCGTGCATCAAGCTTCCAACTCTCCAATTGCTCGGCAAGTTGAGGCGTATCCCATTTTTTTCCCGGAATATCTAAGGTGACGACTCGATTTCCCTTTGGAACCGCTGCCAACATCGCTTCGCCTTCTTTTTGTAAGATGCGTGCAATATCGGCGTTCTTGCCGCGTTTACCTGCCGGGATCTCAATAAGCTCCAAAGGCATATCGTGTGGGAAGCGGCGGCGATACTCTTGAAAGCCTTCCTCTACCCATTTAGGCATTTTGGTCCCAACGGCAATGAGTTGTAGTTTCAAACGACTAGCCCCAGAGTTTTTCTAATTGATAAAGCTCACGGTGTTGTTCTTGCATGACGTGCAGCATCGTTGAGCCCATGTCAACGACTACCCATTCGCCTTCTTGTTCACCGTCGACACCCAGTGGCTCAACACCGACTTTTTTGACTTCCGATGCAACATGGTCAGCAATCGAGATGACGTGGCGTTTTGATGTACCTGTACACACGATCATAAAGTCAGTGACATTTGATTTGCCCACTACGTCGATGGTGACGATATCTACGGCTTTCATGTCATCGGCTTTGTCAGCGAGAAATAATTTCAATTCTTCGTGTTGCAAGGGGTGTTCCTCTTTTCAGGTAATAAATCGGGTCAATGGCATTTTCCATGACATTGATCTTGGGATTATAACAGGTTTTAAGGCTGTAAAGACATCGGTGTGTCAGTTACGCACAAGTTCATCGACAACTGGTGAATAAGTGGCCAGGGGCTTTGGTCATACTGAGTCTTAGCTTGAATCTCGATCAAGGCTAAGAGCTGTATCGATTGTCTGAGTCGAGTTGCTGATAGGCGTGTTAATGCAGCGTTATACAACGGCTTTTTATTTTGCCATACACGAAATTGATCAAAGACCTGAGCCATTGATGATTGGGTAAGGGCTTGTTGCATCTTTACCAGTTGGAATAATTCTCTTTGAATTGTTCTAAGTAAGATAACGGCCTCAATACCTTCTGATTCTAGTTGAGTTAGGATACGCTGAGCGCGTTTGCCTTTGCCCTCTAACATCGCATCAATCCAGTGAAAAACGGTAAAGTGATTATGACGGCTTAGTGCCTCTTGAACTCGAATTAGAGTGAGTTGCCCATCAGGGTACAATAAGGTGAGTTTCTCAAGGCTTTGAGACAAGGCAAATAAATTGCCCTCATGCCACTGACAAAGTAACTGTACCGCTTCATGATCAGGCATAAGCTTCACGGATTTACAACGCTGCATTACCCATTGAGGTAGACGCTTTATATCGGGCGTTACGCAGCTAACGTGACACCCATTTAACGCCTTAAACCAAGCGGCTGACTCTTGTGCTCTGGTTAACTTACTGCCAGATACAATGAGCACAATATCTTCATGGAGATGAGTCGCAATTTCGGCAAGCTGCTTGGAAATTGCGGCGTTGACGCCTGATTCAGGCAGCTCTATTTCGATAATTTGCTTGGCGGAAAACAGGCTCATCGCTTGGGTGCAATCAAAGACATCATTCCAGTCGATAGACGCATCTACGACAAAACGGTGGTGTTCTTCAAACCCCAGCGATTTTGCTTTGGCAATAATAGCGATACGGCTGTCTTGGATGAAAAGGGGTTCATTACCAAACAGCAGATAGCACCCGTACCATCGCTGAGCGAGTGACTCAGCGAGACGATCGGCGAAAACTTTCACATGAATTCCTTGAGGTGGTGCTATGAACGAGACGCGGTTTCTGGCGTTTCGCTTGTGCTTTCAACTTCTTGTTGGTGTTGCTCAAACTCTTCGATCTCTGTTTTTAAGCGTGCCATTTGGCGCATCATCTGCTGAGCCGCTAGCTCGCGCATTTCATTTTCTAAGAGTTTTCGCTCGGCAGATTTAGCAAGCGCTGACAATGGGTTGTCGAGGTAACTACGCGTCATTGTGGCAACAAAATCTTTAGACCCTACGTCAGGTATGGTAACCCGATAGTTGACTTCATAAGTGATTTCTTTCTCGGCTGCTCGGGTGTTTTGATACAAAGAAAGTGTGCGATCGCTCGTGGCTTCACCCGTAATATGAAGGTTAGGGATATTCATATTGGGTTGGACAAGTTCGATTTGGCTTAGGCGCAGTTGTTCCTTGATTTGACGAGTGATGAGACTGTATTGATCAAAGCTAGTAACGGAGATTTTTTTGATGTCATCTGGCACTGAGTACTCACCACGCAGGTGGAAACCACAAGCGCTCAGTAATGACGTGAGTAAAAGTACGGAACAGAGTTTGAATAGATTGTGTTTTAACAGGCGCATAATACCGCTTACTCGTTAGACAATGGTTTATGTAAACGTCCTATCAAGAGGCTTACATAAAACAGTGAGTGTGATGTTGATGAATTTTAATCTCAATAAGATAACGTACGAAACAATAAAAGTCGCAGGTTAGGTGCCTGCGACTTTCGTCATATATTGTCTAGTTTGCTACGATATTCAGTAGTTTGCCAGGAACATAAATCACTTTACGTATGGTAAGTCCATCAAGGAACTTAATGGCATTTTCATCTTTTAGACCAAGCTCTTTTACTTGTTCTTCAGTGGCGTCTGCCGCGACAAGCAGCTTCGCGCGTAGTTTGCCGTTGATCATAACCACAATGGTTTTTTCATCTTCAACTAATGCGTTTTCATCAAACTCTGGCCATGTTGATGAGTCAACATTTGCTTCTCCTAATGTCATCCACATTTCGTAAGAGATGTGTGGTGTCATTGGATATAGCATACGAACGACAGCTTTTAGTGCTTCATCGAGGATGGCACGATCTTGAGTTGATGCTTGAGGCGCTTTAGCTAGCTTGTTCATCAGCTCCATAATGGCTGCGATGGCGGTATTGAACGTTTGACGACGGCCAATATCATCGCTTACTTTAGCAATGGTTTTGTGAACATCACGACGCAATGCTTTTTGGTCTGATGACAATGTACCCGTATCGACGGATTCTGCCGCACCTTTTGATGCGTGATCGTTAACCAGTTTCCATACACGTTTTAGGAAGCGATTGGCCCCTTCAACGCCAGATTCTTGCCACTCAAGTGTCATGTCCGCTGGTGAAGCAAACATCATGAATAGACGAACGGTATCAGCACCATATTTATCGACCATCTCTTGAGGATCGATACCGTTGTTTTTCGACTTAGACATTTTGATCATGCCTGAGTGCTCAACGTTGCGGCCTTGACTGTCTACCGCTGTTTCTATACGGCCTTTTGCGTCACGTTCAATCGTCACATCCGTTGGAGCGATCCACTCTTTCGTACCTTTTTCGTTGGTATGGAAGAACGCGTCAGCAAGTACCATGCCTTGGCAAAGCAACTGCTTATATGGCTCATCTGAGGTAACGTAGCCAGCATCGCGAAGTAATTTGTGGAAGAAGCGAGAGTACAGCAAGTGCATACATGCGTGTTCAATACCACCAATGTACTGATCAACGGGTAGCCAGTAGTTTGCTTTCTCTGGATCTAGAATGTCATCAGCTTGTGGTGAACAGTAGCGAGCATAGTACCAAGACGACTCCATGAACGTATCAAAGGTGTCGGTTTCACGTAGAGCAGGTTCGCCGTTGAATGTCGTCTCAGCCCAAGACTTATCAGCTTTAATTGGACTTGTTACGCCATCCATGACTACGTCTTCTGGTAGAATGACCGGCAGTTGGTCGGCTGGTACTGGGTGAACTTCACCGTCTTCAGTCGTTACCATTGGGATTGGAGCACCCCAGTAACGCTGACGAGAGACACCCCAGTCACGTAGGCGGAAGTTTACCGTCTTCTTACCTTTACCTTCAGCTTCAAGCTTTGTAGCGATAGCATTGAAGGCTTCTTGGAACGCAAGGCCATCAAATTCACCTGAATCGAACAATACCCCTTTCTCAGTGTAAGCCGCTTCAGATACATCGAGCTCGGAGCCGTCTTCAGGCTTGATTACAGGAATAATGTCGATGCCGTACTTTGTCGCGAACTCGTAGTCACGTTGATCGTGAGCAGGAACCGCCATTACCGCACCAGTGCCGTAATCCATCAGTACGAAGTTTGCTACGTAAACAGGAACAACACGACCGTTAAGAGGGTGGACAGCGGTTAGGCCAGTGTCCATGCCTTTCTTTTCCATCGTTGCTAATTCTGCTTCAGCCACTTTAGTGTTGCGACACTCTTCAACGAATGCAGCAAGCTCAGGGTTGTTCTTAGACGCTTTCTCTGCAAGTGGGTGACCAGCGGCAATCGCGACGTAAGAAACGCCCATTAGCGTGTCTGGACGAGTTGTGTACACTTCTAGAGGTGCTTCTTCACCGTTAACAGTGAAAGATAGCTCGACACCTTCAGAGCGACCGATCCAGTTGCGCTGCATGGTTTTAACCATTTCAGGCCAACCGTCAAGGTTGTCTAGGTCGTCGAGTAGCTCTTGAGCATACTCAGTGATCTTAATGAACCATTGTGGGATTTTCTTTTGTTCTACAGGGGTGTCACAACGCCAGCAGCAGCCATCTTCGACTTGCTCATTTGCAAGAACGGTTTGGTCGTTTGGACACCAGTTCACAGAAGATGTCTTCTTGTAAACTAGACCCTTTTCATAAAGCTTAGTGAAGAACTCTTGTTCCCAACGGTAGTATTCAGGTGTGCACGTTGCGAATTCACGGGTCCAGTCATAACCAAAGCCTAAAAGTTTAAGCTGGTTTTTCATGTACTCAATGTTTTCGTAAGTCCATGGTGCAGGCGCTGTGTTGTTTTTAACAGCTGCATTTTCCGCAGGCAGGCCAAATGCATCCCAACCGATTGGTTGCATTACATTTTTACCTTGCAGGCGTTGGAAGCGAGAAACCACATCACCGATGGTATAGTTACGAACGTGACCCATGTGCAGTCGACCACTTGGGTACGGGAACATAGATAAGCAGTAGAATTTTTCTTTATTTGGGTCTTCACTTACAACAAAGGTCTTATTGTTGTCCCAGTGTGCCTGAACTTTACGTTCAATCTCTTGCGGGTTGTATTGTTCTTGCATCGATGATTTCCGGTTATCTTGGAATTTGTGAGTTCTGTTAAAACAGAAACTACTAGATCATCATAGAATACCTAAAGCAGGCGCGGTCAACAATAGTCAATATGCCCTTCATATACGAAGTCGCAGCCTTGTTGACGGCGTTCATGAACTGGAACGCCAGTCTGGAACGATTCTGTAGTGCATAGTTTGCGCTGGTTTGCGCTGGTTTGTTCCGTATACTGCCTAGCTGCACTCCAATTTATTCCGTTACATTAGGGGGATCTATGCCGAAGCGTAAAACCAGTTATGAAGAGATGATCGAAGATGTGGTTGATAATCTTAAGCACAGCCCAGAAGAGGTACAGCATGTACTTGAAAAGTCGGGGTCAGTGATTGAAGCCGCGAATGATATGACGAAGGATGAAATGGCGCTCATTTCTGCCTATATCAATTCTGATTTGAAAGAGTTTGCTGACAACTACGAAGAAAGCAAAAGTGGGCCCTTTTATTTGATGGTGGCCAATTCGGTTTGGCAAGGCTTGTTGGATATTACGGATAAAACTCGAGTTGAATGGGTTGAGTTGTTTCAAGATTTAGAACACCAAGGTGTTTACAATACAGGGGAGATGATTGGCTTGGGGGTGTTGGTCTGTGAAGAATGTGGTCATCGCAGTGAATACAATCACCCAACAGTGATTATTAACTGTGTTCAATGTGGTAACGATAGCTTTAGCCGGCGTGCACTTAAGCCTTGATGGTTCGAGAATAAAGACAAAGACGTTCCATCAAACGTTAAGTTCGAAGCAGAGGTTAGGTAAAGAGGCTGAATCCTCTTTACCTAACAGACCCTAGCTATATTCGAAGATACGATAGCGAGGCTAAATCGCTGTGGTTATTTGTGCTGGTCTTTAAATTCCTGTACCCACATGGCTGTGGCACCGCACACCGCAACCGGCATGACAAAAAGATTCAAAATTGGAATCGATGTAAATAACGCAACCATGGCACCAAAGGTGTAGCTCTTACCTTGTTTCCGTTTTAGCGATAACCGCATGTCATTGAATGGGACTTTATGGTTATCAAACGGGTAATCACAGTATTGGATTGCCAGCATCCACGCGGTAAAAATAAACCAAAGGAATGGCGCGACGGTCTGTCCAAGTGCTGGAATAAGCAGCAAAAGGAAAAGCCCAATGGCTTTGGGCAAGACGTAGCGCAGTTTGCGCCATTCTCTGGCCATGATACGTGGCACATCTTTCACCATACTCATGATGCCATCATCGGATACTTTCTGTTGCGTTAGTGATTCTTCCACTTTTTCCGCTAGGAGCCCATTGAACGGCGCAGCAATGAAATTTGCGAGGGTGCTAAAAAAGTACGAGAACGTTGCTAAGATAGTGAGCGTGAGCAAAGGCCATAGTATATAGCTCAGCCACGATAAGAATTCGGGAAGGGCGCCGATCCAATCCTCAATCCACACATTCAGATTGGCAAACAGATAATACATTGCCGATCCCACCAATAAAATATTCGCGAGTAAAGGCATAATGACGTAGCGACGAATGCCTGGCGTAAAAGCAAGCTGGAAACCTTGGTAGAAATAACCAAATCCGGTAGTAGCCTTGTTCAAATTCAGCTCCTTTTGTAGTCATTTTGAGGGGCAGAAAGGCGACTATAACAAAAAAGGTCTAAGGAAATCACAAACTTCTTATACTAAGGTGTTCTAATAATAGGTAGAGTTTTGGTAAAGTAAGATGGTTGGGAGTGTTTTGGCACTTCGATAAGGACTATTTTTATAACATTGAGAGCAAACAATGCAGGAATTGCGATTCGTACTCATTATTGTCGGTGCCTTAGCCATAGCGGCGCTGTTGTTTCATGGCTTATGGTCAAGCAAAAAGGAAGGTCAGAAGAAGTTTGGTGATCGACCTCTGGGTAATATTGATGAAAAATCTGATGACGATGATCAGTATGTCGCACCAGAAGATGATTTTGAGATTGTACGTAAGGTAAGAACGGAACCTGATTTCGGTCTAAGCCAACAAACGCCTGCGTTTGATCCTCTTGATGATGTCAGTGATCACAATGAGCGTGATTATGAGGTGACGAGGCATGACACAGCGCCCGGATTTGTCGAGCCTAGCGTTGAATCAGACGATATTCCTTCGTTTAGTGCGAAAGAGTCGGTGGAAGAAATCGCGCCTCTAGAGCCAACGGTTACCTTTAGCTCTACTGATATTGATCAAAACGATTTCGATAAGCCCGCCTATGCGCGCGTTGAAAATGCGTCGGTGGTTGAAGAGAACACGTCGCTGGCTGAAAGTAGTGTGGCGCTAGATGATAAGCCTCACTCGGCTGATCAGGTCGTGGCATCACCAACGAGCAAGCCGGTTGAACCCGTGGTTGAGGAACCAGAAGAGCCTGCCATGCAGGTCATCGTTATGAACGTACATTGTGCAGGCAGTGAACCATTCGTAGGCACGAAATTGTTTGATAGCATGCGTCAAAACGGGCTTATTTATGGCGATATGGACATATTCCACCGTCATGCTGATTTATCGGGGACCGGTAAGGTATTATTTAGTGTCGCGAATATGATGCAACCCGGTACGCTGCATCATGATGATCCTGATACTTTTACTACTAAAGGTATTTCTTTCTTCATGACTCTTCCTTGCTTTGGTGAAGCGGAACAAAATTTCAAGCTTATGTTGAGAACCGCCCAGCAAATAGCGGACGATGTGAGTGGCAACGTGTTAGATGATCAGCGCAATTTACTGACACCATCACGTATTGATGCCTACAAAAAACAGATTCAAGATTTTAGCCGCGCTAAATCCGGTGCGTAGCACCACCATTATTTATTAGTAATAAAAGGCTCCTACTAATAGGAGCCTTTTTTATCAGTACAATCAGGATAGAAAACATGTCTCAGCAACGTTTAAATGAACTAAAAGAGCAACTGCACCATCACGCAGTAAAGTATTATGTGGAGGATATGCCCGCCATTCCCGATGCGGAATACGATCGCTTGATGCAGGAGTTGCTGACCATTGAAACTGAGCACCCAGAGTGGGTATCAGTGGACTCTCCAAGCCAACGCGTTGGCGGTATGCCATTAGACGGATTTACCCAAGTGAAGCATGAGATTCCAATGTTGTCTTTGGATAATGCCTTCTCTGATGAAGACCTAGAGAATTTTAATAAACGTCTTGCCGACCGTGTTAATCGTATTGATGTTGGGGCCTATTGTTGCGAAGTGAAACTGGATGGGCTGGCAGTGAGCTTAATGTATGAAAACGGAATACTGACGCAAGCTGCGACACGTGGTGATGGCGCGACGGGTGAAAATATTACAGAAAATGTCCGTACAATCAGCGCAATTCCACTGAAACTGCAAGGAAATGACGTGCCTGCCCGCTTAGAGGTGCGTGGTGAAGTGTTTATGCCTAAGGCCGGCTTTGACAAAATGAATGCATTAGCGGCAAAGAAAGGCGATAAGGTGTTTGTTAACCCGCGTAATGCGGCAGCAGGGAGCTTACGTCAACTTGATTCGCGCATTACGGCTACTCGTCCTCTCAGCTTTTATGCATACAGCCTTGGTGTTGTAGAAGGTGCTGAGCTACCACCAAGTCATTTCGATAGGCTCACTAAGCTTAAGTCTTGGGGTTTTCCTATGGGGCCGGAAACGCTACGCGTGAAAGATATCGAAGAGGTGAAGGCCTATCATAAAGCGATTTCAGATAAACGTGATGCGTTAGCGTATGAGATTGATGGCGTGGTCATTAAGGTCGACGATATCTCATTACAAGAGCAGTTAGGCTTTGTTGCGAGGGCGCCTCGTTGGGCGATTGCTTATAAGTTCCCTGCGCAAGAAGAGATCACAACACTTAATAGTGTTGAGTTTCAAGTTGGGCGCACTGGTGCGATTACACCTGTTGCCAAACTCGAACCAATCTTTGTTGGCGGTGTCACCGTTAGCAATGCCACCTTGCATAATGCGGATGAGATTGAACGCCTTGGTGTGAAAGTAGGTGATAGCGTTATTGTGAGACGAGCAGGGGACGTGATCCCACAGATTGTTGCTTTTGTACCAGAGCGACGTCCTGAGAGCGCCTCTGCTATCACTTTCCCATCAGTATGCCCAGTATGCGCGTCTGGGATCGAACGGATAGAGGGGGAAGCGGTAGCTCGTTGTACTGGAGGATTAGTATGCCAAGCGCAACGAAAAGAGGCTTTAAAACACTTTGTGTCACGCAAGGCCTTGGATGTTGATGGACTCGGTGACAAAGTTATTGAACAGCTTGTTGACAAAGAAATGGTGGAAACACCGGCGGATTTATTCAAGTTGTCAGCAGGCGTACTCACCGTACTCGAGCGGATGGGACCTAAGTCAGCTCAAAATGTAGTGACTGCACTCAAGGTATCCAAAGAAACCACGCTGGCTCGTTTTTTGTACTCTCTCGGTATCCGAGAGGTTGGGGAAGCAACCGCGGCAAATCTCGCGGCGCATTTTAAGACACTGGATGCCATTATTGATGCCAGTCATGAGGCATTGATCGACGTTCAAGATGTCGGTGAGATTGTCGCGAAGCATATTCGCTTCTTCTTTGCAGCTGAATCAAATCGTCATGTTATCGCTTCGCTTATTGAGGCAGGTGTTCATTGGGCTGATGTTGAACTCCCGAGTGAAGATACACCACAGCCGCTCCTAGGGAAGGTCGTAGTGCTGACGGGATCACTATCGCAATTAAACCGTGGTGATGCAAAAGCCGCATTGCAAGCATTGGGTGCTAAGGTCACTGGTAGTGTTTCAAAAAAAACCGATATATTGTTTGCTGGTGATAATGCCGGTTCAAAATTAGCGAAAGCTCAAGAGCTCGGTGTTGAAATTAAAACAGAACAAGATTTGATAGATTTAATACCATAGACATTTATTCTGAATTTAAAAAGGACCTCTCTTGAGGTCCTTTTTTTTGCGAGTGACTTCAAGGTTATTTTTCGTTGTTATTTATATTAATAATGTTGTGATCAAGGTTTAATTTATTTGTTGATGGCCATGAAATAAAAAACCAGTGCGAGGCATGTCACCTTCTTCTGTTTTTTATTTTAACTAAGTTGTTGATAATTGAGGATTTAAAGTTTTTTTGTTTTTTTGATGTAAAAAATAAGACCTTCATCAATAAGTGAGGTAAAAGTTTGCGGTGCCTCCTATTTTTTATAGGGAAAGTAAACAGTTAATTGATATTTTTTGTCGCAAAGTTAGTCTTGTGGATATGGATGCACACGGTGTAGACAGGAAATTAATCAGCGTAAACTGATTGCTAAAATTAAAAGGAAATATTTCCCTTCGGCGGCCAACTTAAGGCGAAATATTAAAAAAACAGCTATATCCATTTTTAGGAGTTTATTCCATGGAAAAAATGTTTAAAGTATCAGCAGTGGCAGCAGCATTATCTACAGCCGTATTTACTGGTGGAGTAATGGCAGCAGATCCGATCGGTGTGGAATACAGTGAGCCGGTGACACAGTTTTTTGAAGAGTCGACCATAAGTGGTAACTTGAACTTCTTTATGCGGAAACGTGATCGAGTAGGAAGTGTAAGCGACAGTGGGGAAGATGGTTCGTACGATCCAAACCTAGACCATGGTTCAATTTTTGCGAACTTAGGGTTTAATTCAGGCTATGTTGGAGATGTGGTTGGTACAGATATTGTCATCTATAGCACGTTTGATATGTGGCAAAATGCTTCACCAGATCATGAGTTTAATTTCTGGAATACATCAAGCCCATACGGGGACAGTACCGTGCCAGACTCTTGTGCACCGGTAGATGACCCATCAGGAACTCCGAGTAAGTGGAATTCAAGTTGTAATGACAATGGTGTGTCATTTGCAACTGCAAATTTAAAGTTTAAATTTGGCGATAATGTGACAGCAAATGCAGGTTATATCCAGCCATATGTCCCTGGCGCACTAGGCGTTAACTGGTCGTTTGCTCCTGGTACATATCGTGGCGCCCAAATTGGTGGTACGTTTGGTGATCTTGCCCTTGGCCTAACTTATGCCGATGAATATAAAGCACCATGGTTCAAGAAGACATATGGATTTCAAACAACAGATGGTGAAGATGCGGGTGAAGCATATTCTGTCGGTGCTCGTTATACATTGTCGAATGGCATTTTGCTTGATGGCGCATTCAGTGGTCTGAGTAAGGGTAACCGTAAGAACGCACACTTTAAGGTAAAAGGTACTACTGAGGGCGGTTTTTACTGGTCTCCTCAATTATATGTAGTAGATGATAACGAACAATATGATAGTACTGCTTTCCAAGCCGCTTTCTTGTCATCTAAAGCGTTTGGTCAGTATTCTTTCAGAGCGGAAGCAACCTATACGAGCGCAGATGCTAAAGGGGATGATGGTACAGTCGGGAATATGGCATACCGTCTAACTAAAAACTACGGTGCATCCAATGGTGCCTATGATGTGTGGTGGAACAACCGCTCTGACTTTAACCATGATGGTGAAGTAGCGGGTTTCTTATCGATGTCACGTGATTTTGCAGATATTGGTGGTAATGGTTTTAGTGCTGGTATAAGCGCTGCTGGTGGTTTTGGGTCGTCAACGGATGCTAAAAAAGCGTCAGGCGCTGACATTGATGACTTGAGAGAATACGCTTATAGCTTATTTGCTAACTATGCCATTCAAAAAGGTGCACTAGCTGATGCAAATATCTCATTTTACTGGACGCAGTACTATAATGATACCAATGCAAACAACTGGGAGGCATATTCTAATCTCTTCCAAGATGAAAAAGATTTTAAACTGATGTTAACTATTCCGTTTGGCGTCAAGTAACCTTTTCCAAAACTAAATTAGGCCGAGCTGTAGCTCGGCTTTTTTGAACGAGGATTATAATGAAACTGACAAAATTAAAGTTATGTATAGTTAGTTTACTATTAACCGCCTGCACGTCTGAACCAATAACAGTCGAGCAATATTGGTATAAAAAGGGACAGAGAATTGGAGAAGTCGGGATACAAGATTACGGCTCCTCAATCGAACATTTTGAAAAAAAAGGTGATTTTAATGAATCTGCTTTTCATAAAGGTTATTCTTACGGGAAGAGTTTGTTTTGTGACCCATTTCAAGCATTCGATAAAGGTCTAAGCGGACGGAAATACTCAAACCAATGTGAAGGTGTTCGTAATGAACTGTTAATTCGTGCCGAGTGGCAGCGTGGTTGGCAGGTATTTATAGGAAAAGGTAATAGCATGCGTTGATAGGAGACGTGATGAATATTGGTGAAGTGGTGAACAAAACGGGATTAACGGCCAAGTCGATTCGTTTCTATGAATTGAAAGGGCTAGTTAACACATCTCGTTCAGACAATGGATACCGGACTTACGATCAAACACAGTTGGATATTTTGATAATGATTGCTAGTGCGAGACGTTTGGGGTTCTCTTTAGATGACTGCCAAGATTTAGTGACGTTTTATCAACGTCGTGATTTAAAAAGTTCTGAGGTTAAAGCAAAAGCTGAAAGTAAAATTGCTGAAATTGAATCAAAAATTCAAGACTTAACCACGATGCGAGATACATTAAAGTTATGGGTATCTCAGTGTCCTGGAAATGATTCAAAAGAGTGTCCAATCATGAGTAATCTTAAAGCCCCCTAGAAAAGTAAAGCTTAATCTTTCTAGAGGTTATTGTGATATTACATGTTTAGTACCTTGCCTCCATAAGCAATGCAAAGTTCTCTAGGTAAATGTTGGACTTGCCCATTTGTCATTTCACATTTCACACCGCTTCCAAATGCTTTTCCTCCCCCATTGCCAGAATTTGCCACGGAAGGGGCTGATATCATCAGAGAAAAACTTGCACATACAATCATAATGAATTTCATATTAATACCTTGATATATTGTTGCTAGAGATTGTTATTATGATTGGATATGCGTAAAGATCAAAAAAATACTTTATATTTAAAATTTTTTAATAATAATTAAGTGTGTTTCCTTATTAAATGCAAAATGTTAACTTGTTGTTTTAATTGTATTTTTATTAACTTTGTTTTTTGGTTAAAGTTATCTACTCTAATGATAGTCGTCATTTTACCTTACTTTGTTTCTAACATAATCTTATATTAACTAGATTAATTACAATAATATAGACGCTGACTATCGAAACTAATTCTAACTACTTTGTTTATATTGTGACTTTTTTAATTTTATTGAACACTTATGAAAAGCGATGTCTCATATTTGAGACGTGCTTACTCCATTTCTATCTTACAATGCGACTTCTTAGGGAGAGTAAGTAACTTGACATGATATTGAGCTTTTTTTAACAGGTTTAATAAACTCTCTTGCCCCACAAGATGAAGTGTCCCCACAGCAACCGTAAACGTGCCACTAGAAAATACCGGATCTGAATTGAGCTTCTCAACCCAGTCATAATTCCTATTTACAATAAAGTCTTGTTCAAATTTAGCATCCTTGGAGGCCTCGTCGAGTAGTTGATTTAAGTTCTGAATATCGCCCATTTTCCAGGACTCAATCAAGCACTCGACATTCTGACCGCTTTCATCCCATTCAGTCAGGGTTTGCTTAAGCATATTGACGCCGTCATCCTCTTGCTTCGATAACAAGTCGATTTGGAATTGAAGGGATTCTAATCCGTGAACGGGAATATCGTGTTTCGTCGCCATTTTTACGATAGTACTGTCCACACCATAATCGGAATGAAAACCTAAACTTTGAAACTGATGATTTTGTAGTACGAGAGCGACTTGCCACGGCGCTAATGCTGTTATTGTTTCGACGTTCATCCCTGAGTTGGTCGCTATCCTCTTTAATTGCGCGAATTCTTTGCTATTGAGTGAGGACTTGAGTGATTGGTGATTAGTGGCGGTAGGCATTGTTACTGGTTCTGTTAAATCGGCCTCAATAACAACGGCATCACTACTCATTAGGTTATCAATCAATACTTGAGGTAGGGGATACATTGAAGCATTACCTAGATGTACGGTACCGATAATAAAAAAGGTTTGCGGTCCCTTCGATGCTTTCCACACCAATGGTTCTGCTTGCGCATTAAATATACCGCTGACAAATAAAACAAAGCACCATTTTTTTAGATCCATAATCAACAAGATTCATCTCCTTCATGGTCACTGTCATTGCAACCTTATTAGTGGGTTTATTTTCTTTGAAAGAAAGATTCGGAGCAAGTACTAGATTTGATGAAGACCGTTATTCCTACTCGTGCCTGTGCTCGAGACGATTGGCAACTGGTGATCCTCTTGATTCTCTTCGATAATTAACGGTAAGAATTAACTAAGTTAAAAAGCTAAATTACAAGATCTAAATCACATTTCTAACCTTATCTATAGCGAGAAACGCGTCATATTACTTATTTCGTTGTGTTTGTGGCGGAAAATCGCCGATGTTTCTGTGATTTCTATCATGGTGTGTTTTCTTAATGAGTTTTTTTAGGTTTAGGTTTTTAATTTAAGGGGTTGATTTTAAAGTGTTTATATTTATTTTGTTATTTTAGTGTGCGAATGATCACTAAAATGAAGTGTTTATTTGTTTGCGCGAATTAATTGTCGTTAAATTGCTCCCAAGCCAAAGAGGCAATGAATCAAGACGGCAAGATAAGCGGTCACTCAAATAACTAAATAGGTATTCATAATGAAAAAAGTTCTCGCCCTAACCGCACTAGCAGTAGCATCTACCAGCGCATTTGCAGGTTCTTCTTACGTAACTGGTAACATTCAGTTTCACGATAGTTACTTACAGGGAGCAAAACAGACATCGACTTTAGAAGCTGGTCATACGTTTGATACGAATACGACTGTTCTGATGGAAATTGATGCGATTCCAATTGGCAAAACTGAAGCTGGTACTAGCCCACTTCCTGCTACAACTATTGGTGTAGAACAAGTATTCAATGCAACAGATAACCTATGGTTTGCCGTTGGTTACCACAACCTATTCCAAAACGGTGATACTATTCAATACCGTCCATTGGCGAAAGTAGGTTATAATTTCGACAATGGTCTGTCTCTAAGCAACCGTACTCGTGTACATATCAACAATCAATTAGACGGTCAAACTCGTCAGTCTGATACTGATGTTCGTTTAGATAACAAAATCGCTTACCAATTCTCAGAGACTCCTTTAGCACTGTCTTATAACAACGTTTATGTTATAGCTGGTGACAAAGACCAAAATGGTGCAGATAAAGTTAACACAATGGACCACGAGCTTCGCGCAACATGGACTCGTAGCGGTGTACAGCCTTATTTAGAGTTCCGTAGCCAAGCACACGGTCTAGAAAACCCAGATGGTAGCAGCAAAGTTAACAATGCATTCTTGATTGGTGCTTCATACGGTTTCTAAGACCACGATAAAACTGTTCATATTTCCATAGTGTAAAGGTCCCGGCAGGGGCCTTTTTTTTACCTATTAAATGATTAGTCTAAATAGGTCGTCATATCTTTTATGAAAGTTTTGGATAATTTTATCTGAACTTTATTAGGTATGTTTCGCTTAAATTATGGTCGTTATTGTTAGTGGCTTGTCGGCCCCTAGATTATTCATCAAAGTACGTTGACAAAGTGGTACTTTAGCTTTTGTTAACCTTTTGATTTTAGTCTAATTATATTTTGTTTGATTGTTTTTCTTCTGTCCTAATATTGACATTATCTCCATTTGCTCTTCGGCTATCTTCTCGGCACTATCCTCACCAAATTTCAGCATGTAAGGATATTGTTGTGCACATTTATTTTCGCTATGTAACCCTGTGGTTTTGTTTTCTGATTTATTCGTTACCTTTGTATGCCTCATCGTCCTATATCGAAGGTAATGTTCAATTTAATAGCACCTACCTTTATGACTCTAAAGTTACGGCAAAAATGGAGGCTGGGCATACCTTCGATACCGATACAACGATACGCTTTAAAGTTGAAGATATTCCACTAGGGGCAACCCCACATAGTGACCACCATCATAGTCATCATGATGTTTATTATGGACATTCAGCAAGAGCGCCATTGACAACATTAGGTATTGAACAGAAATTCGTGTTATCGGACAATTTTTGGCTGGGAGCGGGTTATGAACATTTAATGCAATTGGGTGAGACGATGCAATACCGTCCATTGTTTAAAGTGGGTTATGATTTTGATGAGGGGGTATCGTTGAGTCATCGTACTCGAATTGAGGTGTACGCCAAGCACGATAAATGGGGGTATAAGCCTGATATGGATTATCGATTTGATAACAAAATTGCTTATCAATTTAAAACTCACCCAATAAAGATTCATTACAATAATGTTTACCATATGGGGGGAGCTTACTATCCTTGGTACCCGTACACGGATAACTCGATGGATCATGAGTTTCGTTTAACGTTAACCAAATATGCATTTCAGCCTTATTTTGAATACAAAAACCAAGGTAACTTTCGCCACGCTTATTACCGTTCTGGGGTGACGAATAATGCGATTGTGGTGGGGGCGAAATATAACTTTTAACGAACAAGACCCAATACTTCAGAAATATTGGGTCTTGTTTGTTAATTAATAACGAGTGTTATGGATAAGAGCGATAGCTAAATACTTGCCCTTTTTCATTGTAAGCCAAGACCTCATACGCGTCTTTTTTATCGCCGTACTCCATACCGGGTGAGCCTAGAGGCATACCCGGTACCGCTAACCCTTTTGCATTTTTAGGTGGGTTATCGAGAAACGCCTGGATGTCTTCGGCGGGAACATGTCCTTCGAATACAAAGTCATTGATAACGGCGGTATGGCATGATGCGAGCTCAGGCGTGATACCGAATTTTTGCTTGATAGGGTTCATGTTTTTGTGCTCTTCCACTGAAACGTCAAACCCTGAGTCTTCCATGTGCTTTACCCACTCTTTACAGCATCCACAGTAAGGAGATTTGTAAGTAAGTACGTTCGTTGCTAGTGCTGTACCAGTGAACATCGCCATTGATAATGTCAGAGTTTGTATCAAACGTGATGGAGTCGACATAGTAAGTTCCTTATTATTAATCGTAATGTTTATGGGTTTAATAAGCCGATCAGTGCTTACTTTTAAAGCGTCTGAGTCTATTGGCATTGGTAACAACGGTGATGGATGACAGTGCCATCGCCGCGCCGGCAAAGACTGGGCTGAGTAAAAAACCGAACAATGGATACAATGCGCCGGCGGCAATAGGAATGCCGAGTGAGTTGTAAACGAATGCACCAAACAGGTTTTGCTTGATGTTTTTTACCGTTGCTCGCGAGAGTTCAATCGCATAGTTTATGGCGTTGGGGTTACTGTTAAGTAACGTCATTGAGGCACTCTCAATGGCGACGTCACTTCCCGAGCCCATCGCAATACCGACATCAGCTACGGCTAAGGCGGGGGCATCGTTAATACCATCCCCGACCATTGCGACGCTGCCGTATTGTGCTTTGAGCTGCTTAATATGATTGGCTTTTTCGTCAGGTAACACCTCTGCTATGGTCTGTGCGACACCAATTTGTTCGGCGACAGTGTTGGCTACGTGCTGGTTATCCCCGGTGAGCATGACAGTATGGATACCATTCGCCGTTAACGCGTCGATAGCCTGTTTTGCTTCCGGTTTTATTTCGTCGGCGATGGCAATCACGGCTTGAATTTGACCGTTAACGACAACAATCACCGGTGTAGAAGCCAGTCTCCGGCTATGCTCTAACGCCGGTTTAATTGATGACGTTTCAATACCAATAGATTGGATATGATTAAGGGAGGCGATGAGCACAGACTTTCCGAGAATGTCGCCAGAAACGCCTTTCCCTTGAATATTTTCAAATCTCTCGACGTCTACCGCTGTATCGATACGTTCCCAATACTGTGTGACCGCTTTCGCTAATGGGTGTTCTGAGCGGTGTTCTAGCGGCACAACAAGCGTCGCGAGCTCCGGCTCTGAAAGACCAAATAGAAATACGCGTTGAACCGTCGGTTTGCCAATAGTGAGGGTCCCTGTTTTATCAAACACAACGGCTTTAACCTTGCTGAGTTTTTGGAGCGCGTCGGCGTCCTTTATTAAGATGCCAGCTTGAGCCGCCTTGCCAACCCCTACGGTAATAGAGAGCGGGGTTGCTAGGCCAAGCGCGCAGGGACAGGCGATAATGAGCACGGTGGTGGCGACAACAAGCATATAGCTCGCTTGAGGCTCTGGTCCAAAGAAAAACCATAGCATTGCGGATGCAAGTGCGATGACCACCACCACAGGGACAAACACTGCAGAAATGGAGTCCGCCAATTTGGCGATAGCAGGCTTACTGCTTTGTGCTTGTCGAACCATGGTGATGATTCTAGACAGTTTGGTGTCAGCACCGACTCCAGTGGTCACCACTACTAAGCTTCCATTGCGGTTGAGCGTGCCAGCTGAAACGATATCGCCTTGCTGTTTTGATATTGCAATAGGTTCCCCGGTTAGCATGGACTCATCAATATAGCTTTCTCCTTGCGTCACGTAGGCATCTACGGGGATTTTTTCTCCAGGCTTAATGCGCAGCGTCATTCCCAGCGTAATCTCTGCGATAGAGAGGACCGTATCTTTACCGTCGATAATGGCAACAGCATGTTGAGGTTGTAGCGTCATTAATGCCTGAAGCGATTGATTTGTTCTAGATTTTGCTTTGGCCTCAATAAAATGCCCGAGAGAAATCAAGCCGATAATCATTGCGCTTGCTTCGAAGTATACGTGGCGAGATTGAATAGGGAACCAATCGGGTTTGATCACGACCAGTGTTGAATAAAACCATGCCGCACCAGTACCAAGTGCCACTAGAGTATCCATAGTGGCACGTTTATGTTTTAGCGCTTTAGCGGCGTTGACAAAAAAGTCACGCCCAGCGGTGGCAAGCAGCCATAAACACGCAAGACCTATTACGCCCCACACGACTTGGTCCTGAGGGTTTCGAATGATCATATTGCCACCTAGTACTCCCCAAAGCATCAAAGGCGCTCCAAGCGATAGCGCTATGATGGTATTTTTCTTTTGGTGCCGCTGATGATCAAGGAGTCGCTGTTGTTGGGTCGCTTGACTTGATGAAAGGTCGATAACGATTTCCGCATGATAGCCAGCCTCTTCGATCGCTGGGATCAATAATGCGGCGGCATCTTTGTCATTTTCTATCGATACCATGGCACTTTGTTCCGCCAGGTTAACACTCGCTTGGTTGACACCATCCACTTGTTTGAGCGCTTGCTCAACAGAAGAGACACAACTGGCACAAGTCATGCCTTGGATGAGAAGTTGAATACTGCGGTCATTCTCGTCAGTAGTGTGGTTCTGGTGGTTAATCTGAGGTGCGGGTGAGGTTAACACTCGGTCGTGGCTTTGTTTCGGTTCTACCGTTGATACCTGATCGACATGTACATCACCATGATCAACGAGCGTATCGCCAGTGTGCAGTGTCGCTTGATAGCCAGCGTGTGTCACGATATCGGCAATATTGATGTTTGGGTTCGAGCGGCTAACAATGAGTGACAACTTATCGAGGTGGATAATGGACAGTTCGTCATGCTGCTCTAATTGTTGTGTTAGCTTTGCGACGCATTTGCCACAGCTTAATCCAGTGAGCGAGAAATGAAGTGTCTCACTAGCGGTGTAACCAAGTTGGGAGATGATCGGGTAGATCGCTGCCAATGGTGATGTGGAAGAAACCTGCAATTGTGTCGTAGTGATCGAGTGGATAATAATGTCATTTAATGATTGCTTGAGCGCCGCCTCTAGTTTGTTGACACAGCGAGAGCAAGACAGACCTGATAAATCCAATACATAATGATGCATCATAAACCTCAAAAACCTTGGTGTGAGGTTACAACATAAACCTTGACGCAAGGGCAAGGTCAAGCAATTCGTTGTAGATTTAATATAAGGTGATAAAATGGCGTCCAAAATTTGCAACGTACGATGACGAGCATCGTGCGCAGTTGACAACAAGGTACTTTCAATGACGGTTAAAACACGTTTTGCTCCAAGCCCAACGGGCTATCTTCACGTCGGTGGTGCACGTACTGCACTGTATTCTTGGTTATTTGCGAAAAGCCAAGGCGGTGAATTCGTTTTACGTATTGAAGATACCGATCTAGAACGCAACTCTCAAGAAGCGGTCGATGCGATTCTTGAAGGCATGACGTGGATGGGATTGGAGTGGGATGAGGGTCCTTACTTCCAGTCTAAACGCTTTGATCGCTACAACGAAGTCGTTGAGCGCCTGCTTGCTGAAGATAAAGCGTACAAGTGTTATGCGCCTAAAGAGCTACTTGAAGAGATTCGTGCTGAACAAGAAGCGAATAAAGAAATGCCTCGTTACGATGCAAATCATCCTAAAATTGTTGCGGCTAACGCTGCTGCTAAAGAAGGCGATGCTTGCGTGATTCGCTTCCGCAACCCTAAAGAAGGCAGTGTGGTCTTTGAAGACCAAATTCGTGGTCGTATCGAGATTGCTAATAGCCAAATGGATGATCTGATCATTCGTCGTACTGATGGCGCGCCAACTTACAACTTCGTTGTGGTTGTCGATGATTGGGATATGGGCATTACCCATGTTGTTCGTGGTGAAGACCATATCAACAACACGCCTCGTCAGATTAATATCTATGAAGCGCTAGGCGCCCCGGTCCCAACGTTCGCTCACTGTGCCATGATTCTGGGTGATGACGGTGCAAAACTGTCGAAGCGCCATGGTGCGGTTTCAGTTATGCAATACCGCGACGAAGGTTACCTGCCAAATGCGCTCAACAACTACTTGATTCGTCTGGGTTGGTCTCATGGTGACCAAGAGATTTTCTCCCAAGAAGAAATGATCAATTTATTTAGTCTAAGTGCGATCAGTAAGTCGGCATCTGCGTTCAATACGGACAAACTGTTGTGGTTAAACAACCACTACATTAAGACATCGGAACCAGAGTATGTGGCTAAGTACCTGCAATGGCACCTTGACCAGCAAACTATTAAGACAGATAACGGCCCTGCGATTACAGAAGTGATCACATTGGTGGGTGAGCGTTGTAATACCTTGATTGAACTTGCTGAGCAGTCTCGTTATTTCTACGAAGATTTCTCTGAGTTTGAAGCGGGTGCGGCGAAGAAGCACTTACGTGGTGTAGCGAAAGGTCCATTGGAAGCAGCGCTGGCAAAAGTTGAAGCGCTCGAAGAGTGGACAACCCAAAGCATCAAAGACAATGTCATTACAGCGGTATGCGAAGAGTTAGAAATCGGTATGGGTAAGATTGGCATGCCATTGCGTGTTGCGGTGACCGGTGGTGGTCAATCTCCATCTGTCGATGCCGTTATGGAACTTGTTGGTAAAGAGCGCGTGATCGCTCGCATCAAGATGGCCTTAGCGTTTATTGCAGAGCGTGAAGCGAACGCGTAATGCGTTTATGACACGATGTAGTTATTAAAAAAGCCGCTGATATTATTCAGCGGCTTTTTTTGTTCTATATTTAGACTAAATTGTTAATCAGCTTAACTACTTAGTGAGATAATCACGGATTGATTGTTCAATTCCAGCGGCGTCTAGACCAAGCTCTGCATGCAATTCATCTTGGGTGCCTTGGGCAATGAATCGATCAGGCAAACCGAGGTTGAGGACAGGTTTGAGAAGCTTTTCTTTCATCATAAACTCAATCACACCAGCACCAGCACCGCCTGCAATTGCATTTTCTTCAAGCGTGACTATGACATCGTGAGACTGACAAAGCTCACGAATCAGCGCCTCATCCAGAGGTTTCACAAATCGCATATCTGCGACCGTCGCATCCAATGATTCTGCAGCGACGAGTGCACTTTCAAGGAAGGTACCAAAAGACAAAATTGCGATCTTATGACCTTCTTTAACAATGCGACCTTTGCCTATGTCGAGGGCAGTGAATACACTCTCAGGAGTGGTGCCATTGCCGCTGCCTCTAGGGTAACGTACTGCACTAGGTCCGTTGTGAATATGTCCGGTATATAACATCTGACGACATTCATCTTCATTGCTTGGGGCCATAATGACCATGTTCGGAATGCAGCGCATGAAGCTGAGATCAAAAGCCCCTTGGTGTGTTTGACCGTCAGCCCCCACTAAACCTGCGCGATCAATAGCAAACATAACCGGTAAGTTCATGATCGCCACATCGTGAATGAGTTGATCATAACCACGCTGTAGGAATGTGGAGTAGATTGCCACGATAGGATGATTACCTGCTATCGCCATGCCCGTTGCCAGGGTCACCGCGTGTTGCTCAGCAATCGCAACATCGAAGTACTGCTCAGGGTACTCTTTCGAGAAGCGAACCATACCAGAGCCTTCTCTCATAGCCGGTGTGACCGCCATCAGTTTAGGATCTTGTGCCGCCATATCACAAAGGAAGTCACCAAAAATTTTAGAGTACGTTGGCTTGCTTGACGTGCTCTTTGGCAGGCTTGAGTGCGATGGGTCGAACTTAGGAACGCCATGATAGCCTATCGGATCTTTCTCCGCAGGTTCATAGCCTTTGCCTTTTTTTGTCATGATATGAAGAAATTGCGGGCCTTTCAGCTCACGCATATTTTTTAGCGTCTTGATTAGCTCATTCACGTCATGGCCGTCAACAGGGCCGATGTAGTTGAAACCAAACTCTTCGAATAACGTTCCAGGAACGATCATTCCTTTTAGGTGTTCTTCTGTACGTCGCACCAACTCTTTAATTGGTGGTAGTCCCGACAAGGCTTTTTTGCCGCCTTCACGGATAGAGGTGTACAGGCTTCCAGATAGAACTTGTGCTAGGTGGTTATTTAGCGCACCAACGTTTTCTGAAATCGACATCTCGTTATCATTGAGGATAACCAGCATGTCAGGGTGGATATCACCGGCATGATTGAGTGCCTCAAAGGCCATGCCTGCGGTAATCGCACCATCACCAATTACACTCACGACCTTGCGGTTTTGTTGTTCTTTTTGCGCACTAATCGCAATACCAAGCGCCGCGCTGATCGAGGTCGATGAGTGACCGACAGATAATACGTCGTACTCACTTTCTTCTCGCCATGGAAAAGGGTGTAGCCCATCTTTTTGGCGAATCGTCGACATTTTTTCTCGGCGGTTCGTCAGGATTTTGTGTGGGTAAGCCTGGTGTCCCACATCCCAAATAAGTTGGTCAAATGGGGTATTGTAGACGTAGTGTAGGGCGACAGTCAGCTCAACCGTTCCAAGACCGGAAGCAAGGTGGCCGCTCGACTGGCTAACTGAATTTAACAAATACGTCCGTAGCTCTTCGCAGAGCTTAGGAAGTGACTCCTTAGGCATCAGACGCAGCTCTTCTGGCGTATTTGCTAATGTCAGTGTCGGATATTTGGAAATATCAAGTGTCATAGTAATTCAGCGCTTAGTATTGTTAATTGTTGCGCTCGATGACATATCGGGCGAAATCTTCAAGTAATTGCGTATTGTAGGGGATCGCATCTAAAGCACAAAGCGCTTCTTCGAAAAGTGTTTGTGCTTTTTGTTGTGCCCCTTCCAAACCCAGTAGGGCAGGGTAGGTGCTTTTGTTTAACTCTTGATCAGAGCCTTGGGGCTTGCCAAGTGTTTCGGTATCTCCGATGACATCAAGTATGTCATCGTGGACTTGGAACGCGAGCCCTACGGCATCGGCAAACTTTTCAAGTTGTGGTAAAACCGCCAACCCTTTCTCACCGCTCGCCAGTGCACCAAGTTGTACCGCGCACTTGATTAAAGCGCCGGTTTTATGGCGATGAATTTGTTCCAACTCATCAATGCCAACGAAGCGGTTTTCTGCTTCTAGATCTAGCGATTGCCCTATACACATGCCTGCAGCTCCAGAGGCGCTGGCAAGTTGTTTTATCATGGTTATACGCTGGGCTTCAGCATTGGGAGCAATCATACCGTCTGCAAGTATAGTAAATGCAAGCGTTTGTAGTGCATCGCCTGCCAAAATGGCAGTGGCTTCATCGAATTCTATATGGCAAGTGGCTTGACCACGGCGCAGCTCGTCGTCATCCATCGCAGGAAGGTCGTCGTGAATGAGCGAATAGGCGTGGATGCACTCAATGGCCGCTGCCGGGGTATCAAGCTCTTCACGTGAGCATCCGAGCATTTGACCGGTAGCGTATACCAAAAATGGGCGTGCTCGCTTTCCGCCAAGCAAAAGCGCATAGCGCATCGCTTCGGTTAGACGTTGCTGCTGGAATGGGTTTGTGTCTAACCACGCATTGAGTTGCTGGTTATTTCTTGTCTGATAAGACTGCAAAGTCTCGATCATGTAGGCACTCTCTTTTGACTTTATTCTGGCTGTTGAGGGAAATCTTGCAGCTCAGCGTTATCGTCCTTACTAAGAAGAATGCTGACTTTCTGTTCTGCATCGGTAAGCTTGTGTTGGCCGGCTCGAGCTAAGGCAATACCGCGTTCAAATTTTTTGAGGGCATCATCAAGGGCTAAGTCGCCGTTTTCGAGCTGTTCGACAAGCTGATCGAGTTCGTCAATTGTTGCTTCAAATGACATGTTTTCTGGTTTTTTCGTCGCCATAACGTACTTGTTTTATCCGAAATGATCGAACGTTACAGGAGCCTTGCCAGATGGTCAAACTAATGGTGTCAAAAATGTAATAGAGATGTGTGGCTAGCCAATTTTTAACCAAGGTTGACGGTGTTTTGTCATCAACTCATTGCAACTTAGCACTACCAATGCCTACTGGTTTACAGTACTTATGTCTAAAACTGTGATTTTATGGTCATAAATAACTTAAAGATATTGAGGTGTGGTCGATAACCTCATTATAAAGCGATAGACTCAAGCGCATTATCAACCGACAAACGGTTATGTGCGACGTCAAATTATAACGGAGTATTGAGTGGATTTAGCGACGCTTATTGGCCTCATCGGTGGGGTTGCATCTATTATTATGGCCATGGTGCTTGGCGGAAGCATCATGATCTATTTCGACACCACTTCTGTGTTTATTGTGATCGGTGGTTCAACTTTTGTTGTTTTGATGAAGTTCACGTTGAGCCAATTCTTTAGTGCTGCAAAGATTGCCGGTAAGGCCTTTATGTTTAAGACCGATGAGCCTGAAGACCTCATTGCGAAAATCGTGGAAATGGCAGATGCGGCTCGTAAAGGTGGCTTCTTAGCGCTTGAAGAAATGGATATTCAAAATAGCTTCATGCAGAAGGGCATCGACCTGCTAGTGGATGGACATGATGCAGAAGTGGTGAGGAACGCGATGCAAAAAGACATTGCGTTGACCGATGAAAGACACGTCAAAGGCGCCAGTGTCTTTAAGGCTTTTGGTGATGTCGCACCTGCAATGGGCATGATCGGCACCCTGATTGGGTTGGTGGCGATGTTGTCGAATATGGACGATCCCAAATCTATCGGGCCGGCCATGGCGGTTGCCTTGCTGACGACACTGTATGGCGCGATACTATCCAATATGCTGTTCTTCCCTATTGCCGATAAATTGACGCTACGTCGAGAGCAAGAAAAGCTTAATCGTCGCTTGATTATGGACGGAGTGCTAGCAATTCAAGACGGCCAGAACCC
The DNA here is from genome assembly GCF_053544015.1 of Vibrio sp. E150_011. Lineage (NCBI taxonomy): Bacteria > Pseudomonadati > Pseudomonadota > Gammaproteobacteria > Vibrionales > Vibrionaceae > Vibrio > Vibrio sp. E150_011. Next base: position 354,405 of record NZ_JBHFOL010000003.1, read on the forward strand.
TCGTGTTATTGATGGTTATCTTAAAAACTATCTGAATGAAAGCAAGCGCGCTTTTGACTTGGACGGTGAGTAATATGGCACGCCAGCACATTGAGCGAATAAGCGCGGGGGAGGCATCATGACTGAAGAAGACAAGCAATGTGATTGTCCACCTCCAGGACTCCCTCAGTGGATGGGCACCTTTGCCGATCTTATGTCGTTGTTGATGTGTTTCTTTGTTTTGCTATTGTCCTTTTCTGAGATGGATGTTCTAAAATTCAAGCAAATTGCAGGTTCAATGAAATTTGCTTTTGGCGTGCAAAATAGATTGGAAGTCAAAGACATCCCCAAAGGGACGAGTATCATTGCTTTGGAATTTCGTCCAGGTCGTCCTGAGCCCACGCCAATAGATGTGATTATGCAACAAACCATCGATATCACTCAGCAAACCTTGGAGTTTCAAGAGGGTGATTCTGATCGTGCTGGTGGCAACCAGCGTGATGACGGCAAAATCACAGGTGGCCAGACTGCTGACCGAACACAGAAAAATCAAATTGGTACCGCATCTTCTGAGAGTGAATCTGACAGCCAAGAGGCCTCTAAAGATCTAGAAAAACTGGAAGAAGCGATCAAGACTGCGCTTCAGCAAGAGATCAAACAAGGGGCGGTTGAGGTAGAAAATCTAGGCCAGCAACTTGTGATTAGAATCGAAGAAAAAGGGGCATTTCCCGAAGGGTCTGCATTTTTGCAGCCTAAATTCAGGCCATTGGTGCGCCAAGTCGCTGATCTTGCTAAAGACATTCCAGGACTAGTACGAGTATCAGGCCATACCGATAATACGCCATTAGATTCCGAGCTGTATCGCTCAAATTGGGATCTCTCTTCTCAGCGGGCGGTATCCGTAGCGCAAGAGATGGAGAAGGTTGAAGGGTTTTCACATCAAAGGCTGCGAGTATTAGGTGTTGCCGATACAGAGCCATTAGTGGCGAACGATACGGAAAGGCAGCGCGCTAGAAATCGACGTGTTGAAATTAGTATCATGCAAGGTGAGCCTCTGTTTACCGACGAGGTGTCCGCAGACGGCAAGTAGCTTTAGTAAACTTGATAAAAACGTCAGTGCTTTTGTATTGGCGTTTTTTTTGATCCTCACTCACTGTGAATACTTGGTTTTTACCGAGATCTCAGGTGATCAGCCGTCATAAACTGGAATCCAAGAGTCAGTTGGGTATATACTTGCGCCCCTGACGAATTCCCCTAAACTTTTTGCGTCAATATTGATGCCGCAAGAGTCGTGAATTTTGTACTAAAATTGATGTATTGCCACGCCTGTCGAGTTGATTGACAGCATTCCAATGAGATGTGATTAGACTATGAGATTTATTGTAAAACCCCATCCAGAGATTTTTGTTAAAAGTGAATCAGTGCGCAAGCGCTTTACTAAAATCCTTGAGTCCAATTTACGTATTATTATTCAACGTCGTACTGAATCTGTTGCGGTGATTAACCGCCGCGATCACATTGAAGTGACGGCAAACTCGTCGCAATACTACAATGAAGTACTAGAAATCCTGACGCACTCATCAGGGATTCATCATGTTTTAGAGGTTCAGCAATCTGACTTTACCGATATGCATGATATCTACGAGCAAGTACTAGAGCTAAACGGTCGACGTATTATCGATAAAACGTTCTCGGTACGAGCTAAGCGTCGTGGTAAGCATGAGTTTACGTCAATTGAATTAGAGCGTTATGTTGGCGGTGGCTTAAACCAGGCCATTGAATCTGCACGCGTTAAGCTGAATAAACCGGACGTGACAGTCAATATTGAAGTCACCAATGACAAGCTCAATCAGGTCATTGCGCGTTACAAAGGTTTGGGTGGTTTCCCACTAGGTACACAGGAAGACTTGCTGAGCTTGATCTCGGGAGGCTTTGATTCCGGTGTTTCTAGTTACTTGCATATCAAACGTGGTTCGAAAACACATTACTGTTTCTTTAATCTTGGCGGTCCAGCGCATGAAATCGGCGTTAAGCAAGTGGCACATTATTTATGGAACAAGTACGGTTCATCAGCAAAAGTTAAGTTTATCTCTGTTGATTTTGAGCCGGTTGTTGCGGAAATTTTAGAAAAAGTTGACGACGGCCAGATGGGTGTGGTCCTTAAACGTATGTTCATGCGTGCGGGTGGCATGGTCGCGGATAAATTTGGTATTCAAGCCCTAGTCACTGGTGAAGCGCTTGGTCAGGTATCGAGTCAAACACTGACCAACTTGCGCCATATTGATGGTGTGACAGATGCCTTGATCCTTCGTCCATTGATCAACTGGGATAAAGAGGACATCATCGATGTTGCCCGTGAGATTGGTACCGAGGATTTTGCTAAAACAATGCCAGAATACTGTGGTGTGATTTCTAAAAAACCGACAGTAAAAGCCGTAAAAGCCAAGCTTGAAAAAGAAGAAGAAAAGTTCGATTTTTCTATTCTAGAGCAAGTGGTTCTTGACGCACGTGTAATGGATATTCGTGACATTGAGAAACAAAGCCAAGAAAAAGCACCGGAAGTTGAGCAAGTACAAGCCGTTGGAGAGCATGCGATTGTACTTGATATCCGTAGCGCTGATGAAGAAGAGGAAAGCCCTCTAGTACTGGACGGTGTGGAAGTGAAGCATCTACCTTTCTTCAAGCTTGGCACTCAGTTTGGCGATCTTGACCAATCGAAAACGTACTTGCTGTATTGTGACCGAGGTGTGATGAGTCGATTACAAGCGCTGTACCTTCAAGAGCAAGGGTTTGCCAATGTTAAGGTTTATCGCCCATAGCGAGATCTACATTGGACAATAAAAAAGGCGCTTAATGCGCCTTTTTTTGATCGTCTCGTGTCTGACTCTGGCATGTTTACATAGAACTTTGTGGCCAGTCATTCGGAACAATGAACCAAAACACGCCAGATTCTGATTGGCAATGAACAAAATGTCCGGGCCAGGTCACTAAAGCCTCAGGCTTTTTATTCATCGCAGACTCTCCATCAATAAAGCCCGTTGCCCAGCGGTGTTTTGGCAGTACATACATGGGCTCATTAAGTTTGTGGATGTCTTTTTGATAACACCAACGGCCCGACACGTTAGCCGTGTCGATGTCTAGTTCGAGGCATTGTGTCGGTACTGATTCACAATCAAATGGGTTGATGTAGAGCCTTCCCTGCATCAAAAGATGCTTGCTGGCAGGTTTATGATTAGGAAACTGCTCTTGAAATGCAAGCGTGTCACTCATCATGAGCTGGTGATGCATCATTCGAGATAGCTTGAGGTCAAGCCTGTCTTTGGCGTTAGGGCCAAACCATTGACCATCTTTAAGCAGGTAGAACTTGATCGCAACTTCCCAATGTTCCACGTCGCCATTTCGTTGGTTCTGGAGCAGAAAATCGATGGCACCTAATGTCCGCTTGCCTTCTTGCAATTGGATCTCTTCCGCAAGGACCTCGTAATTAGGGTGTTGCTCAAATTGTCGTCGGCATAGCTCTTGGTAAAGAAACCCCAATCTAGGGTTGCCTTTGTAGGGCGCAGATTTGGATAAAGAATGATCGACCTTGGTCGGTAAGCGGATTGCTATTCGCGGATCGCCAAAGACAAGGCTTGTAGAGGTTGATATCCATGATGTAAATTCAGTGAGGTCGTCTGTAGTCATGAGTGCTCTTATTTCCTTTCGACAGCCTTAGATTAAATTGCTATAACCATTTGGATCAAGAAACAAATCAGGAATTTGCATGAATCATCTACAACTTGAAGCCATATTAAACGAGAAACTGGCCCCGCAACTCATTAAAGATTACTGCCCCAATGGATTACAGGTAGAGGGGACATCTCAGATCAATAAAATAGTCACAGGTGTTACCGCTTCTCAAGCGTTGATTGATCATGCTATTGCCGTTAATGCTGATGCTATCTTGGTCCATCATGGGTACTTTTGGAAAGGAGAAACAGAGGCCATTCGAGGGATGAAAGGGCAGCGTATTCGTAGCTTAATCAAACACGACATTAATTTATTTGGCTACCATCTTCCGCTAGATATCCACCCAGAGCTCGGTAACAATGCCCAGTTGGCTCAATTGCTTGGTATTGATGTGGAAGGTGGCTTAGAGGGGCATCCTCAATCTGTGGCTATGTATGGCCGCTTAAAGGCGCCGGTCTCTGGTCATGAGTTTTCCAAAACCATTGCGACAGTGCTTAATCGTGAACCCTTGCATATTGCACCTGACGTGGATAAACCAATAGAAACGGTGGGCTGGTGTACAGGTGGTGGTCAGGATTATCTTGAGCTTGCCGCTTCTCACGGCCTTGATGCATTTGTGTCGGGTGAAATCTCTGAGCGAACCACCTATATTGCACGTGAAATGGGGATTCACTACTTTTCAGCTGGGCATCACGCCACGGAGCGGTATGGCATTAAAGCGTTGGGTGAATGGCTAGCGAGTGAGCATGACCTTGACGTTGAGTTTATCGATATTGATAACCCCGTATAACGCATCTTAAAAAGCCCACTGTGTTTGCAGCGAGGGCATGGTTGGGTTTTACGAAAAAAAAGAGCAGCCCTGGCGCTGCTCTTTTTTGGGTTAAAGTGGGCTCAAAAAGACGTTGAGCGCAAATAAAACGTTGTTATTCACGTTCGTGTAACGGTCTGAAATCACGCATATCTTCACCAGTGTAAAGCTGGCGTGGACGACCAATTCGGTTTGCAGGGTCACTGTGCATTTCGTTCCAGTGTGCAATCCAGCCAACGGTACGAGACATCGCAAAGATAACCGTGAACATAGAGACCGGAATACCAATTGCTTTCAAGATGATGCCTGAGTAAAAGTCTACGTTTGGATACAGTTTCTTCGAGACAAAGTACTCGTCAGATAGCGCAATACGCTCAAGCTCCATAGCAACATCAAGAAGAGGATCTTGAATGTTTAGTTCTTTGAGAACGTCATGGCAAGCTTCACGCATAACCGTTGCTCGTGGGTCATAGTTCTTATAAACACGGTGACCAAAGCCCATTAAGCGGAATGGGTCATCCTTGTCCTTTGCTCTATCAACATATTCTGGAATGTTGTCGACTGAACCGATTTCTTCCAGCATACGCAAGCACGCTTCGTTAGCGCCGCCGTGCGCAGGGCCCCAAAGCGAAGCAATACCAGCCGCAATACAAGCAAACGGGTTAGCACCAGATGAACCCGCAAGACGCACTGTTGATGTTGATGCATTTTGTTCGTGGTCAGCATGCAGAGTGAAAATCTTATCCATTGCGCGAGCAACGATAGGATTGACTTCATATTCTTCACATGGATTAGCAAACATCATGTGTAGGAAGTTTTCCGCGTAAGTCAGATCGTTACGTGGATAGATGAATGGTTGACCGATTGAGTATTTGTAACACATCGCAGCAAGTGTTGGCATCTTCGAAATGAGACGATAGGCGGCGATTTCACGATGATTGTCATTATTGACGTCTAAAGAGTCGTGATAGAAGGCTGCAAGAGCGCCAACTACGCCACACATTACTGCCATCGGGTGAGCGTCACGACGGAAGCCGTGGAAGAAACTTGCGATTTGCTCGTGAACCATTGTGTGACGAGTCACCGTTTGTTTAAAGCTCTCATAAGCTTCGCGAGTCGGTGCTTCTCCCATGAGAAGGATATAACATACTTCTAGGTAATCTGCATTGTTAGCCAATTGATCGATTGGGAAACCACGGTGCAGCAACACACCTTTGTCTCCGTCGATGTACGTGATTTGAGATTCACAGGATGCAGTGGCAAGAAAACCTGGGTCAAAAGTGAAATAACCATTTGCTCCAAGCTTACGAACGTCAACCACTTCCGGTCCAAGTGAACCTTCCATAATCGGCAATTCGATCGGTGCGGTACCTTCGATGTGAAGGGTCGCTTTCTTATCCGCCATAACAATCTCCTTTGTTTATTATTAATCCGTCCAGGATGTTTATGTGCCAATTTTTTACTTTGCTTCGAGTTCAAAGTCAATTTATATACGGTTTTGTGTGCACTTGTTATGATTTTTTGAGTAAAAATGGTTAAAAATCTGTGCTGTGTAGCATATTTTGTTACGGTAATTGTATTAGAATGTTGCCAGCCGTATAGTTGCGGTGAAAATTTTGGCCAAGTCCTTATAAAATCTAGGGTGCAAACCGAAGTGAGGTCGGTTTTAACTGCGGTCCTTTAACATTTCATTTACAATTATCTCTCTTGTAACACGGGAAATTTGTTAAGTTTGTGTTAATTTTTGAGGCTTACGTGCCAAAATTTATCTATAACAATAAATGCTCAATGGAGCTGAGTGAGCAAGCCCATGAAAGAAAGAAAGCCCAGACCTGTTAATTTAGATTTACAGACAATAAAAATGCCAATCACAGCAATCGCGTCCATCCTGCACCGAGTGTCGGGTGTGATTACTTTTGTGTCGATTGGAATCCTCCTATGGTTACTATCCAAGTCACTTTCATCACCTATTGGATTTGCGCAAGCGGCTGAAATCGTTGACGGTTTCTTCGTTACGTTTATCTTGTGGGGGATTTTGACTGCATTGGCTTACCACATTGTTGGTGGTATTCGTCATTTGCTTATGGATCTTGGTTATTTTGAAGAGCTCGATACTGGAGCAAAAAGTGCCAAGGTTTCCTTCATCTTGACAGGTATTCTGTCTCTGCTGGCGGGAGTATTAGTATGGTAGGTAGTGTTTCTTCAGTTGGTCGTAATGGTGTTCACGATTTCTTGTTAATTCGTGCAACCGCGATCATTATGACGCTTTATACGATTTACATCGTAAGCTTTTGTGCCTTTTCTGGCGATATCTCTTATGTGTCATGGACGCAATTCTTTGGTGGGACGTTTACGAAAGTCTTCACTATGCTCGCCCTGACATCAGTGCTGATTCATGCATGGATTGGCCTATGGCAAGTACTTACAGACTATATCAAATGCACTAAGTTACGTGGTGGACTGCAACTTGCGATTGTTGCCACACTTCTTGGTTATTTCTTTTCTGGTTTCTTTATTCTGTGGGGTGCGTAAGTGACTATTCCAGTTCGAGAGTTTGACGCTGTTGTAATCGGCGCTGGCGGTGCGGGTATGCGCGCTGCTCTACAAATTTCAGAGCAAGGCCTAAGCTGTGCTCTTTTATCTAAAGTTTTCCCAACTCGTTCACATACGGTGTCCGCTCAAGGTGGTATTACCGTGGCGCTAGGCAATGCGCATGAGGATCACTGGGAACAACATATGTACGATACGGTTAAAGGTTCCGATTATATCGGTGACCAAGATGCGATTGAATATATGTGTAAAAATGGGCCTGAATCTGTGATTGAGCTTGAGAAAATGGGCTTACCATTCTCTCGCTTTGATGATGGTTCAATCTATCAACGCCCATTTGGCGGACAATCAAAGAACTTTGGCGGAGAGCAAGCAGCACGTACTGCGGCGGCTGCAGACCGTACTGGTCACGCCTTGCTGCACACGCTGTATCAACAAAATATTAAACACAAAACGACCATCTTCTCTGAATGGTACGCGCTTGACCTTGTTAAAAACGAAGACGGCGCGGTAATGGGCTGTACGGCACTTTGCATGGAAACAGGCGAAGTGTGCTACTTCAAATCCAAGGCGACGATTTTGGCAACAGGCGGCGCTGGTCGTATCTATGCCTCGACAACGAACGCGCATATCAATACCGGTGATGGTGTTGGCATGGCAATTCGTGCTGGCGTCCCAATGCAAGATATTGAGATGTGGCAGTTCCACCCAACGGGTATTGCTGGCGCTGGTGTGCTGGTCACTGAAGGTTGTCGTGGCGAAGGTGGCTATCTACTTAATAAAGACGGTGAACGTTTCATGGAGCGTTATGCACCGAATGCAAAAGATTTGGCTGGCCGTGATGTTGTGGCGCGTTCAATGATGATTGAAATCCGCGAAGGTCGTGGTTGCGATGGTCCTTGGGGTCCACATATTAAGCTGAAACTTGACCATCTAGGAAAAGAGACACTTGAATCTCGCCTACCAGGTGTTTGTGAATTATCTCGTACGTTTGCTCACGTTGATCCAGTAAAAGAGCCGATTCCAGTGATCCCAACTTGTCACTACATGATGGGCGGTGTACCAACGCAGGTGTCCGGGCAAGCTATTAAACAAGATGCCGATGGGACTGATGTTGAGATTCAAGGCCTATTTGCTTGTGGTGAAATTGCTTCAGTTTCTGTGCATGGCGCAAACCGTTTAGGCGGAAATTCACTGCTAGATTTAGTTGTATTTGGTCGAGCGACAGGTTTACACCTTGGTGAAACACTGAATAAACAAGCCGAAGCAAAACCAGCAACTGACGCTGATATCGAACGTTCTCTCGCGCGTTACAACCGTTGGGAAAATAGCACTGGCGGTGAAGACCCAGCGCAGATTCGTAAAGATCTACAGCAATGTATGCAGAATAACTTCTCAGTATTCCGTGAAGGCGACGCAATGGCGAAAGGGCTTGAAGAGCTAAAAGTCATTCGTGAACGTTTGAATAACGCGTATCTTTCTGATAAATCTACAGAGTTCAACACTCAACGTATCGAATGTTTAGAGCTTGAGAACTTGATGGAAACGGCTTTTGCAACCGCTGTGGCAGCAAACTTCCGTACAGAAAGTCGCGGGGCGCACGCCCGATTCGATTTCCCGGATCGTGATGATGAGCAATGGCTATGTCACTCAATTTACAATCCTGAGACGGAAGCTATGTCTAAGCGTGGCGTAAATATGGAACCAGTACATCGTGACGCTTTTCCACCAAAAGCACGTACGTACTAAGAGGAGGACCAAATTATGCAACTGAATTTCTCTTTGTATCGTTACAACCCTGATGTTGATCAAAAGCCCTACATGAAAGATTACACCCTTGAGGTGGATGAAGGCTCTGACATGATGCTTTTGGATGCGTTAATTTTGCTTAAAGAGCAAGATCCAAGTATTTCATTTAGACGCTCGTGTCGCGAGGGTGTTTGTGGTTCTGACGGTCTCAACATGAACGGTAAAAATGGCTTAGCATGTATCACGCCATTGTCAGCGTTAGGGGGCGATAAGATAATTATTCGTCCTCTACCTGGATTACCTGTCGTTCGAGACTTGATTGTCGACATGACTCAGTTTTATGATAACTACTCGAAAGTTAAGCCATTTCTTGTTTCTGATGGTAATTTGCCTCCTTCGAGAGAGAATTTACAATCTCCTGAAGAACGAGCACATTTAGATGGCTTATATGAGTGCATAATGTGTGCTTGTTGTACAACATCTTGCCCGTCTTTCTGGTGGAACCCAGATAAGTTTATCGGTCCTGCTGGTTTGCTTGCTGCTTACCGTTGGCTTATCGATAGCCGCGATACGGCAACAGAAGAACGTTTGTCAGAATTGGACGATGCGTTTAGCGTATTTCGTTGTCACGGTATCATGAACTGTGTCAGTGTATGTCCTAAAGGATTGAACCCAACAAAAGCGATTGGTCATATTAAATCGATGTTGGTGAACCGCTCGATTTAATCGTCGATGGTGTTTTAGCGAAATAAAATTGTCGATTCGAGCAGAACGGCTCTGTGAGAATCGACTTTCGATTGCTCGGCGTAGACCGCAGCAACCATGAAAACTACTACTGGTAAGGGAAAATATGCACAACGGCGTGATGAAGGCATGGCTCGAGTCTTCACACTTGGCTGGCGCCAATGCAACCTATGTAGAAGACCTCTACGAACTGTATCTAAGTGATCCTGAACAGGTAAGTGAAGAGTGGAAACGTGTTTTTGATGAGCTGCCTATGCAGCCTGATGATGTGGTGGAACAACCGCATTCACGTGTCCGTGATTACTTCCGACGACTCGCTAAAGAAACAAAGCATTCAAGTGCGCAAGTAAGTGATCCTGAAGTCGATGCTAAGCAAGTAAAAGTACTACAGCTTATCAACGCATACCGCTTTCGCGGTCATCAAGCAGCAGATCTTGACCCATTAGGGTTGTGGAAACGTCCCCCCGTTGCAGAGCTTGACCCTGCATTCCACTCCCTCACGGATGATGATTTAGACGAAACTTTTAATGTTGGTTCTTTTGCCATTGGCCAAGAAAACATGACATTAAGAGACCTCCACAAAGCCCTGCAGAAAACCTACTGTGGTTCTGTTGGCGCTGAATACATGCACATGACAAACACGGAGCAAAAACGTTGGATTCAACAACGTTTAGAGTCTGTTGTGGGTCAACCCTCCTTTGATACTGACAAGAAACATGCTTTCCTCGAAGAGTTAACGGCAGCAGAAGGTCTTGAGCGCTATTTAGGCGCGAAATTTCCAGGTGCAAAACGTTTCTCCTTAGAAGGCGGTGACGCATTGGTACCGATGACGAAGGAATTAATTCGTCATGCTGGAACACAAGGTATTCGAGAAGTGGTTATTGGGATGGCTCACCGTGGTCGTCTTAACATGCTTGTTAACGTGTTAGGTAAAAAGCCGCAAGACTTGTTTGATGAGTTTGCAGGTAAGAAGCACGATGAAACTTGGGGCACGGGTGATGTTAAATATCACCAAGGTTTCTCAGCAGATTTCGCAACACCAGGTGGGGATGTGCATTTAGCATTAGCATTCAACCCATCTCACCTAGAGATTGTGAACCCTGTTGTTATTGGCTCAGTAAGAGCTCGCCAAGATCGTTTAGGTGACAAAGACGGCAGTAAAGTCTTGCCTATTACAATACACGGTGATTCAGCCATTGCTGGTCAAGGCGTGGTTGCTGAAACCTTTAATATGTCTCAAGCTCGTGGGTTTAGAGTGGGTGGTACGGTTAGGATTGTGGTTAATAACCAAGTGGGCTTTACCACGTCTAATCCTCATGACATGCGTTCCACCATGTACTGTACTGACATTGCCAAGATGGTACAGGCTCCAATTTTCCACGTGAACTCTGATGACCCTGAAGCGGTCGCCTTTGTGACACAAATAGCACTGGATTATCGAAATACGTTCCGTAAAGACGTGATTGTTGATCTGGTTTGTTATCGCCGTCATGGTCACAACGAAGCTGATGAGCCGAATGCTACACAGCCTTTGATGTACCAGAAAATCAAAAAACACCCAACACCTCGTAAGCTGTATGCCGACGTATTGATCGAGCGTAATGAAAGCGATATCGAAACGGCGACCCAAATGGTCAATGAATATCGTGATGCGCTAGACCGCGGTGAAGTGGTCGTAAAAGAATGGCGTCCGATGGCTCTTCATTCGGTTGACTGGTCCCCTTACCTCGGGCATGACTGGGATATGGACTGGGACAGCGCGGTAGGCATGAAGCGTGTAGTTGAACTCGGTGAGCGATTGGGGCAATACCCAGATAGCCATAAACTACAAAGCCGAGTGAACAAGCTCTACAACGATCGTGCCGCCATGATGACCGGCGAGAAAATGATCGATTGGGGTATGGCTGAGACGCTTGCGTACGCCACGATTCTTGATGACGGAAAACGCATTCGTATTTCAGGTCAAGATTCTGGCCGTGGTACGTTCTTCCATCGACATTCCGTTCTTCACAACCAAGATGATGCAAGCACCTATATTCCATTGGCTAATATCCATGATAAACAAGGACCTTTCCAAGTTTTTGATTCGGTATTATCTGAAGAAGCAGTATTGGCGTTTGAATATGGTTATGCAACAGCAGAGCCCGGCGGCCTAACTATTTGGGAAGCGCAGTTTGGTGATTTTGCTAACGGCGCTCAAGTGGTTATTGACCAATTCATCTCATCTGGTGAGCAAAAGTGGGGACGATTATGTGGTCTCACTATGTTGCTTCCTCATGGCTATGAGGGGCAAGGCCCAGAGCACTCCTCGGCAAGACTGGAGCGTTACTTACAGCTTTGCGCAGAGCAAAATATGCAGGTAATCATTCCTTCTACGCCCGCTCAGGTTTATCACATGATTCGTCGTCAAGTCGTGCGCCCTATGCGTCGACCTATGATTGTCATGTCACCAAAATCTTTACTTCGCCATCCATTGTGTACATCCAGCTTAGAAGACTTAGCTAATGGCACATTTGAGCCAGCGATTGGTGAGATTGATGACCTTAACCCAGAGAAGATAAAACGCGTTGTGTTCTGTTCCGGCAAAGTGTACTACGACCTTCTGCAGCAACGTCGTAGTGACGAGCAAGATGATGTCGCAATTGTGCGTATCGAGCAGCTTTATCCATTCCCACTGGATGATGTGAGATCGAAAATATCGAAATATACCAACCTAGAAGATGTCGTGTGGTGTCAAGAGGAACCGCAAAACCAAGGTGCTTGGTATTCAAGTCAACATAATTTCCGTGCAGCGATTCCTGTAGGTGTTGATTTGAAATATGCGGGTCGCCCTGCATCTGCCTCACCGGCGGTTGGTTATATGTCCGTACACTTGAAACAACAGAAAGCGTTGATTGACGACGCGTTGACCTTGATTAAGAACTAGAAGTAAAAGGAAGAAACAGATATGACAATTGAAATTCTGGTTCCAGACTTACCTGAATCTGTCGCTGATGCAACCGTCGCGACTTGGCATAAGAAACCAGGCGAAGCCGTGGCTCGTGATGAAGTCATTGTAGATATTGAAACCGACAAAGTTGTGCTAGAAGTGCCGGCTCCAGAGGCGGGTGTACTTGAAGAAATCATTCAAGAAGAAGGCGCAACCGTATTATCAAAAGAACTCATTGCTCGCTTGAAGCCTGGTGCTGTTGCCGGAGAGCCGACAAAAGATACCACTGACGCAACGCAAGCCTCACCGGATAAACGCCATAAAGCGGCATTGACGGAAGAGTCTAACGACGCATTGAGCCCAGCGGTACGTCGCCTATTGGCGGAGCATAGCTTGAGAGCGGAAGATGTGAAAGGCACTGGAGTTGGTGGTCGAATCACTCGTGAAGATATTGACGCCCATCTTGCTTCTGCGAAAAAAGCACCGCAGGCAGATGATGTTGCAGTGGCTGCACCAATCTCGGCTCGTAGCCAAAAACGCGTTCCAATGACGCGTCTTCGCAAACGTGTTGCAGAGCGACTGCTTGAAGCGAAAAACAGCACGGCCATGCTAACGACGTTTAACGAAGTGAACATGAAGCCAATCATGGACTTGCGTAAGCAATATAAAGACCAGTTTGAAGAGCGTCACGGCACACGTTTGGGCTTTATGTCTTTCTACGTGAAAGCCGTAACAGAGGCACTAAAACGTTACCCTGAAGTGAACGCTTCAATCGATGGCGATGAAATTGTTTACCACAATTATTTCGATATTAGCATGGCGGTATCAACGCCTCGTGGTTTGGTGACACCTGTCCTAAAAGACTGTGACACGCTCGGGTTTGCTGGCATCGAAAAAGGCATTAAAGACCTGGCGATAAAAGGTCGTGATGGCAAGCTAACCGTTGAAGAGTTGATTGGCGGTAACTTCACTATTACTAATGGTGGTGTGTTTGGTTCTCTAATGTCGACGCCAATTATTAACCCACCGCAAGCGGCTATTTTGGGTATGCATAAGATCCAAGACCGACCAATGGCGGTGAATGGCAAGGTTGAAATCTTACCAATGATGTACCTAGCGCTGTCTTACGATCACCGTCTTGTTGATGGTCGTGAGTCGGTTGGTTTCTTGGTTACGATTAAAGAACTACTAGAAGATCCAGCACGCTTATTGCTCGACGTATAGTCACGTGTTGTTTGTTCATTTGGGTGGTTAAACATCCAAAGTAAAAGGGGCTAGGCAGGCTCAGCGTCTAGCTCTTATTTAGCCCTTTTATGGGCGATTCGTAGAAGTACCTCCTACAGACGTATGGCCAACTTATCGGCTTTATGGAAATAATAAATCCCTTTAGGGATAAACAAATGGAATAACGAAATGAATTTGCATGAATATCAAGCCAAACAGCTGTTTGCAGAATTCGGTTTGCCTGTACCAGAAGGTTTCGCATGTGATACGGCTCAGGAAGCTTTTGAAGCGGCTGGTCGTATTAGCACAGATAAAAAAGTAGTGAAGTGTCAGGTACACGCTGGTGGTCGCGGTAAAGCGGGTGGCGTTGAGTTGCATGATACGAAAGAAGGCGTTAAAGCGTTTGCACAAAAATGGCTTGGTAAAAACCTTGTCACTTTCCAAACGGATGCAAATGGCCAACCAGTGACGAAAATCTTGGTTGAAGAAGCATCAAATATCGCCAATGAACTTTACCTAGGCGCAGTTGTTGATCGCGCGACTCGTCGAATTGTCTTTATGGCTTCGACGGAAGGTGGCGTAGATATTGAGAAAATTGCAGAAGAAACCCCAGAGCTCATTCATCAAGCGGCCATTGACCCATTAGTTGGTCCTCAGGCTTACCAAGGGCGCGAGCTTGCATTCAAGCTTGGCCTCGTTGGTGATCAAATCAAACAGTTCGTTAAGATCTTCCTAGGTCTTGGCAACATGTTTGCTCAGTACGATTTAGCCCTATTAGAAATTAACCCACTGGTTGTGACGGCAGAAGGTAACCTTCTTTGCCTTGACGGAAAAATCAACATCGATTCAAATGCGATGTACCGTCAACCTAAACTGCGTGAGATGCACGATCCATCACAAGAAGATGAGCGTGAAGCACATGCGGCACAGTGGGAACTTAACTACGTAGCACTAGATGGCAGCATTGGCTGTATGGTTAACGGTGCTGGCCTAGCGATGGGCACAATGGACATCGTTAACCTGCACGGCGGTCAACCTGCTAACTTCCTTGATGTAGGGGGCGGCGCGACGAAAGAACGTGTAACGGAAGCCTTTAAAATCATCTTATCCGACACCAATGTTAAAGCGGTTCTTGTGAACATCTTTGGCGGTATTGTACGTTGTGATCTTATTGCTGACGGCATCATCGGTGCGGTTGAAGAAGTCGGTGTGGAAGTGCCAGTTGTTGTTCGCCTTGAAGGTAACAACGCGCCGTTAGGTTCGCAAAAACTTGCGGAAAGTGGTCTAAATATCATTGCTGCGACTTCTCTAACTGAAGCTGCGGAAAAAGTTGTTGCTGCAGCGGAGGGCAAATAATGTCTGTACTAATTAATAAAGATACGAAAGTTATTTGTCAGGGCTTCACTGGTGGTCAAGGTACATTCCACTCAGAGCAAGCGATTGACTACGGAACACAAATGGTTGGTGGTGTTTCTCCGGGTAAAGGCGGTCAAACGCATCTTGGTCTTCCGGTGTTCAATACTGTTCGTCAGGCAGTAGAAGCAACAGGCGCTACTGCGTCAGTTATCTATGTACCCGCACCGTTTTGTAAAGACGCGATTCTTGAAGCGATTGATGCTGGCATAAAGCTCATCGTCACTATCACTGAAGGTATTCCAACGCTTGATCTTCTTGACGTTAAAGTCCGTCTAGATGAAGCGGGGGTTGTGATGATTGGACCTAACTGTCCAGGCGTGATTACGCCTGATGAATGTAAGATTGGCATTATGCCTGGTCATATTCATAAGAAAGGTAAAGTGGGCATCGTTTCTCGCTCAGGTACGCTGACTTATGAAGCCGTTAAGCAAACCACCGACGAAGGTTTCGGTCAGTCGACTTGTGTTGGTATTGGTGGTGACCCGATCCCAGGTTCAAACTTCATCGATATTCTTAAGCTTTTCCAAGAAGACCCTGAGACAGAAGCCATCGTAATGATTGGTGAGATCGGCGGTACAGCGGAAGAAGAAGCGGCAGCGTACATTAAAGCTAATGTCACTAAGCCAGTCGTTTCTTACATCGCAGGTGTTACTGCTCCTCCTGGTAAGCGTATGGGCCATGCTGGCGCAATTATCTCTGGTGGTAAAGGTACGGCTGAAGATAAGTTTGCAGCACTTGAAGAAGCTGGCGTCAAAACAGTGAAAAGCCTTGCTGATATCGGTAAAGCACTTCGTGAAGTCACTGGCTGGTAAGCGTTAGTCAGTTGTAGAATGCATAAAATGGCTCCCTAGGGAGCCATTTTTTATGGTCATCATTTTTTTAACCTACTCAAAACTCGCGAGTAAGTAGCCAGAATCTAATCTCTGGAAGGAACAAGCTGAGCCATCAAGAAAAATGCGGCAGCGCTTATGACGACCGATGGCCCTGCTGGCGTGTCATAAAGCCAAGATAAGCTGAGTCCACATAATACGGCAATCATCCCGATAATCGAGGCTGTAAAGGCCATTCGCTCAGGCGTGCGGGTAAATTTACGTGCGGTCGCTGCTGGAATAATGAGCAGCGACGTCATGATGAGCGCCCCGACAAATTTCATCCCAATGGCTATCACAAGCCCTACCATGAGCATGATCAGTAAGCGCATTAGGTCGACATTGACGCCCTCAACAGCTGCAAGGTCTTCACTCACGGTCGTAGAAAGCAACGGACGCCAAAAGACAAACAACAACCCACCAATAACGAGTACCCCACAATAGATGTAAACGAGATCCGTTGGGGATACGGCAAGCAAATCACCAAATAAGTAGCTCATTAAATCAACGCGGATATTGTCTAAGAAGCTAACGGCAACCAACCCGAGGGATAGCGCGCTGTGTGCCAAAATACCAAGAAGCGTATCAGTGGCGACAAGTTGCTGCTTTTGCAGGGTCACTAAGATAACAGCCAATGCCATACAGCAAATAATGAGTGCTAAATAGAGATTAATGTTGAACAGAAAACCCAGAGCTAGCCCCATCAACGAAGCGTGCGCCAGTGTATCGCCAAAATAAGCCATTTTTCGCCAGACTACAAAAGAGCCAAGTGGCCCTGCAATCAAGGCAATACCAAGGCCGGCAAGAATCGAAGGAAGTAGAAACTCAATCATGATGCGAATGCCCGTGTTTATGATGTCCACATTGTGCAGCATCACCCGATACAGCGTCACCCGATAAATCATGATGATGGTGACTGTGTTGGTGTTGATAAAATGCCAAGGTTTCCTTGGTGGCACTGCCAAACAATGCAATATAGGACGGATGTTGCGTAATAGTTTGTGGGCTACCCTGACAACAGATGTGGTGATGAAGACAGATCACATCATCCGTTTTTGCCATGACTAAGTGCAGATCATGGGAGACCATAAAAACCGCGCAGCCGAAGCGGTGACGAATAGTATCAATTAATTCATACAAATCAATCTGACCTTGCACATCTACGCCTTGAGCGGGTTCATCCAAGACCAGTACATCAGGCCTTTGCAGCAGAGCTCTAGCAAGTAAAACACGTTGATTTTCACCACCCGAGAGCTGATGCATATTACTCGTGATAAGGTGCTCTGCGCCTACGAGTTTTAAAGCATCAAGTCGTTCTTGCGCGCTGTATTTTCCGGCAAGTGCTAAGAATCGACTGACATCTAGTGGCAGGGTTTCATTGAGCTTTAGCTTTTGTGGCACGTAGCCAATACGGAGCTTTTTAGCTCGAACCACGCTTCCTATATAGCGTTTTTGCAGACCTAATACGACTTTGACAAGCGTAGACTTTCCGGCACCGTTAGGACCAATTAGTGTAAGGATCTGACCCTTATTGATCGTCAATGTGATGTTATCGAGCACACGACGCTTACCGAACTCGACAGAAACACCATCGAGCCGAATTAATTCGGACATGAATAGAACTCATTTGCAAATGCTGAGTGTTATAATGTAACATTTAACGTATTCTTAAGCCAGTCTATGATAAGAGACCGCCATGTACCGTTATATTTCCACTGTTGCGCTAGCGACATTAATACCAATGAAAGCCAATGCTTTTGAAGTGTTAAGCAGTATTAAACCGTTTGAAATGATCTCTCATGAGTTGATTCTTGATGGCCAAACAACCTCTTCATTGTTGAACGCCAATGCATCGCCACACGACTATGCAATGAAGCCATCAGATGTAAAAAGATTGCGAAGCAGTGATTTGGTCGTCTGGTTTGGACCTGATCTTGAGAGCTTTCTTGCCAAGTCGCTCGACGGCAATACCAATGTCGTAAAAATTACTGATATTGACGGGCTGCCACTGCGTGAGTTCGGTAGTGATGACCATGGTCATGAAGGTCATCACCATGGTAGTTACGACCCGCATGTTTGGTTGGGACCCGCGCAAGCGGTAATAGTCGCGCAGGCAATTAGTCAAAAACTCATTGAAGTGGATCCTGATAACCAGGAAAAGTACGCTGCGAAGCTCGCGGATTTTAAGCGAAATCTTAGCCTGACCGAAGATAAAATAAAACACACGCTTGCCCCAATCAAAGAAGAAGGCTATTACGTATTTCATGACGCATACGGGTATTTCGAGTCGTACTTTGGTCTCAATAATCTTGGTCATTTTACCGTGAGTCCAGAGCGTAAGCCGGGCGCTAAGACACTGATTAATATTAAAAGCACATTAAAAAGTGAACAGGTAAAATGTGTGTTTGCTGAGCCCCAGTATACACCGGCTGTTATTGAAACCGTTACCCGCGGTACGGGTACTCACATCGGTAGACTCGATCCTTTAGGCACCGATATTGCTATTGAAAAAGGCAGTTATTTCACTTTCCTTGAATCGATTTCAATGAGTTACTCTGATTGTTTGTTGCAAGAATAAAGTGAGCGAGTGAGCTTTAACTAGCATGGGTGTGATCCAATAAACAGATTAACCGATGATTTTTAGAAGAACGCTTTAATAAAAAGGTCAAATCGATTAAATTGGTGATAATTATCGCCGCGAATTAACCGGGTTTACCTTGACTGACATTGCCTCTATCCAACGACGTTTATTGCCCATGTCTCTTACTCGAGTCATGGGCAGATTGTTGAGAGCGTATTTGTATAGAGGGCTTACAATAACCTATTCAGGCCTACTGCAGGGCATGCTTGTATTATCGGTCATGATCGCCTCTAAGGTTATTGCATCCGAATTCCCTCCTATTTTTTATCCACTTCAAATGCAATCACAAGGGCAGTATTTACCCGCTAAAAAACTCAATATGGGTCAGCAGGGGGGCTTGTGGTCATTTGACGTTCATGACCAATTACGCTTTTTCGATGGTAGCCGTTTTGTTGCTGTAGAGAATCCCCCATTTGAGGCCTCATCATCTACCTTTTCGCATGGGCAGTTTTGGTATTACCGTAATCATAGCGTGTACGCACAGGTTCCGACTGGCAATGAACGGCATGTTTATGATGTGGACTTGATTAATACGATAAGTAAAGTTGGCGCATCAAAAGATTATCTCTGGTTTGTCGATGAGGTGAATATTTATCTCTATTCAATGGGGGATAAACGAGTGACAGAGGTATCGCTGCAGAAATTTGAGCCTTTTCATTCAGGTTTAACGATAGACGTATCGGATGCCATATTGGTGCACAACACATGGTACTTCGCAACATCTGTTGGCGTCTTTGCTTGGGATAACCATGTTCTGAGCCGAGTTAAACTGTCCACAAGTGCGTTGGCCACGACGCTTTATTATTCTACCGACTTAAACCAACTCATTGTTGGCTACACCACCGGTGCAGAAATCTACTCTTTGAGTTCCTCACAGTCCCAGTATTTTGGTTTAGCGCGTTCGCATGTGTTGACCATCGACGAATCAGAACAATACATTTGGTTAGGAACAGAGCACGGACTCTACCTTGTTGATAAGCGAACCAAGCAAGCCAGCAAAGTCGAGGTAAACCCCAATGATGAATATGGTCTGATGGGGGAAAAAATTTACTCTTTAGCTCGAGATGGCACGCAGGGTATGTGGATAGCGACCAACAGCGGAGTGCGTTATTTTTCTGAGTATGATGCGTTATTTCGTCGGTTTTCAGTGACACATCAAGAGGATTTACGAAGGGTTGATACGAAATTAGATATGTTCGACAACCCGCTCGGTGGATACTGGGTTGTGACCAATAATGGCCTGTATTCCATCAATAATGATGGATTATCAACGTTGGTATTTTGGGGGCAGGTCTCTTCTGTCGCACAGCGGGGTAAGACCCTTTGGCTGGCAACCGAGAGAGGACTGTTATCGTTAGATTTAGGTCGCTATCGGGTAGCGTCGTTAATGGATGAGTTTCCTACATTGCCAGCAGAGATCGATCATCTGTCTTTTCGTGGCTTTGATAACGATGATGATACTCTCTGGGTGAGCAGTGGACTGCGCGTATTAGCGATTGATCTATCCAACCATACACTACGAGATTTCGGTCAAGACTGGATACTGAAAAAACACCTGCCAGCTAAAATTACGTCGCTGAAAGCACTAACAAACAAAAAGTTAGCGGTTGGTACGGATCATGGATTGTATCTGATAGATAAGGATAAGAGCCACTATGTCAATGACAGTGAGTCCTTTGGACGTGTGATTGAAATGACGGATACCAGAGAGGGACTTTGGGCGGTGAGCAGCTACGGTGTATTCAATTATCACCTGCTGAACCAAGTATTGACGCCAATAGCCTTGCCACAAAATAATATTAGACCGGTATGTGTCACTCAAAGTAAAGAGGCAATATGGCTCATCACATCGAGAGGCGTAAGTGCACACTTACATACAGGTGCCTTGTTGCGTGAGCTCTCAGAGCCCTATGGTGTAATAAACAATGAATTTATTGATGGTAGTTGTGCGTACAACCAAGACACTGATGCGGTTGCTGTAGGTTCTCGATATGGCATTGTCGAATTTACGTCTGATGAGGTATTGAGCGCGTCATACCCCACTCAAACCGTATTGATAACAGAACTTCGCGTTGATAACCAACCCGTGTCGATTGGAATGAAGCCATCAGAAGTGCTGCGTATTCCATATGGTGAATCGATAAGTGCTAGATTCGGCGTTTGGCCATTTTCTTCGGGACAAACCGTTGAATACCGTTTTGATGGTGATGAAGACTGGACACCTATCCAAGGGCTTGAGTTGAGCTTGGATAAACCTGCTGAAGGGACTCATCAACTATCCGTTCGCGTGCGTGGTGATGAGAGCACGCGTCGCCTAAAATCATTTCAATTTGTGGTGCTAACCCCATGGTATAAGTCTATTCGCTTCTATGCGTTTAGTGTGGTGATGTTGCTGGTGGTGATTATCTGGGGTGTTCTATGGCGTTCGCGACGTGTTACCGCAATTAATAAGATGTTAAAGACTCAGGTATCGCTTAAAACAGAGCAATTGCAGCATCAAAGCCGAGTGCTTATTCGGAGTAATCAGCAACTACGTAAAGTTTTTCACGTCAGGCAAGAGGTCGTACGTGACTTAGTGAAAGCGGCAATGGATGCATCAAAACAGAATGTTTGGTATCGAGAATATCAAGAAAAAATGCATCGGGATAATAAGCATCACGATGAACCATTTAATAACCTCGAAGCGGTTTTTAACAAAGACAGTCAACGTTCGCCAGTATGTTCTGTGAGTGCGTTTATTTATTTTTCCGTTAAGGCTTGGCAACAAGAGTTTGATAGTCATGGTGTGCGAATTAATTTGGGTGTTTTACCATCTCAAAGTAAGGTTATTTTAGACGATTGCAATCTAGATATTATTTTCAATTCTGTTTTGGCAAGTGCATTGAAGCGCCTAGTCAGGGGGCAAGTCATGGACATTATTGTCGATGTGGATCGAACTAAGCTAAGCGTGATATTTGAGGATTCAGGATTGCCGTTTCCGAGTGTAAACCGAGCGCCGGAGGGATTCGAAAGCACGGACTTAGAGAAAGTCTTAGACTTCAGCCCAAGTCGTTTACCTATGCATATACATAATTCGGGGGGGGAACTGCTTCCTATTGAAAGGGGTGAGTTGAATCGAGTGGTGATACGGTGGAACCTATATAGCGAGAACTCAGTGGCGACGATTGAGAATCAACCGTTATTTGTCCCTCCTAGCCCCGTAACAAATACGTCGCCAACAATGCATGATAAAACGAGTGCTAAGCATGATGACTGGAAAACGAATGTGATTCAGTTAGTGGCAGAGCAATGTACTCACGCGGAATTCAGTACATCAAGTGCCGCCAAGGCCTTGTTTATTTCTGAACGTAGTTTACAAAGGCGATTTAAATCTTTGTTTGGCGTTACGTTTTCTGACTACTTAAGTGAAGTTAGAATGGAAAAAGCATGTGAGATGCTACTGCAAGGAGACAAGGTCGCCGATGTTGCCTTTGCTTGTGGATTTAATGATCCTTCGTATTTTTCACAGCGTTTTAAGCTCTATTTTGGCGTCTCACCCTCTAAGTTTGTGCTGCTAGATAACGATGAGTCTTCATAGCGAAAAGGCGTGGAAAAAAGCGCGTTGTTTGACGCGCTCGACCTCAAGGTTAGTGCGCTCAAACATGAGCTGATCGCCGGGACGTAGTTGTCCTAGCTTCATTAAATCTCGAAATGCAACCACCCCAATCTTACGGTAACCGCCAAGAGTTTGCCTATCTTGTAATAAAATAATGGGTGAGCCGCCATGAGTAATTTGAACGGAACCGCATACAATTCCCTCTGAGATCATGCTGATGTCCTGTGGTGTTAACCGCGGCTGGCTTAATTGCGGTGACGTCGATCTAGAAGAAGGTGAGCTGGTTTGATCTATGGTTAAACGAATGCCCATGCGATCAGTTTGCGGTGAAACGGTGAAGGTTCGCTGAAAAAAGTCACGTCGAAACGCATCAGAAAAAGTAGCGTGCTGATAGCTGGGAATCAATTTGATTTTTTGCAACGCGGGATACGTTGATATTTGTGAGCGAGGTATTTGAGATCCAGCCATAGGTGAGCGAGGTCTTGGTGAGTCTGATGTTGGCGCTATGGGCAGTGTATCTTGTTTTATTGCGAGTATGTCGCCTTTCTTTAGTGGTTCACCATTATTGATACCACCAACTTGATTTCTCATCACGGTAGAAACACTGCCGAGATGTGAGGGGATATCAAACGCGCCTTGGATAGAAAGGTAGGTACGCAATCCACTTTTGGGACGTTTCAACGTCAAACACTCGCCTTTATTGAGGGTAAATGGCTGCCAATTTGAGATCGGTTGAAGGGAGGGGGTGGTCACCGCTTGGCAGTCTGCGCCAGTGAGAATCATGGTGATAGTGTCGGTTGCCTGAAATTGAGCATGTCCAAATAAGATCTCAATACTGCTATTTGTGATGGGATTTCCTAATGCCTTTTGTCCCCAGCAATGAGCATGCAAGTCGCAAGCCCCTCCTTGACTTAGACCAAATTGACCGACATTAAATCGCCCGAGATCTTGAACCAAACAGAGGTGGCCTGGATTAATGATCACCAATGCGGGCATAACTCACCTCCTAGTGCGATGAACTCATCTTGATGAATAGCATGGAATTGAACGCGGTCACCTACCTGTAATAACGAATGTTGCGGCGAAGCGGCGTCATACAGCGAGACAGGGCAATTACCGATAATGTTCCAACCACCGGGTGTCGACATGGGATAAACCGCGGTTTGGCGGTCAGCAATACCTACGCTTCCTTTTGGTACGAATTTTCTTGGCTCTGTTAGCCTAGGCATGCGAATAAGAGGATCTACGTCAGCAAGAAAAGCAAAACCGGGAGCAAAACCTATTGCACAAACGGTATAAATTGTTGATTGATGGCAAGCGATAATGTCATGTGTTGAAAGCGAGAGTTGTGCGGCCATGTTGATGAGGTCGGGACCCACGCTGGTATCATAGTAGATAGGTAACTGGATGGTTTTTTGCAAGCGGTTTGAGTCTTGCCTCATTGGCTTTATCGCGCTGATGAAACGACGAAGTTCGGCGTCATCTAGCTTAAGCGGGTGGTACTCAATCGTGAGCGATGTATAAGATGGGATGCAATTTAGAATGTATGGTGCATAGTGTTGCTTAATCTGTCGTGCATACTCTGCGATCAGTACGGGTAGCTCTGGGTCAATCTCAGCACCAAAATAGACGATGAGACTAGACTCGGAAGCCGGTTGAATCGTTAGGCTACGGTTCATTGGTTAAACCATACTGATTAATTAATGTTCTTATTGATGTGGCGACTTCAATAGAGGCAGCGTTATCGCCATGAACACATAATGTACTTGCGCTGAGTTTCAGCGCACGACCTGTTGCTGAAAACACCACGCTATTCTCCAAGATCGAATGTGCTTGTGTAAGAATATCGTCTTCCTTGTGAAATACTGCGTCAGTTTGAGTACGCGGTGCTAATTCTCCACCTTCTGTATATCGACGGTCCGCAAAGGCTTCGAAGATGACCGTCACTCCCATTTCATTAGCGAGATGAATCGATGGCTCAGGTTGTTTGTTTGCTAAAAGCATCACTGGGAGATTGAGTATGGCCGCTGCCTTAAAAATAGCCGTCATAACGGACGTTGAAGCCATCATATCGTGGTACATCGCACCGTGAGGTTTTATGTAGTCGACTTGACATGAGTGCAGCTGACAGATGCCTTGTAATGCGCCGACTTGGTACATAATCGACGCGGTGATTGCACTTTCAGACATATCAATGCTTCTGCGACCAAAGCCTACCTTGTCATCGTAGCCGGGATGAGCGCCAATAGAGACATTATGCTGGCGGCATAGCCGGACGGTGTTAGACATCGTTTCTGGGTCGGAGGCGTGAAACCCACAAGCGATATTGGCCATATCCAATAGTGGGATGAGTTGTTCATCACGGCCAAGCGACCATATACCGTAGCTTTCACCTACGTCGCCATTTAGTGTCATCATGACTCTAATTTCCTGAAAATAAATGAATTCCATTATGCGGTAATTCTAGTCGAATAGACAAATTGAAGGGAGGTGAGCGTGTGGTTTTTGAGAAGAATAGACAAGAAGAAAAAAAAATCGCGGCACAGTCGGGGGACCATACCGCGGGTGTCAATGACACCTTCGCTTGCTGCCGGAGTGATGTGGATGACCACATCACCTCTGGAATTTCATAAACAGGCGCGATTTGCTCTGTTGAAATTTACTATAACGACTCTCACTTAATTTCCTTATAAAAAAAACGGCAACCTACCATTAAAATTACGACATTTTTAAGTTTTCATTTTAACTTGTTTATTTTATTGGGTTTTTTGTTTTTTGTTTTAGTTTTTTAGATTTTATAGAAAGGCCGTTAATCTATGGATGTCACTATTTTTGACGAAATTAACGTGATTTTTTTGACGTTACTTTCAGTTACAATTGCCACAAACTTGATTTAACGCAAAGCGGAACATAAGATTGCGCCTTTAAAATAACCGCTAATGTTAATATTTCTCATTACCAATCATACTTTGGGTGAACTAAATGAAGCTGGCTGAATTACAAGTAGGAAGCAGTGGTACGATTACTGCTTTATCGGGGCTCTCGACTGACGTCCGAAAGAAACTAATGGTAATGGGAATTTTACCTAATACAGAGATTAAAGTGATTCGCCGAGCTCCGATGGGTGATCCTCTTCAGATTGAAGTTCGTGGTGTCTCATTGGCTATTCGAAATGCGATAGCGCAATCCATTGAAGTGGAGTCTGCAAAATGAACTACACCATTTTAACGGTTGGTAACCCAAACAGTGGCAAAACGACCTTGTTCAATGGGCTTACCGGCGCTAAGCAACAAGTCGGTAACTGGGCGGGTGTCACCGTCGAAAAGAAAACGGGGCAATACCGTCACGCAGGCGATATGTTCCAGCTTACCGACCTGCCAGGTATATATGCACTGGATAGTGGTAATGATGGCAACAGTATCGATGAGTCAATAGCATCTCGTGCGGTTCTTACACATCCAGCCGATCTGATTATTAACGTTGTTGATGCGACCAGTCTTGAGCGCAGTTTATATATGACGCTTCAACTTCGTGAATTGGGTCGACCAATGATCGTTGTTCTTAATAAAATGGATGCGTTGAAGCGTGAACGCGTCAAACTGGACATTAAGGCGCTTGAAAAAACATTAGGCTGCCCAGTTCTAACACTTTCTGCGACAGATAAAGACCAAGTGAGAACGCTAAAGGAGCAACTGCATAAGATCTTAGTTCAAGGTTTGACCTTAGATAAAATCGATCTTAATTATGGCGATGACATGGAGCATGCCATTGCTAAGTTAGTTCCAATGTTTACGGGTGAGTCTGTCGATGCGAGAGCGTTGGCAATTCGTTCACTTGAAGATGATGTCATGGTATTGAATACCTTAACCAGTGAACAAAAAGAAGCGGTTGCAACAGCTCGTATGCAAACGGGGATAGATATTGACTTACAAGTTGCCGATGTTAAGTACACGTTTCTCCATGAAGAATGTAAAAAATTACGCCGCAGTGAAGGCAAATTAAGCCGTAGCTTTACTGAAAAAGTGGATGGTTTTATCCTAAATAAGTGGATTGGGATTCCATTTTTCTTTGTTGTGATGTACTTGATGTTCATGTTCTCTATTAACATCGGTAGCGCGTTTATTGATTTCTTTGATATTGGCGTAGGGGCATTGCTCGTTGATGGAGGCCATCATCTATTAGACGGTCATCTGCCAGTCTGGTTGGTGACTTTAATCGCTGACGGTGTCGGTGGCGGTATTCAAACGGTGGCGACCTTTGTTCCTGTCATTGCTGCACTTTATCTATTCCTTGCGGTATTAGAAAGTTCTGGCTACATGGCCCGCGCTGCTTTTGTTCTTGACAAAGTGATGCAAAAAATCGGTCTACCAGGTAAGGCATTTGTACCACTTGTTCTTGGGTTTGGTTGTAATGTACCGTCTATTATGGCCACTCGTACCCTTGACCAAGAGCGTGAACGTAAGTTAGCGGCATCAATGGCTCCGTTTATGTCGTGTGGTGCTCGTTTACCTGTTTATGCATTATTTGCAGCAGCTTTCTTTCCAGACAGTGGGCAAAACATTGTTTTCGCTCTTTATGTGTTGGGTATTGTTGCCGCTGTATTTACCGGGCTTGTGCTAAAACACACCATTTACCCTGGTTCAAGCGATAGCTTGGTCATGGAGATGCCAGACTACGAGTTACCAACCGTTCAAAATGTCATGATAAAGACATGGCAAAAACTGAAGCGCTTCGTACTTGGTGCTGGTAAGACTATCGTGGTGGTGGTGACCATTCTTAGCTTCTTTAATTCAGTTGGCATGGATGGTTCGTTTGGTAACGAAGACAGTGAAAATTCTGTGTTATCAAAAGCGGCGCAAGTCGTAACTCCTGTTTTTGCTCCGATGGGCGTTCAGCAAGACAACTGGCCAGCGACGGTCGGTATTATCACGGGCATTTTCGCAAAAGAAGCCGTGGTTGGTACACTCAATAGCTTGTATACGTCAGGCGATGATGAGGGTGCTGAGTTTGACCTGATGGCGAGTTTGCAAGAAGCGGTGGCGTCTATTCCAGAGAATCTGGCAGGGTTGAGTTATTCTGATCCATTAGGTGTTGATGTCGGTGATTTGTCCGATACCAATGCGGTGGCCGCAGACCAGGAAGTTGATTCATCGATATTTGGTAACCTGAAAGGGTACTTTGTGAGTGCTAATGCTGCGTTTGCTTACCTTATCTTTATCTTGCTCTACACGCCTTGTGTGGCAGCAATGGGCGCGTATGTGCGAGAGTTTGGTCAGAAATATGCACGCTTTATTGGTGTTTGGACCATGGGGCTTGCTTATGGCAGCGCGACATTATACTACCAAGTGACTCACTTTAGTGCGCACCCAATGTCGAGTGCTGCTTGGATCTGTGGCATCCTAGTGTTCTGTTTGTTGGTCTTTAAGTTGTTGAAATCGGAAGGCAAGAAGCAACAAAAAGGCTTAGAGGCACAGGTGGCATGATCTTAGCTGACTTGAAAGCGCATATTGAGCATCACCCTGGCGTCACTCGCCAAGCGCTTGCTGCAGAGTTTGCCTTGAGTGAAGATGGCGTAGAAGCCATGCTTGAGGTATGGATACGGAAAGGTAAACTGTCGAGAACAGAGGACTGTGATAAAGCCGGACAATTGCTTCGAGTGAGATATCACGTCAACCAACCCAATGGGTTGTCTATCCAAGTTAAGATGTAAAAAAAGGCCTCATGTTGAGGCCTTTTTTATTGCCCATGTAAACACTCATTATCGTGTTGAAAATTCGGCATACTTCGACAGTTCATTTCGTAGTTGAGCGACGAGTGCTTCTTGAGCACTCTCGGCTCGATATTGTCCTTTGGTGCTGCCCCACAGCGGACCGGGCCAGGCTATATCGTGATGGAATCTAGCAATATGGTGGATGTGAAGCTGTGGCACCATGTTACCTAATGCACCAAAGTTGAGCTTATCTGGAGAGAATAAGGTTTCGAGGGCGAGGTTGATACATTGTGACTCATTCAGAAATTGTTGCTGCTGATCCATTGGTAAGTGATGGAGTTCAGTAAGGTCAGGGTGCTTGGGAACCAAAATCACCCAAGGTACAGAATCATCTCGGTGCAGTAATGCAATGCAGAGCGGAAAATCACCAAGATAAACGGTATCTTGAGCAAGTTGAGGGTGCAGTGAAAACGTCATTGTATTCTCCTGAAACTGAATTAAAAAAGGCGAGTTGCTTTCGCAATTCGCCTTTTATTTGACTATAACTTCATTGAAGTACAGTGGGTCGTTACATTCTGTCTAATGTTTCGATGCCAAGTAGATCCAAGCCTTGTTTGATGGTCTTCGCTGTTAGCGCAGCCAACTTCAAACGGCTTTGTTTTGTTGTTTCATCTGCTGCACTAAGAATAGGGCAAGCTTCGTAGAAGCTAGAGAACTGACCAGCAAGTTCAAACAGGTAGCTACACATAATATGAGGCTGACCTTCTTTGGCTACAGACTGCACGGCTTCTTCAAACTGCATAAGCTTGGCAACTAGCGCTTTTTCTTTCTCATCTGTAATGAGAATGTCGCCTTGAAGCTCATCCATAGAAACGCCAGCTTTTGCAAATACAGAGGCAACACGCGTGTATGCGTATTGCATGTATGGGGCCGTGTTACCTTCAAAAGCTAACATGTTGTCCCAATCAAACACATAATCGGTAGTACGGTGCTTGGATAGATCTGCGTACTTGACGGCTGCCATGGCAACAGTATTCGCGATGTTCGCTTTTTCCGCTGATTCTAGCTCAGGATTTTTTGATTCAATAAGTGCGCCAGCACGCTCGATGGCTTCATCAAGTAGGTCGGCTAGACGAACGGTACCGCCTGCACGAGTCTTAAATGGGCGACCATCTTTGCCTAGCATCATACCAAACGCATGGTGCTCAAGCGTGGTGCTTTCCGGCACATAACCAGCTTTACGAACAATAGTCCAAGCTTGTTGTAGATGCTGATGTTGACGAGAGTCAATGAAGTACAGCACGCGATCAGCATTTAGCTGCTCATAACGATATTTCGCACATGCAATATCAGTAGTGGTGTATAGGAAGCCGCCGTCACGCTTTTGGATGATGACACCCATAGGCTCGCCGTCTTTGTTTTTGTATTCGTTTAGGTAGACCACTTGAGCGCCGTCACTTTCAACAGCCAGTCCTTGCTCTTGAAGATCTTTGACAATACCTGGCAGCATGTCGTTATACATGCTCTCACCCATCACATCATCACGAGTCAGTGATACATTCAAGCGATCGTAGTTAAGCTGGTTTTGAACCATGGTGACATCGACCAGTTTTTTCCACATTTGAGCACAGAACTCATCGCCGCCTTGTAGTTTCACTACGTAGCCACGAGCGCGGGCTGCAAACGCTTCGTCTTCATCGTAAAGTTTTTTAGATTCACGGTAGAAGGCTTCAAGATCGGACAGTTCCATAGAAACCTCGCCCGACTCTTTTTGCACACGCTCAAGGTTAGCGATAAGCATGCCAAATTGTGTGCCCCAGTCGCCAATGTGGTTCGCACGGATAACATTGTGTCCCAAGAACTCCAGCGTACGAACAACTGCGTCACCAATGATGGTAGAACGCAAGTGGCCAACGTGCATTTCTTTTGCCACGTTTGGTGCCGAGTAATCTGCAACAATATTTTGTTGTTCTTGAGCCGCTACGCCAAGGCGAGAGTCAGCTAATGCGGCTTCTGCGCTTTTTGCTAGGAATTCTTCACTAAGGAAAATATTGATGAAACCAGGGCCTGCGATTTCAGTTTTGCTTGCAATACCATCTAGGTCCAAAACGTCTAGGACTTTTTGAGCGAATTCTCGTGGATTACTGCCCAACTTCTTAGCAACGCCCATGACGCCATTGGCTTGGTAGTCACCAAACTGTGGTTTCGCAGATTGGCGAACTGCTGCAGGGCTGCCTGCTGGTGCGCCAGCGGCTTCAAGAGCCTGAGATACTTTGTCGTTGATCAGTGCTTGGATATTCACACGCGTTTCCTTCAATTCTTGGAATTGGTTTTCACTAGTAATTTGGCGCACATAATAACAACTTTAACGTCTTGCACCTAGGGGCAAACATTGGATTTTTTCTTAATCTTAAGGATTACTGGTAGTATTTACCCCTCGAAGGACAAAAAGAGTGATCACCTAGTGCAACAAACCCTGATGCAAAAAGGCTTAATGCCTTCTCAAATGTTGAATGAAATCGACACATTTACGGATAAAATCCAGACTTTATGCGACACATTATCCCTCGATCTCTCCGATTATCAGGCTGATCACATTGCGCTGAGAATCAACGATTATGATGTCGCTCAGGCGGCGCATCAAGAGTGGTTGTCATACGGAGAGGTGATTTCTCAGGCCAGCATTAATGGTCGACCAATCATCGTCTTAGCGTTTAAAGAACCCCTAAAGACAGCCCTAGGTCGTATCGAATGTTTAGAGTTGCCTTACCCTGCACCGAACAAGCAGCACCCTATTGAGCACTGGGAGCATGTCGAATTTGTGATTCCTTCGGATGCCACGACGGCGGATGATTTTCTTAGTGAGCTTTGTCTGCGTTTTCCTTTGCTCTCGAAAAAACTGACGCAACTCGATGAAAGCGGCGTAGTCATGAAGTTGTCGAGCCCTCACGGTGAGGGGGAACGTTTAGCAAACCCGACCGTGGCATTCAAATCTGATGGGGTGTGTATCAAACTGCACCCTCATAGTTTGAAAAACATAGTGGCCTCTGAGCAAGTATAGTGGTTTCTGAGCGAGTATAGTGGCCTCTGAGTAAGTATTAAGTGGCCCTGCGCAAGCTCGGCATCTGTAAGCAAGCCCTTTAGGTGATTGGATGCTGTCCTTGAGTTGATAAGAATCCCACATATCGACTCAAGGATGCAAAAACGCACACGAAATAGACAAATGGATACCGATAAACGGCTAAATAACAACTAAACTTATCAAAAACACGTAAAGGTGCATGATGAAGTTTATCGTAATGCTGGCATTGGCTTGTCTCGCTTTCCCTTCCGTTTCTGCGTCGTACAATCGCGATTCATCTTTTGATATTGATAATCCAACGTGCGAAGCCATGGCGAATCAAGCCGTCACCAATGGTCGCATAACACTCAATTTTACGTTCTGCAATCGAATTCAATTACCAGATGAAAAACCTGTAGCGTGGTCACCTTCCTATATAGCCGCCTATGAAAAAGCAGGAACTCGTTGGCTAGAAGTCTTAACCGCAGTCAATGAGGTTGAGCATCACGTCATCGACATCGATGTGTACGTGGTCCCGCTTGCTGATGCAAACGGCATGGCGGGGCCGGAGCATGAAATTGATGTGAATTGGCGATTGATCCCCACGAAAGGGTCGATTTTTATTGGCAATCATACCTATACCGATGGTTTTGATGCGACTGAGTTCAATGCCAATATATTGCATGAGATGGGGCATGTGTTTGGTGTTGGGGCGTATACCGCTGATTACACTCGATTGGACGCTCAATTAGGCAATGTATTTAAGGTCCGTGATAGTCAGGCAATAAAACAATACAACCGGCAGTATAAAGTGGATTATCGAGTGTTACCGATAAGCGATGATGGCGGCCACCTGTACGACACGAAATGGGCTGAAGACAAAAAACGCTATGATAAGAATGGGCGGCCAGTGCCCGTCATGACGCAAGAATTGATGGCGAACGGGAATCTAATTGGCCCAGTGACCATGGGCCTAATGGATGATTTAGGTTATCAAGTCAATTATGCCAATGGTGACACGTATTAGTCGCGCAGATCAGTGCGGATTGTTATTTTAAAAAGCCCCCTTTCATTTTGAGAGGGGGCTTTTTCGTGTTTAAGACGACAGGTTGCGATAGTGCACAATGCACGTCGTTATCTGACGCACATTATAATATGTGGTATTAACTTATGCGCATTATCTGATGCTATAGGATAACCGTCTTATTGCCGTAAACAAACACGTGGTCATTGACGACTTTGTTCAGCGCTTTAGAAAGCACATTCTTTTCTACATCACGGCCAGCTTGTGCCATATCAGCAGCGCTGAAGTTATGATCGACAGGGATCACGTCTTGCTTAATGATTGGCCCTTCATCAAGGTCGTTAGTGACAAAGTGAGCCGTTGCTCCGATGATTTTTACACCGCGGTCATAGGCTTGTTGATAAGGCTTCGCGCCAATAAATGCAGGAAGAAAGCTATGATGTATGTTGATGATCTTATGGTGATACTTTTCAACAAAGCTAGGTGTTAACACGCGCATGTATTTGGCGAGTACAAGGTAATCGGCATCATACTGGTCGATGACATTGAGCATTTCTGCTTCGTGTTCTTCACGATTTAGTCCCACATGAGAAACGTGATGATAAGGGATATCAAATTTTTCCGTTAGCCCTTGTAGGGTGTCGTAGTTACCGACTACTGCGGCAATGTCTACATTCAAGCTACCATCGAAGTTTTTCATCAAAATATCGCCCAAACAGTGCGCTTCTTTTGTGACGAGAATAACCACACGTTTTCGTGATGAATCGACCAGTGAGCGTTTGGTCCCTGTAGGCAGAGCTTGGTCAAGGTCGGCGAGTAAGGTTTGATTATTAAAATAACCTTCAAGCTCAGTACGCATAAAGAAATGACCACTGGCATTATCCACAAATTCATTGTTATGGATGATATTCAGCTGGTGCTTGTAACAAATGTTGGTGATCTTTGAGATGAGCCCCGGCGCATCGTTGCAATGCGTTAGCAGAGTTTTCTTTTCCATGATTTACGGCTTCCGTGAAATAGTAAAAATTCTGAACCAATTGAAGTAACTCGATCTCAATAATGTTGAATAGACAATCTATTGAAGTGAATCGTAACTTACGATCAAGAGGATTTAAGTTTGGTGCGTATCCCGCTTTGGTATGTTTAGCGTCAATATATTCAGCGTTGGTACGCCTAATTTTGGAGCGTTTAATGCAGTAACACGCAATCTGTCACCCAGTTTTAATCGATTTTGCATAAGGTTTCAACAAAATCAAACCGACACGTGTTTATTCTTAATAAAGAGCGGTGAGTGTGAATGATAACTCACCTTGATTTTTTACTTTTAAAAGCAGAAACGATTTGAGAGGTTCAAGCTTGTCCCCTTGTTCGGGTATACTGGTGGCATTAGAATCTAAATGACTCGGTGTAATGGTATCTAAGGCAATAAATAAGGCTTTCGCATCAGGGGGCGCTTTAGGGCAAGTGATCCCTGGTTTTCAACCGCGCCAGCCACAGCTCGATATGGCGAATGCGGTAGAAGCCGCGATCCAACAAGATCAGCAACTGGTTGTTGAGGCGGGCACGGGCACGGGGAAAACCTTCGCTTATTTGGTTCCAGCGTTACTTAGCGGCAAGAAAACCATCATTAGTACCGGGTCAAAAAACCTGCAAGAGCAGCTGTTTCACCGTGATCTCCCCCTGATGGTGGATGCACTCGGTTTTCACGGTAAGGTGTCACTGTTAAAAGGGCGCTCCAACTACTTATGCCATGACCGTCTAAGTCGTCAAATGGTAGAGAGCCACACCACCGAAACCAATACTGAGCTGTTGTCGCAACTGGTCAAGGTGCGAGGTTGGGCATCCGAGACTCAATCAGGCGATTTAGGGGAGTGTGATGCTATTGCCGAGGACAGCCCTGTCATCCCCACTATTACCTCAACCAATGACAATTGCTTGGGTAAAGATTGCCCGAGTTTTCAAGACTGCTTTGTTTTAAAAGCTAGAAAGCGGGCGTTGGATTCCGATGTCGTCGTCGTCAATCACCATCTGTTTTTAGCCGACTTAGCGATTAAAGAAACAGGGTTTGGGGAGCTGATTCCTGAAGCAGAAGTGTTTATTTTCGATGAAGCGCATCAGATTCCCGATATTGCCAGTCAGTATTTTGGGCAATCATTGTCGAGCCGCCAGATCCAAGAATTGGCAAAAGATATTGATATTGGTTACCGCACCGAAGCGCGAGATATGAAGCAATTGCAAAAAGCGGGTGATCGCTTGTCTCAAGCCGCGATGGATCTACGAATTGTATTAGGTGATACCGGCTTTCGCGGTAACTGGCGTGATGCGATACAGTCACCGTCTATATTACGAGAGGTCGAAAGGCTGCGAGATTCGGTGGTGTTGTGCATCGACGTGTTGAAGCTTGCCTTAGGGCGAAGCCAATTGTTGGATACGGCATTCGAACGCGCAAACCTAATCAAAGGGCGTATCGAGCGAGTGTGTGATGTATCCATCACCGGGTATTCATATTGGTACGATACAACGCCGAGGCAGTTTAGTTTACATATCACACCATTAAGCGTCGCTGACAAATTTCATGAGCAGATTGAGCTAAAAGGCGGAGCGTGGATCTTTACCTCAGCCACCTTGGCGGTGTCGGAGGACTTCCAGCATTTCACCTCTCGTTTGGGATTGACACCGACACAACAATTCTCACTGCCAAGCCCTTTTGACTACTCCAAACAAGCTCGGTTGTGTGTACCTCGTTATCTGCCAGAGCCTAATAGTAAAGGGTTGGCTGAAAAGCTGGTGTCGATGCTGGCCCCCGTCATCGAAAAAAACCAAGGGCGCTGCTTCTTTCTGTGCACATCCCATAGCATGATGCGAGAGTTAGGGGAGCGCTTTCGTGAAACCTTGTCTCTGCCAGTGTTGTTGCAAGGAGAAACCAGTAAACAAAAAACGTTGGCTGAGTTCATGGAGTTGGGTAATGCACTGTTGGTGGCGACCGGCGCGTTTTGGGAGGGAATAGATGTTAGAGGTGACGCATTGAGCTGTGTTATTATCGACAAATTACCGTTTACGGCCCCAGATGACCCGCTTTTAAAAGCACGGATCGAGGATTGTAAGCTACAGGGTGGGGACCCTTTTAACCATGTCCAATTACCGGATGCGGTTATCACCCTAAAACAAGGGGTCGGTCGACTGATTCGAGACCAAAAAGATTGTGGGGCGCTCATTATTTGCGACAACCGATTGGTGACTCGTGATTATGGCGCGACATTCTTGGCCAGTTTACCGCCGATTCCAAGAACGCGAGACCTCGAAAAAATAGAGGCATTTTTGCTACAATCCCAGCAAAATGCGACAGAAAAAGCACCCATTGAGAAATAGATGACTAACAAAATTCTAGCAATTGATACCGCCACTGAAAACTGCTCTGTAGCGCTTTTGGTCGGTGATAAAACGTATACTCGTAGCGAGCTTGCACCGCGTGATCACACCAAAAAAGTGCTGCCAATGGTTGATGAGTTACTAAATGAAGCGGGTCTAACGCTGCATGATCTTGATGCGCTTGCCTTTGCGCGTGGTCCAGGCAGCTTTACGGGGGTTCGTATCTGTATCGGTGTCGCCCAGGGGCTGGGATTTGGTGCAGACTTACCCATGATCGGTATCTCTACGCTTAAAGCGATGGCGCAGGGCTGTTTCAGAGAAAATGGCGCAACGCACGTTGCTAGCGCGATTGATGCTCGCATGAGTGAGGTGTATTGGGGACGTTTCGAGCGCTCAGAAAATGGCGATTGGACCGAGTTTGATGCAGAGCAAGTGGTCGCACCGGATGCTGTTGTGGCGAATACGTCAGCCGATGAGCATACGTGGGTAACCGCTGGTACAGGATGGGACGCCTATGCTGAATCGCTTTCGACGCTAGCGTTGACGACAGAAGTGTCTGGTGTTTTGTACCCTGAAGCCGAGGACATCGCATTTTTGGCGCAGTATGAATTAGCGAAAGGCAACGTAGTGGCTGCGGAAGAAGCGAGCCCGGTTTATCTTCGTGATAATGTGACTTGGAAAAAACTACCAGGCCGCGAATAACATATTGATAAAAGGGTTAAGTGAAGGCTTAACCCTTTTTATATGAGCCGTTTTTACGTCGCCTAACACTTTTACGAATGCTCTTGGTGTCATTAAAGGCACTCATGAAATAGGTCAGGTTTATGGTTTCGATTCAGGGTTTACCTACCGTCTACTCGCAGCAGCGGACGAATAAAGCCAAACGCAAACAACCGGTGTCTGGCACCTCGACGTCTAAATCGGCGACTCAGACAAATCAGTCTACACAAGTGACGAAAGTCGCCCAAGCGGTGGCAAATTCGGTCAATAACGTATCGACAGCCGACATAGACCGAGCCAATATTCAATATGATCTACCTGAGGGACGCTCTAAGAAAGCCCTTGAATCCTATATGAATGTGATGAATCGAGCTAAGCGAGAGGAACTTGAACAACTCTTTGGTGTCGATATGTACGTATGATAATAAGAACGATTCACCTTTATTTAGGACTTATAGACTCAGCCATGATGAAATCGATAAAAATGTGGGGGGCGCTGTGCCTTTCTTTTCTTCTTACTGCCTGTGGCAGTTTGCCCGATCAACTCGCTACTACGAATGAAAATGTGGTGGCGCAATATCAACCCGTCGTTGACGCAAGTGATGGTATTGAGGTGCGCCTCGGCGGTGTGATTGATACTGTGACCAATCTTGCGTCACGTACTCGCATTGAAATCGTCAACTTACCCATTGATAAGTATGGCAAGCCAGACATCGATCAAGAACCCAATGGCCGTTTCATCGCGTATGTCGATGGGTTCGTTGATCCTGTCACCTATTCACGCGGTCGACTTATCACTGTGGGTGGAAAAAAGGCCGGCGTCGAGCGCGGAAAAGTTGGTGAGTTTGAGGCTGATTTCCCAGTCATCAATGCGTACGGGCAATATTTATGGCGAGTCGAAGAGCGTTTAATCATCAATCGTCATAACAGCTCATTCAATTCGTGTTGGGGGTATTACTGTGACGACTTTTACTACGGCCCGACACAAGGGCGCGTGGTTAAAGAGGTGAAATAACCTTGTCTTTATTTACCGAAAAATATATTGAGATAGGCGAGCAAAACATTGCCTATCTTGAATACTCATCCCAAAAGACGACCGCTAAGACGGTCGTTTTTATTCATGGTTGGATGGATAACGCTGCCAGCTTTCATAAACAGCTCTCCATCATAGAGCAACTGCAACCTAATTGGCGTGTTCTCGCGATAGATTTACCGGGCCATGGGCTTTCAACACACAAGAATGGTGATCATTTTTATAGCTTTCATGACTATATTGATGATTTACACCGCGTGTTGGTGAATCTTCAAGCGATCAATGCAATCTTGGTTGGACATTCACTTGGTGCATTGATCGCAAGTTGCTATAGTGCGGCCTTTCCTGACAACGTGACAGGATTAGTTCAAATTGAGGCACACTTTCCAATCGCTGAATCGCCAGAGCAAAGCGTTATCCGTTTAAGAAAAGGGGTGGAAAGTCGCGAACGCTGGAGAAAAAAGAGCGCTCGAGCACTGCCGTCTTTCGATGATGCGATAACCATGCGAATGCATGCGACAAAGCTCGATCTGACTAGCGTTCGACCGATTGTAGAAAGAGATGTTAAGCAGGTCGAAGGTAAGTGGTATTGGCGTCACGATAGCAAACTCAAGTGTGAATCGGTGTATCGAATGTCGGAGCCTCACGCTGCCGCTATCATGCAGGCGATTGTCATTCCTCATTTGGTGATATTAGGGCGTTCTAGTTATCGTATGCTACAAAATGATGCCATGCTTGAAAAGCTTCATGCCACTCAAATTGAATGGGTAGAGGGTGATCATCATTGCCATTTAGAATCTCCCGCTAGAGTATTTGAACTAATTTCTGAACTAGTTAACAAAAATTAAACAAGTGTTTGAGTCTTTCGTGCGTGAACGGGTTGCCTGTGCTGTAATAACAAGCAATACCAACAAGTAACGATTTTTCGGGCTGTAGAAGAAATTAACAAATTGTTAAACAAACGACCTGTTGATGACTTGTATCTCGAATTTCAAACAAAAGACTTAATACGCAAGGAGTGTAATTGTGGATAAACCTTGGCTTTCTCGATACCCAAGTGACGTGCCTGAGGATATCAATCCGGATCAGTATCCTTCGTTAGTAGAGATGTTCGAGCAGTCGGTGCACAAGTTTGCCGATCAGCCGGCTTTCGTCAACATGGGTTCGGTGATGACGTTCCGTAAACTAGAGGAGCGCAGCCGTGCGTTTTCTGCTTATTTACAAAATGATCTCAAGCTAAAAAAGGGTGATCGTGTTGCGATTATGATGCCTAATCTGCTGCAATACCCTGTGGCATTGTTTGGTATATTGCGAGCCGGCCTTATCGCCGTCAACGTGAATCCACTTTATACACCGCGCGAGCTGGAACATCAGCTCAACGATGCCGATGCCAAAGCCATCGTGATTGTTTCGAACTTCGCTAGTACCTTAGAAAAGGTAGTGGAGAATACACCGATTAAGCACGTTGTCTTAACGAGCCTTGGGCAAATGCTGCCACGAGCAAAAGGGACGGTTGTCGATTTTGTCGTGAAGTATGTCAAGGGTATGGTGCCAAAATACAACCTGCCGGGCGCAATTTCGTTTCGACAGGTGCTGCATAAAGGCCGCAGACAGCAGTATGTGAAACCATTTATGTCGGGTGATGATATTGCCTTTTTGCAATACACCGGGGGTACCACCGGGGTCGCAAAAGGCGCAATCTTGACCCACCGCAATATGATTGCGAACGTCCTGCAAGCCAAGGGTATGTACTCACCAGTGCTGCAAGAAGGACGAGAGTTCGTGGTGACGGCATTGCCGCTTTATCATGTGTTTGCACTGACGGTGAACTGCTTATTGTTTATCGAAATGGGTGGACAGAATCTGCTTATCACTAACCCGCGTGACATTCCAGGCTTCATTAAGGAATTGCAGAAGTACCCATTCACTGCGATCACTGGCGTCAACACCTTGTTCAATGCACTGATTCATAATGAAGATTTCCATGAGTTGGATTTCAGAGGATTGAGGCTTTCCGTTGGCGGTGGGATGGCGGTACAACGCGCCGTTGCAGAGCAATGGAAAAAAACGACAGGTTGCTTACTGCTCGAAGGCTACGGCTTGACGGAGTGTTCGCCATTAGTTGCCGCTTATCCTTATGATCTAGAAGAATATAATGGCTCTATCGGCTTGCCTGTACCGGGGACAGAGATACGCATTGTTGATGACGAAGGTCAACCGGTAACGGATGATTCACCTGGTGAGCTGCAAGTTCGCGGCCCACAAGTGATGCAAGGCTACTGGCAGCGCGTTGAAGCGACGAAAGAGGTCATCAACCAAGAGGGTTGGTTATCGACAGGCGATATTGTGAAGTTTGATGATGACGGGTTCCTGCATATTGTCGATCGCAAAAAAGACATGATCTTGGTCTCGGGCTTCAACGTTTACCCGAATGAAATTGAAGATGTCATTGCGCTCAACGAAAAGGTGCTTGAGGTTGCGGCTATCGGTGAGGCGAATGAAGCCTCCGGTGAACTGGTTAAGGTGTATATCGTTAAAAGCGACAATAGCCTGACGAAAGAAGAAGTGATCGAGCACTGCCGTGTTCACCTCACTGGCTATAAGATACCTAAGCGTGTCGAATTCAGAGAAGATCTACCGAAGACGAACGTAGGCAAAATCTTGCGCCGAGTACTTCGAGAAGAGAACGACGCTAAACTGACGCAAACGTCAGAAAAAACGGTTTAGCGTTAACCTTTTGTTACTATCAGTGTTAAAATGCCAGCCCTCAGTGCTGGCATTGTTTTTTTAAGAGAGTCATCGTGGAATATCAGATAATTACAGAATTCGCCGAATTAGAGTCGGTATGTACTAAGGCTCGCGAATCCGACGTTGTGATGTTGGATACCGAGTTTGTTCGCATCCGAACGTATTACCCTAAACTGGGGCTAATTCAGCTTTATGACGGTAATCAACTGTCCTTGATTGATCCGCTAACCATCAGCGATTTCTCTCCATTCATTTCCTTGCTGCAAGATACGTCAGTTCTTAAGGTGCTGCATGCTTGTGGTGAAGATTTAGAAGTCTTTGCGAACAGCTTTGGTTGTATGCCTTTCCCAATGGTTGATACACAAATCATGGCGGCTTTCCTAGGCTACGGATTGTCGACGGGTTTTGCAGCCCTAGTGGATGAGTATATTGATGTGCAGCTGGATAAGAGTGAATCACGCGCCGATTGGGTAGCGCGTCCTTTGACTCAAAAGCAATTGGATTATGCCGCGGCAGACGTGTTTTATTTATGGCCACTGTATCAGCAGCTTAGCCAAAAAGTAGACGATAAAGGCTGGTGGGATGCGGCGCTGCAAGAGTCGGAATTGATGACCAAAAAGCGCGGTAAAACACCAAACGCAGAGCTGGCATATTTAGATATCAAAGGCGCGTGGCAGCTGAATCCTAAGCAGCTAGCGGCGCTAAAACCATTGGCAACATGGCGACTTAAAGAAGCGATTAAACGCGATTTAGCGTTGAATTTTGTTGTGAAAGAACAAGACCTATGGACCATCGCTCGGTTTGGACTAACGCAACCGAAAAAGATGGAAGAGGAAGGGATGGATCCTCGTTCTATTCGTCGACATGCCGAGCGAATTGCCGGTATTGTGAAAAAGGCGCAGCACTGCTCAGAAGCTGACTACCCTGAGCAAATCGAACGTCTAATGGATTTCTCAGGTTACAAGCAAGTATTTAAAGTGCTAAAAGATGAAGTGAAGTCGGCATCACAGCAGACAGGGCTTGCCACTGAATTCCTAGCATCAAAAAAACAACTGAATCAGTTTTTATCGTGGGTCTGGAAGAAAGACCGCGATCCAGCTGCATTGCCTGATGTTATGCAAGGCTGGAGATTGGACGTGTTAGGTAGACATTTAGACAAGCGAATGGACTAACACACTCCTTTGCGTCGTCCGCCCAATAAAAAACCGAGTGTATGAAACACTCGGTTTTTTTGTGCACGTTATTGCTTGTTTCTAAAGATACGAGCAATAACTATCGTGAGTTATGAACTGACGACTCACGTGTTGAAGCCTTAGTTGTTGCTGTGCAATTCGCTGTTAAGCTCTACTGCTGTCTTGTTCGTTAGGCATTCAATCTGTCCAGTCACTGAATTGCGACGGAACAACAAGTCTGACTTTCCAGCAAGGTCGCGAGCTTTAGCAATCTCAACTTCTTGGCCTGTTGAATCTAACATGCGAACTTTAGATCCAGCCGTCACGTACAAACCTGACTCAACCGTACAGCGATCGCCAAGTGGGAAACCTAGTCCTGCATTCGCGCCAAGTAGTGAGTTCTCACCGATAGAAACAACCACCGTACCACCACCGGACAGTGTACCCATGATAGAAGCACCACCGCCGATATCAGAACCGTTGCCGACAACCACGCCAGCAGAAATGCGACCTTCTACCATGCTAACACCTGTTGTGCCGGCGTTGAAGTTGATGAAGCCTTCGTGCATAACCGTGGTGCCTTCGCCCACATGAGCACCCAAACGCACACGAGAAGTATCGGCGATACGAATGCCCGTTGGTACAACGTAATCAACCATTTTAGGGAACTTATCAACGCAATCAACGGTTAGAGCTTGACCCGCAAGGCGAGCTTCGATTTGGCGGTCAGCAAGCTCAGGAAGGTCGATAGGACCTTGGTTTGTCCACGCAATATTGTGCAGTAGACCAAAGATACCATCAAGAACCGTACCGTGAGGTTGTACAAGGCGGTTTGAAATCAATTGTAGCTTAAGGAAGCCTTCTGCCACAGATTGTGGTTTTTCATCGCTAGCAAGCACAACAAGAACAAGTGGCTGCGCTGATTGCGCCGCTTTTTCTGCAAAAGCCGCATTTTGTGCGTCATCAGCGTTAGCAAAAGCGGTGGCGAGTTGAGCGCTTTGTGCAGCGGTGATTTCGATAGCTTGGTTGCCTTGAGTGTACCCAGAGACCTCAGCAATTGCCGCTACTGCTGCATCACTAGGGTTAAGGCGCGGGTGAGGAAAAAATGCTTCAATGATTTTTCCGTCGCGGTTTTTAGTTGCAGTACCAAAGGCGAGTGAAAATGCTGCCATGACTATCGTTCTCCATTTTGAATTGTCCATAAACGGTAGCAAGTGGCGCAACCGCTTAGATTCTGTTGATGACATTCATCTTAAAGAGAGCGACCTGCAGATGAAAGGGGAAACACGGCAAAAGTCTGTAAAAAGATATTGGTTGTCTTTTTGGAGACACTTTTCGCCAAAAAGAAATATCGCTAGTTCACTACCGAGATTAGGAACGAAGCCATAAGACTGGCAGGTATGGATTGTTGTGGATAGATGACAAAGATTCAATCTAATCCATCGTAATTAAGGTTCCCTTTTCAAGGGAATGACGGCTTTTTTTTGTGGTGATGAGCAATGTACCAAGCCCTGTTGCGTGTATACAGCCCCGAATTTTCTGCTCATCATAGGTAAATAGGTAAATAGGTAGATAGGTTAAATGGAACACTTTATGGTAAAAAAACAGAGTGGGGTCTTATAAAGAAACCCCACTCTATCGCTTAGATCATTGTCTTACTTTGCGGGGGTCTGATCGATTGTGATATCAAATGAATTGATGGTAACCACCTCACTCAATAAATCACCCTCTTCGCCTTTACCATTATCATTATCACCAAAGCGAAGTATAAAGTTAGTGTTTAACTTCGTTCCTTCAGCAAGCCCTTTCACTTTTGTATCAGGGTAGGTAGCTTGAAAAGCGTTATAATCTGAATATTCTTCCTTCTTTTCGCCTTCTCGGTGAGTTCGCTGAACGACTTGTCCGTTACGCGGCCCTGAAACATATAACGCAAATGTTTCTGTCGCGTTCCAGCCATCAAGGTAAATGTTGATATAGGCGTCAGAAGCAGCCTTATCCGAAAATGTATCAGAAACTTCAACGTCGACATCTACCGATACCTGACTTAAAGTAGGCGCGTCGCTTTCTTTAGCTGCAAACTTGGTAGTTGAATAAACCCAAAGTGGGTTGTTAGCGCTTGATTGGCGGTTACCGGTGAATTCAATGTCTACACTATGATTAGTATCATCGATTGAATCAAGAATAGTTCCTCCAACCAACTGTTCTGATACGACAACTGGCGATAGCTCTTTGACTGTAAAATCTTTAACTTTAAATTGTAGATCTGCTTCTGTATTGTCATCAGCTACGCGAACAATAAAGTTAGTCTTGAATCTCTCACCATCCATTCGCGCTGCTAATTTGTAGCTGCCATAATTTTCAATAAACGTGGTTTTATCCATAGGCGCTGCACCATCATCAACTGTTATGTCGCCATTTGGATAATAAATAGCACGAACTAGAGTACCAGTTTCATCCAATAGGTAGATGTTCATAAAAGTGCTAAAGCTTTCATGTCCTTCGAGTTCATAGCTGAACTCAAACTGCTTCAAAGACTTCTGGCCATCTTCAAACTGCATCTCGGGATACAACCAAGGTTCTGCCAATCCTCTGTTATTCGCTACCGTACTGAATACACCAAAACCGTTTTGATCGAAAGACACTAGCTCAGCATTATCAACCTGTGACGGCTTTATTACTGGAGTGACTGGTGTCGGAATAGGAATTATTTCAATTGGATCTCCAAAGTCTGGAGGGGTAATAATGATTACTCCTGATTTTGGGTCGATCTTTAATTCCCCAAAGTCGTAGTGTTTTAAGGGTTGGAAGTCAATCGATGCAATAGTTGATGCGCCATTGTTAGCCGTAAGTATAACTTCAGCATCTCTCGTTATATAACGATAAGCATGAGTGTCGTAAACCACTTCCTTATCTTCATCTTCGTAAGCTGAACCGGTTGCCCCAAAGTTCTTTGATTCCTCACGCGATTCAGTAATCGTTGAATGATAGAAATCGATGTCTTCGCGGTCAGTTACTGTGAAAGTAACGTAGGAAAATTTTTTGTTATCTACTTTTATTTCCACATACATTTCATTTCCAGGAACGTCTTCTTCGCCTTCAACTAGATAGTAGGAATAAAACTGGTTGTATTCGCCATCGACATGTTGCGGAGTAATTTTGAACGTAGCATCACCAAAAACTTCGACGTCTTGAATTCCATCGAGAACAATATCGTTGATGTCATAATCTTTTGTTCCGTACGTATCAGTAACTGACAGTTTATAGCTACTGGTTCGAACATAATGAACGTTGCCGTCAATGTCTTGTATCGCACATACATTGCTTTCGAATTCAGGCGTTTTGACCGTTTTACTCTTTGGTAACTGCACGTCTTTTAGGCACGTATTAGATAATGCGTTCATTTCTGAAATATTAGCTAGTGTCGCATTAACACTAACAGTGCGACCTTGCAGTGCTGGCGATTCTGAAGTCGAACTATCATCACATCCAACCAACACCAAACTTGCTAATACTAGTGAAGATAAAACTGTTTTTTTCATGTTACTCTCGCTTTCGACTTAATTGGTACTAGTACCAATTAATGATAAAAAATTTTGACTATGAATTGTTCTTTCAACCAGAAATCTCTCTTGGTCAAGTGCGATGCAGTCTAATGCGTACTGGTACGCATTGCAAGATTTATTTGGTACCAGTACTTAAA
Source organism: Vibrio sp. E150_011 (assembly GCF_053544015.1). Lineage (NCBI taxonomy): Bacteria > Pseudomonadati > Pseudomonadota > Gammaproteobacteria > Vibrionales > Vibrionaceae > Vibrio > Vibrio sp. E150_011. The sequence continues at coordinate 399,175 of NZ_JBHFOL010000003.1, forward strand.
ATTGCTTGTGAGGCAGGAACTCTGTATGCTGGTCATTCCCTAGATACGAGTCGGTTGAAGATGATGGCGCGAATTACCGCGGAAGAAAAAAGACAAAAAAAAGAAAGAATGGACGAGTGCATTGTTAAGATTTTTCTTAATGAAGGTTGGTCATCTGTGACCTATGACCGCCTTGCCAAAGAGTTTAATGTCCGAAAAAGTAGTATCCAAGCGTATTACCCCAGCAGCATTATGTTTGCCACAGCACTTCAAGGCGTGATTTTTCCTCTCTTTTTAGAGATGCTTGATTTTGAAACGAAGGACAAGTTTATTGACTCATGGGTATCGGCTTATGAAGACGAAAGTAATCACGTGTTTAGAGAAGTTGTTGAGATGCTCCTTCAAAATATCTTGAAGGATGGGACTAGTCCATATTCTCGCGGTGGCGTGCTCAGATTAAAGCAACATTTGGCTCAAACAATTGGCGAAGGAGAAGCGACCAGTGCCATCAAATCAGTGTTCGGTGAGTTAGTCTACCGAAAAATGTATGACTAACAGCTTTTCTTTGCCTGTCATTATCATCTACTAATTGACGAAAGTTTATGTGGGCACTACCTAGGCAGCATCATGATCCGGAAGCCATCGTCTAACCAACGTTAAAACGACAAAAATAATGACAGCCCAAAACACGAATGAGTAACAAAATCTAGAGAGGAAAAAAAAGTAACTATCCGATTTACCGCTGTATGACAGGAAATTAAACGGGTATCCAATGATTCTTTCGGCAGTAAAGAATGACTGAAATTGAAGAAGGAAAACAGCCGTACCCAAACTTATCTTGGCGATAATACGTTTGTTCTTTTGAGTAAAATGTAACATGGTGAAATAGACATCACATAATAGGTAGGTGTGTTTAGGGTAGATCCAATCAGTAGCTTTTATGAGAAAAAATTCACGTTCATTAAATCACACGATCGGATACGTGCCCATAAAGGACAAAACTGGCGACCATATCATCCAAATAAAAAACCAGCGTAAAGTGCGTCACTTTAAGCTGGTTAGTATGGTATTTATTTAAGCCGCGTCATCTTGAGCTTCAACTGCCTCAACCGCTTTTGGTTTTTTCGGCGTTGGTTTACGCTTTGCTCCGAGTGCGTAAAGCACTTCTTCTTTATGCTGAGCTAAGAACAAAGAGAGCTCTTCTTGCTTATCTTCCGTTTCAATGATTTTGCTTTCAGCGAGTAGCGTAAACAACTCATCGGCAGTATCTAGCATTTTATCATAAGCGTCAGCTTCAGCTTTAGAGGTAAAAGTCATCTTTTCTTCTCCGTTGCGTTCCACCACGTACTTGACGATTACAGCCATGGTTAATCCTCTAACAAGTTAAATTTTTATCGACAATACTGTCTGTTTATACATAGGTTGAAAGTGCTTGTCCAGTCAGTAGGGGAAAACTGAGAACTGATTGCCTAATTACTATTCTCTGTGGCTGGTTGTTGGTGTTAAGCCGTGCCACAGACAGGAACCATGGATTATTTTGTATTGTCCCACTGTTGGCAAAACGTGATGAACGATCGTAGTAATGGGCTTTGATACTTTTCTTTGTGGAACAGCAGCCAAAAGCGTCGTTTCATATCCAAAGAGACGGGGAGCTCACAGATTCGTCCGTCTTGAATCGCCGTTTGTGCGGCGAGTTTTGAGATACACGCTAACCCTAAACCAGACGATACACAATTGAGAATGGCTTCGGTGGTATTGAGTTGAAATGCTTCATGCCATACCTCAATACGCGGTGCCACCGTTCTTAAGAAAAACTCACGAGTGCCTGACCCGGGTTCTCTCAGTATCCATTCGCTGTTTTCGAGCAGAGAGAGGTCGATCACTCCGGCATGAGCAAGTGGATGCGAAACGCTGGCTACGATACACATCTCATCTTCACTAAAGGGGGTGCTTTCTAATTCGGGATGCAGTGTCTTGCCTTCAATTAAGCCAATATCCAATTCGTAGTCGACTAATTTTTGGCAGATCAGGGCGCTATTTGATATGAAGAGTTGCTGCGCTTTGTGCTGGAACGTTTGTCGATATTCGCTCAATAAATAGGGGGCGACTTGATTACCAATCGTGTCACTGGCGCCGATGCGCAGCTGACCACGAAAACTTTGTTCCTCAGAAAAAAGGGATTCAATATCCTTACTTCGGCTCAATAATTCATCAGCGAGGGGCAGCAATTTTTGCCCTTCTTGATTGATCACTAGCCGGTTGTTAACACGGTCAAATAGCGCATGACCGATCTGTTTTTCCAGTTCACTCAAAGACATACTGACCGCTGCTTTTGATAAGAACAGGGTGTCAGAGGCGGCGGTTAAGGTCTGGTGCTGAGTAACCGCAACAAATACCTTGAGCTGTTTCAGTGAAATATTAGTATTCATGTTAAATTTTTTTGAACGGCTGTTGAAAACAAATGGATATACCTAAACGTAAACTAGATTTATCATGAGCGCAACTTAATAAAACGAGCAGGCATGGTTATGATTGCACTAGCAAAACGAACTCACCATAAAGTGAAAAATGCACCAACCCCAATGGCAGGGCTGGCGTTAGGGATCGCAAGTCTTGGATGGAGTTGGGAAAATGCGGGCAATTTTAATCACATGGCACAATGGACGGGTGCGGCTATTGCGGGTCTACTGCTTGTGTTGCTGGCGTATAAGTTTCTTTTTCATAGTCACTTGCTAAGACAAGACCTTGCTCATCCGGTTGTGGGCAGTGTTGTACCAACATTTGCGATGGGAACCATGGTCGTGTCGAACTCGGTTGGCCACTTCTACCCTGTACTGGGTGACAGTATCTGGTTAGGTGCGGTCGCATTACATGTCGTGTTCCTAGTGAGCTTTATCTATCACCGTAGCCGAGACTTTAAACTGCATCATATGGTGCCAAGCTGGTTTGTACCCCCTATTGGTATTGTGGTCGCGGATGTTGCATTTTCGGGTACGCCAGCGTTAGCGCCAGTGGCGGATGCGGTGTTGTATTTTGGCATTGCTATCTACGCGGTTATGCTGCCTTGTATGGTTTATCGCTTAATTTTTGCCGGCGAAGTGCCTGACGCGGCCAAACCAACATTAGCAATATTGGCTGCGCCTGCGAGTTTGTCATTAGCAGGGTATCTAACCGTCGTCTCAAACCCATCGCCAGTCCTTGTCGCCTTGTTGTTTGGCATTGCTGTGTTGATGACGATGGTGATTTATCTCGCCTTTATTAAACTGATACGCCTACCATTTAGCCCGGGTTATGCGGCCTTTACTTTCCCGTTGGTGATTGGCGCTACCGCTTTGTTTAAATTGGCAGCATGGATGGTCAATGTAGGGGTGGCGCAGGATGCGGTCAATCAAGTGATGGTCTTAGCAAATATTGAATTGGTTATCGCAAGTATTGTTGTTAGCTACGTTGCGCTGCGTTATATGTTGGCTTATCGACCACAAACTCGACCACAAACGACAAAGGTTTGTGCTTAGGACCTTGAATACACACATACCATCATGCGTTGCCACGAAATTATGTGATAATCTTACACAAGGATTATCTGCAAAAGGCGCGGCAACGTGTTCACCGTTTATCACTCAAATCAAATAGATGTACTCAAATCCCTGTTGGTGCAGCTTATTAAGATCGACCCGCTAGCCAACCCCTTCGAAAAAGAACAAATTCTGGTACAAAGCCCGGGCATGTCGCAATGGCTCAATATTGCCATGGCGCAAGAATTTGGGATTGCGGCGAACACCGATTTTCCTTTACCTGCTACTTTTATTTGGGAGCGCTTTACTCAAGTGCTTGATGATGTTCCTCAGCGCAGTGCCTTTAATAAAGAAGCGATGACATGGAAGATCATGCATCTATTGCCGCATCACCTCGGTGATGAGGATTTCGCTCCTCTTGCCCAGTATCTGGAACACGATGACGACGCATCGAAGCGATACCAGCTCGCTGAAAAAATAGCTGATATCTATGATGGTTATTTGGTGTATAGGCCGGAATGGATTGCCGCGTGGGAATCAGGGCAGTCGGTTCCTGATTTGGAAGATGAGCAGCCTTGGCAGCCAAAACTTTGGCAGTCTTTGTATGACCATACACTGGCTTTAGGCCAATCGCCTTACCATCGTGCCAACTTGTATGAGCATTTTATCGACACCTTGGCGCACAGTCGTGGTGAGCAATTGGATGCCCGGCTTGCGGGTTTGCCAAAGCGATTGTTTGTGTTTGGTATTTCCTCATTGCCTCCACGTTATTTGGATGCGTTAAAAGCATTAGGGCAGCATATTGATGTGCACTTGATGTTCACCAACCCTTGCCGGTATTACTGGGGGGATGTGAGAGACCGTAAATACCTCGCACGATTGGCCGCCAGCAATCGTAAGCATTTACAAGCCATAAGTGAGATTGGCGATGTGTCTGAGTGTCATGATACCCCGACATTAAAAGGCAGCGTTGATGACAACGTCGACGATGAACTTCACGTCAGCGATATTGGCAATAGCTTATTGGCTTCGATGGGTAAATTGGGCCGAGACAATCTTTATCTGCTTTCTCAGCTTGAGTCGAATGAAATTGAAGCCTTTGTTGATATCGACCGAGATTCTTTACTGCATCATATTCAGGCCGATATTTTAGGTCTGGAAGAGCATCAAAATGACAGTATCATCCTCAACTCTGAGCACAAACCGGATATTGCCAGCGATGATCGCTCGTTAACGCTGCACGTCTGTCATAGCGCGATGCGTGAAGTTGAAGCCCTTTACGATAATCTACTCACCATGTTTGACAATGATCCCCAGCTCAAACCAAGGGATATCATTGTGATGGTGGCGGATATCAACGCTTACAGCCCTTCGATTCAAGCGGTATTTGGTAACGCCGCGGGTGAGCGCTATATTCCTTTCTCCATATCAGACCGAACCGCAGACAAAGAAAGCCCGCTACTCAATGCCTTCAATCAGCTTTTGGCGCTGCCTGAGTTGCGTTGTACCTCTAGCGAGCTGTTAGAGCTCCTTGATGTACCGGCCATACTGGCGCGTTTTGATCTCGATGAGCAAGAATACGCCATGATCAAGCTTTGGGTTGATGAAGCTCAGGTTCGCTGGGGGATTGATGAGCATACCGCTCACGAGTTTGATTTACCGGAGTTTGGCCAGAATTCGTGGATGTTTGGCATATCAAGAATGCTAGCAGGCTATGCAATCAGTGAAGAATCCGGATTACTTTGCGTGGATGACGATGTGATTGCACCTTATGAGCAGACCCAAGGTATGCGCGCAGAAACGGCCGGTAAATTAGCGCAGTTTATCGATACCATAGCAGGCTATAGGCAACGCTTGAGCATGGCCACTAACATTGAGCAGTGGCGTACGGTGATTAATCAGCTGGTGGATGATTTCTTCAAGGTTGAACTTGAAGGCGAAGTCGTGATTAAGTCGATACGAGATACCATTTCAGGGCTGCAAGAACAGTTGCAAGATGCGTGTTTCGACGAGCATTTATCCCCTAAGATCGTCAGGCAGTATTTTATCAATAAACTGTCGGGCTCACGTGTTAGTCAGCGCTTCCTTGCCGGGCAGGTGAATTTTTGTACCCTAATGCCGATGCGTTCGATCCCGTTTAAGGTGGTGTGTTTGCTGGGAATGAATGATGGCGTCTATCCGCGAAGCGTCCCGCCGGAGAGTTTTGACCTCATGACAGGGCGTACTCGGGCTGGGGACCGGTCTCGACGAGATGATGACCGTTATCTGTTCCTCGAGGCGCTGCTTTCTGCGCAGCAATCCCTTTACATCAGCTATGTTGGACGCTCTATCCAAGACAACACTGAACGAGTGCCATCGGTACTAGTGTCTGAGTTGATGGAGTACTGTCAGCAAAATTATCGCTTGCCGGATGATGGGGATATGAATGTGGATGATTCTGGTCAGCGTCTCAATCAGCGCCTAACACAAGAATACCCAATGGTGCCATTTAGCCCTTCGCACTTTGATGCCAATAGCGATAAGCAGAGCTATGCGGCCGAGTGGCTACCCACCGCGCGACAGAGCTCGCAAGAACAAACGGTGCAATCTGCGGCAACGCATTTTGTGCTACCGCCGATTGACCGAGCGTTAGGCGAAGTGGTTGAGCTGGACCTAACCGAGTTACAGCGATTCTGGCGCTTGCCGGTGCAGTATTTATTTAATCGTAGGCTGCAGGTTTCATTTGACCAGCAGCATTTTATGGTCGAAGAAGACGAACCCTTCGCACTCAATGGGCTAGAAAGTTTTGGCCTGCGAAATGAGTTGCTGTCGACACTGGTTAAAAATGGTGGTCAGTTGTCTGAGTCGGCCATGTCGGACTTTCAACAACAGCAAAAAGCGCAAGGCTTCTTACCTGTGCGGCATTTCGGTGATTTAGAACTGGCGGGCAACATGATGCAGACGCAAGAGCTGGCGCAAGCTGTGGCTGCGTTGACGACCTCTACGGTGGATGATTGCGAGGTGAATCAACGAGTAGATCTGGGGCACTACCGCATTCGCCTGCAAGGCTGGATTACCGGGCAGTATGCGTCGGGTTTAGTTCGATACCGAAGTGGGCGGCTGCGTGCCAGTGATTATCTCAGTGCGTGGATTGACCATTTACTACTCGCGGCAACCGGCAGTACTAAGGCCACTCATATGCTGGCATACGACAAAAAAGAAGGCGTTGTGCATCGCGTTTTACCCGCGTTGGACGCAGAGTTTGCCGCAGGGCATCTGAAAGAGCTGTTGTCTTTGTTTGTGGAAGGGCTCGATCAACCCTTGGCGTACTTTCCTGAAACGGCCATGGCAGGCATTGAGGCCAACTTTAGCCGCGGCGCATGGAAACCCGATGACGAAAAAATGCTGAGTAAAATGGAAGCCAAGTTCATCGGGGGTTACATGATGATTGGAGAGGGGGGAAACCCTTATATCTCGAGAGTCTGGCCACAATGGGACGACAACATGGCGCAAGAAAGCAAGCAATTGGCGGCGCGCGTCTTACAGGCGCCACGAACCATGAGCCAAAGTGCCGAAGACTTTTATTCAATGGTTCCCGCGACCACAAACGCCGACGATTGACGCCGATCATGAGTGCTAATAGCCTGATAGAGAGAGTAAATCGAGAGAGTGGGCATGAGCGATCGGTTCTTTTAAACCACAGCGCCCATCGGCAAATAGGGGGGAGTGACCGCCAGCATTATTAGTATATGTAGGGAGTACGCTGGTCGGCCACAGGGTCAGAGGGACCGTAATTCGTTAGGCATGATAGTAGTGCCTATCTAATATTGATTCCGTGAATGGGATCGCACGGATTATGGCTTTAACCTCGTAATTTATTGTTTTAATTAAATTTTAAGTACTGGATCACAAAGTTGAGTTCACACATCATGTCAGACAAGAATATTCAGGCACCAATCGCACTTGATACAATGAGTTTTCCCTTGCACGGGGCGAGGCTGATCGAGGCTTCGGCGGGCACAGGGAAAACCTTTACTATTGCTGGCCTCTATTTACGTTTGTTGCTTGGGCATGGTGATGACGCCTCTCGCCATCAGCATCCACTTACCGTTGACCAAATACTGGTGGTGACCTTTACCGAAGCAGCCACTGCAGAACTGCGAGACCGTATCCGTGCACGGATTCATCAGGCCCGAATTGCCTTTGCGCGAGGCCACAGTGATGATCCTGTGATTGCTCCGTTACTGGCGGATATTAAAGACCATCGCTTTGCGGTTACGACGCTATTACAAGCGGAAAGACAGATGGATGAAGCGGCGGTGTATACCATTCATGGTTTTTGCCAGCGCATGCTAACCCAGAATGCCTTTGAATCGGGCGCTCGTTTTAACAACGAATTCATTACGGATGAAAGCCGATTAAAAGCACAAGTGGTGGCAGACTTTTGGCGCAGCCAGTTTTATCCACTTGCTTTGGAATTGGCAAGTGAGGTGAGAAAGCTGTGGGCAACCCCTAGCGCTTTGCTGAAAGACATTTCTCGTTATATGACAGGGCCGGCTGTCGCCTTTACTCGTCATGCCAGTGCAACTGACTTGGCGGCGCTACATCAAGATAACCTTAACGCGATTCAAGCACTAAAAGCTCAATGGAGCGCGGCAGCTGATGATATTGAGGCTTGCATCAGTCAGTCGGATGTCAACAAGCGCAGTTATACCAAAAAGTCACTGCCTACCTGGATTAGCGCGGTGACACAATGGTCGCAAGCCGAGACAAAAGATTACTATTTACCAGAACCACTAGAAAAATTTTCTCAAGCGATATTGAATGAAAAAACACCGAAAGGTACTGCGCCTGCTCATGAGATTTTCCTTGCGATAGAAACCCTGCTTGCGTCACCTCCGGAGCTTAAAACACCACTATTGGCGTTGGCGATCACCCAGTGTCGCCAACGACTGATTGAAGCTAAAGAGAGCAAGCAATGGTTGTCGTTTGATGATCTACTGACGCATTTATCTGCTGCGCTTGAGTTTGAATCGGGCGACCTACTGGCAGAGAAAATACGTCAGCAGTTTCCCGTGGCGATGATCGATGAATTCCAAGATACCGACCCGCTGCAATATCATATTTTTAGTCGCGTCTACCTTGAATACGCACAGTGTGGTTGGTTCATGATTGGTGATCCTAAACAAGCCATTTATGGCTTTCGTGGTGCCGATATTTTTACCTACATCAAGGCAAGAAATCAGGTAACGAAGCACTACACGTTGGGGACGAACTGGCGCTCAAGTGAGAGCATGGTTCAGAGTGTTAACACCCTGTTTGAGCATGCGCAATCGCCGTTTGTGTATGATGACGATATTCCCTTCTTTGCGGTCAACGCGAACCCTAAAGCCCACCTTCGTCACTGGCGTTTGAATGACGAGCCACAAAGTGCCATCGAATTTTGGCTGCAAGAAGCCGAGAAGCCGTTACCAAAAGGTGAATATGTCACCGCAATGGCGGCGTCGACGGCTCAACACATTAAACAGGTGCTGACAGGCTCTCAACATAATGCATCCGTGTTAGTGGATGGGGACAAGCAATCTGCGATTCAAGCCGGAAACATGGCGGTACTGGTGAGAACGGGAACCGAAGGTCAGCTTATTAAGCAAGCACTGGCTGATCGCGGTATTGCCAGTGTCTACCTGTCTAATCGAGATAGTGTATTTGCCAGTCCAGTTGCCATTGATCTGTTGCGTCTACTCCAAGCCGTATGGTCCTTAGGCGATGAACGGGCCTTAAAAGCGGCACTAGCCAGTGAGCTTTTTGCGTTATCGGCTTCCTACCTCAATGATCTTAACTACGAAGAGAGCGTGTGGGAAAAGGTGATGGCAGAGTTTCAAGAGTACCGTCATTTATGGCAGACCCGTGGGGTATTGCCGATGCTGCGAGCGGTACTGTTTAAGCGTGAGATTGCGAGCCGGTTATTGACGGAGGCTGGCGGCGAACGCTTACTGACGGACTACCTTCATCTTGGTGAGCTGCTGCAAAATGAACGACAAGATCTTGAGAGCGATAGCGCCCTGTTGCGTTGGTTTGGTCAATCTATTGACGATGCGCAGCAAGGGTTGGGGGGGAGTGACGAGCACATTCAACGTTTAGAATCTGAACGTAACCTTGTGCAAATTATCACGATCCATAAGTCGAAAGGGCTGGAATATGATCTCGTGTACCTGCCGTTTGTGACTGGCTATCGTGAGGCCTCAGAGGCTAAATATTATGATGACGCCCTGCAATCTCCGGTGATTGACCTTAGTCAGTCAAAGTCGGCACTGGCGCAAGCAGATAAAGAGCGGCTAGCAGAAGACTTACGCCTTATCTACGTGGCATTGACCCGTGCTGTCTATGGGTGTTTTATTGGTATCGCTCCACTGCGTAATGGTCGCTCAACCAAGGAGCCAACGGGGGTGCACCACAGCGCGATAGGGTATTTAGTGCAACAAGCGCAAGAGCTGGGTGTGAACGAACTGGCCTCAGCGCTAGGGCAACTTGAAGGTAAGCAATCGGCGATCCAAGTCGTGTCACCGCCGTGTGTTGATGACGAACTCTATCGAGCTAAAGAAACGGAACTGCCGTCACTCAGTGTTAAAACGCTCGCCTCTGGTATCGACCGAAACTGGAGAATGACGAGCTATTCAAACCTAGTGAAACAAGGGCATCAGCATTCCGACCGCGAGGTGTTCATTGAATCGGCGGGCATTGATATCGACTCTTCTCAAGAAGAGGAAAGCGTGTCTTTGCTTGAACCGGAGAAAACGATTTATCATTTTCCCAAAGGTGCGCGTCCAGGGACGTTCCTCCATACCGTCTTTGAAGAGGTTGAGTTTACTGACCCGGTGAGATCTGAGCATAACCGCGAGGTGATTGAACACTTATTAGATAAAGAACAATATGAGCCACAATGGCTGCCTGTTATTCATGATTTAGTGGATCGCGTTCTTGATACGCCTCTTGACGGCGCATCGATGCTTTTAAGAGACAAATCGCCCTCACAACGTTTGGTTGAGATGGAGTTTTTATTGCCGATTGAGGTTCTGGATGCTGTCTCGCTTAATCGTGTCGTACAACGTTACGATGATCTATCCGCGCAGGCCCAAGACCTCGGTTTTTATACGGTAAGCGGCATGTTAAAAGGCTTCATTGACTTGGTTTTCGAACATGAAGGCCAATACTATGTCCTTGATTGGAAATCGAATTACCTTGGGGATTCGGTGGAGTATTACCAGCAGGCTCAACTGAATCACGCGATGATCGATCATCGCTATGATCTTCAATATCAAATCTACGCCCTTGCGCTGCATCGCTTCCTTAAAACACGCATTAAGGATTATGACTATGACCAGCATATCGGTGGGGTGTATTACTTATTTCTACGGGGTATTGAGCCTGGTTCAACCTCGGGTATTTTTAGCCAAAAGCCTCAAAAGGCATTGATTGAGGCGCTCGATGCGCTGATTTCGGGTGAGACTACACATCATGAGCACTCAGGTGAGCAACAAGGGAAGGGACAATAATGTCGGATCGGTTTCAGTCATTACCAGAGATCATTGAATTCTTAACAGAAAAGAAAATATTACGCCCTTTAGATCGTCAGTTTTCTAAGTTTGTCGCGTCATTGGAGTCACGTTATCAAGCTGAGGTCATGTGGCTAGCCGCTTTGACAAGTGCGCAACTCGGCCAAGGGCATATTTGCTTGAACCTAGACCCTAGTGAAGCTCATCAACCATCACTCAGCGGTGGCGCAAACTTGCAACCAAGTGCGAGTGTACTTGGGATCTATGGCGATGCGGCGCAGCAGATTGACCGCGTGGTAAGCCAAGTCGATTGGTTGGCGGTATTGAGCGGTGCGGATAGCATAGAAGCGATTAATATTAATGGTCTTAATGCAAGTAACGCTAACGGTGATTCGCCGACTCCGCTGGTTTGGCAAAGAGGGCGTTTGTACTTGCACCGTTATTACCGGTATGAACAAACCATCGCTGAGCGTCTCAATGCCATGGCAACACCAATTACGATTGAAGACCCATCGAAATCGGCTGAGCTGTTAGATCGATTGTTTGCTCGTGAGTACCACTATTTATTTGCGTCAATACAGGCTTTGTCTAATGACAAAAATACTCAAGTGACACGGCAACAGCTCGTTTGCGATGCATTAGATGTGGTGCTGCCTGACGCTATCGATTGGAGTGGGGTGGATCAAGTTCTGCTTGCGGCAAACCAGGTAAGTGATCTTGATATTCTGAGCGCTTTGATTCCACTGCCGCTTTGTTTGAATTGGCAAAAAGTAGCGGCGGCGGTAGCGCTTACACGTCGCTTCTCCGTGATATCGGGTGGTCCGGGAACCGGAAAAACCACCACAGTGACCAAGTTATTGGCCGCATTGCTGCATCAATCGCGTTCAGATAAGCAGGGGCCAGTGATAAAGCTGGTGGCACCGACGGGAAAAGCCGCAGCTCGTTTAACGGAGTCGATTGGTAAAGCGGTGACGAGCCTCGCGATTGACCCTAAAACCATGGAGCAAATTCCAACCGAGTCGAGCACAATTCATCGCTTGTTGGGTGCGATTCCGAACCGAGTGGAATTCAGACATAATCGAGACAATCCGTTGCACCTTGATGTTTTGGTGCTTGATGAAGCATCGATGGTGGATCTGCCGATGATGCATCGATTATTAGATGCGTTGCCGCCACATGCTCGCCTTATACTTCTTGGTGACAAAGATCAGCTCGCCTCTGTCGAGGCTGGAGCGGTGTTGTCGGACATCTGTGAGTTTTCCTCTCTGGGGTACAGTCCAGCGCAAAATGACACCATTCAGCAATTGACGCAGTTTGACTGTCAACGAGTGCTACCAACCAAAAAATCGACTCAAAGCAGCGCGGTTGCAGATGGTTTGTGTGTACTGCAAAAAAGCTATCGCTTTGATGCGCGCTCCGGCATTGGCCAGTTGGCGAAGGCCATTAATGCCAGTGATACTCGTGGTTTTGATCGGGTGTGGGAAAAAGGATTTACTGATATTCAATGGCATCATTTGAGTGGTAATGCTTACCAAGATTTGTTGAAAAGCATGGTGAATGCGTACAAACCGTATTTAGATGTTATTAAGCTAGAGCCTACTGGTGAAGACCGAAATACAAACGAAATTTTAGCCGAATGGCAACGAAAAACGGCAAAGTTAGCATTGACGACTTTTGCTCATCATCGGTTGTTATGCGCGGTTCGAGAAGGCGACTTTGGTGTGGTTGGCCTAAATCAGAGAATTGAACAACGATTAAATCAACGAGCAATGATCGCGAATAGTGAGGTTCAGTGGTATGCCGGACGCCCTATCATGGTGACACGTAACGATCACAACCTAGGCTTATACAATGGCGATATCGGTTTATGTATGGTGGATTACACAGGCGATGTCGATAAGCTAAAGGTGTTTTTTGAATTGCCAGATGGCAGTATTAAATCGGTGTTGCCGAGCCGAGTTCCGGACCATGACACGGCCTATGCTATGACCATCCATAAGTCTCAAGGCAGCGAATTTGCTCATACCTTTTTGATTCTACCCGGTGATTTTTCGCCATTGCTGACTAAAGAATTGATCTATACCGGTATTACTCGCGCTAAAAAGACCCTGACAATGATCGCTGATCCTGCTGTTGTTCACAAAACTATCCGCAGTAAAACGGTGAGGCATAGTGGTTTGGCGCAGCAGTTAGCGCGTTAATAAGTAGTGATACGTTGTTCAATTTAAAAGGTTGAGCAACGTATTTTAATTAGATGAAATAGCGATGGAGGTATATAAGCCCTCCCTTTCAATATTTACATATTATATGGCGCGCATGATTTTTATTAAATGACAATGTTTAATTTTAAAATGTTGGCATAGCTTATCGAAAATAATCACAGGGTCATATTTTTGACTGTTTCAAACGTCATTTTTCCGACTTACATATTAATTTAATTTTTGATACCTATAAGTAAAATATATTGTACCTTCTGTTTTTTGACTATTGCTTGTTATTTTTTATATTACTTTACTATATCGATTTATTTTTATAAGAATTAAAGGTATAGGGAATATAAAATGATGAATAAAATGGCAGTGGTGCCACAAGGGATTACTTTATTCGCTATTTTCAGTGTGTTTGCTTCTGTTGCTCAAGCGAATAATGAGAGTTATTCGTTATTACAACCTCAATTGTTGGATGAAGAACAAAGCTATTATATCCACGAGCCCAATATTGAGTTGGGTAATGTGTATATTTTTGAACTTGAAAATAAAAATGAAATAGACGCTGCTTATGCGGATATTTTTGCTGATAGTGAGCGTATTGCTTCACTTAAAGTGGATGGTGATACTCGTGATTATGCTATTAGCGTAAATGGCTCAATCGAGGAGCTTGAATTAAGGGTAGTAGAAGGGCAAGTCACGTTATCTCACGTTTCAAATCAGCAAGACTTACCGTTGCAAAATCCCAATACTGCAATAGAAAGAATCGAATTAGGTACTTTTGAATTAACCGATCAGTGGCAGACACTTTACCCGACTCTACAATATTCGATGCCTATTTTACTAACGTCAGCATATCAAGTCAGTAGCGGTGATGTTGAGGTAACAACAGAGCCGAACGTGAATGACTCAGGTGTGGTTGAACGACGCCAAGATGCGGCAGGTAATTGGGAGTTGCGCGTTAAGCCTTGGCCAGGAATGGATAACTTTCACGCGAATATCGATTACTTGATTATAGAGGCGCAAGAATATCAGTCTGAGTCAATGCAGCTACTGGCCGCTCGCTTAAACCGCACGTCGAGTGATTTCTGGCAGCAATGGTTATTTTCTGAGGCCAGCCAATTAGGTATGAATTGGCACCACCTTCCTGCCGTGGTTACTCAACCGCAAACTCAACATGATGAACGCAGCCTATTTGCTCGCATTAAACAGCTGGACTTCTCTGGATTCTGGAGCGCGTTATTCTATCCAAGCGCAAATGGAACCGGTGGCGATACAGATGAAGAGTTGGGTGTACTGGCGTTATCGGTGAATGAGGATGCCACATTAGCGATTCTTGATGTGAATATGCCCGTCTCCATGAACACATTTTCTTTAAAAGAAGCCTGGAAACAAATGGGAGATTGGGAGTATAGACTGACCGAAGATACCACCGATGATTCAGAACAAAGTCACACGTCGGAAACCGTAAACCTGATTCAAATAGGTGAGATTCAATTGGTACAAACAGTGACCAATAACGGTTCAGATAACTACAGTATTGAGCGCCGATTACATAGTTCGGTTGATTACGATCATGATGGGCTTCGTGATGAGTTTGATGCTGATAAGGATAATGATGGTGTTGCCAACGCGGATGATGCTTACCCCTACGACGAACTGCGTTCGGTTGTTGCTGTCGTTCAAGTGCCGTCGATGATTCATGCCGTGGACTATACCGAAGGTCAAGACAATGACGAGGGAGAAAGTAACTATCGAGGCGCAGACGGCATTGATATTGAGAATGATGCTACCGCTGGCTTGCATATTAGTCGAATGAATGAAGGAGAATGGTTAAGGTACACGATTGACGTGGCTCAAGCCGGTTACTATGACGTCACATTTTCTCTGGGTAGTGAAGGTACCTCTACACTGGAACTGCAAGTCGAAGGGCAGCGAAATACGACCTTAGATTTTCAATCTGGGGGAGCGAGAAACTTCCAGCCGTTTACGATACCGACCGTATATCTTCCCACTGGAGAGCAAACACTAACCGTTACTGCGAAACATGGCAGCTTTCGTTTTGCAAATATAGAAATAGCAGAACATGCCCCTGAGCTGTCGCCACTGTTGAAGTTAATGTTTGAAGATGACCATGATCTAACAATAGATAGTTCAAGCTATGCAAGAGAAGACGTCAAGCAATTGGGGGACTTTGAGCAGCCGATAATGCGTACTGGTTATGGTTTACAATTTGCGGGTGATCACACTCAGAAACTCGTGTGGAAAGCTGGCCCTACATTAAGCGATTTCTCTTTAAGTGTCCAAATCAACCAAGCTGATGTAGCAGAAGGTACGCTTAGTCTTATGGCATTAAGTCAGGCAGAGCGTGGATTTTTATTACTAGAAAAAACGCAGTCAGGCGTATTAAGACTTCGTAGCGTAGTGAAAGATGATCAAAATAACGAGATTGAACGAAGCCGGTGGGATATACAAGAAGGCACGGATAGCAACGGGTTCTTAACCATCACTTTTGCAACGGTAGAAAACCATACGTTGTACCGAGTGGGAGACCTCAAGGTTTATATTGATGGCGAACAAGTTGTCGATGAACAGCGTGTCTTTTTACCGCGCTACGATGTCAGTCAGTTGGTTCTCGGTGATAGTAGTGCTTCACTGACTCAGTTTTATAGTATTGGACGAGTGCAGCTCGATGAATGGCGCCTTGATGGTCATGCACTTAGCGCTTCTCAAATTGCCTCTGTCTACGCCAATAGCGCTGCGCCAGATACGGACAATGATGGGCACATTGATATTGTCGATGCGTTTCCGGAGGATGTTCATGAGTGGCAAGACAGCGATAACGATGGGTTAGGTAATAATGCCGACACCGATGATGACAATGATGGCGCACCAGACAGCACTGATGCCTTCCCGCTTGATCCCACTGAAGACACCGACACCGATGGCAATGGCATTGGTAACAACGCCGATACGGATGATGATGGTGATGGGGTGTTGGATGACAATGATGCATACCCTACGGATCCTAACCACTCTGAAAGTGTGACGTTAACGGTCAATGTCGATGATATTGGCGTGCCATTAACAGCGCAGATTATCTTTACTCATGGCGAGGAAAGTTATCCGTTAAATGTGCCATTTGGGGAGCTGAAAAACACCACGCTTCCCGCGCAAAAATACAGCGTTTATGCGCCCTCTGTTCAAGGGTTACAAGCATTCCGTACGCCAGTTATCGTGGATTTAAGTGATGCTGACACGGTACCGGAGGCGCTGTCTCTACGATATCGCCCAACCCCTGATGTCTCATATGTTAACCAGCGTGCCTTACCGGGGTTGAGCATTGACGTGCTAAAAACAGGCTTGGGCAATATTCGCCAGTTGGCGTTAGGTGACGGGGTACTTTACGCCGCAACGCGAACAGAAGACAAAGTCTATGGCATGCCCTTCAACGCCGCTACCATGGAAGTGGGTCACCCGGTTGTGGTGGCCGATGGGTTGAACATGCCGAGCGGCTTAGCGTATCGAGATGGGGCGTTATACATTGCTGATGTAGATGGCTTATATCGTGTCAACGATGTGGATGCACATTATACCGCTTTCCCAACTACCGAAACGTTGTTGACCTTGCCAGGGAGTGAGCTGGATACCTCTGATCGATCACAAGCCGGGCAAATTCACCATCAATGGAAGTTCATCCGTTTCGGTCCCAACCCTAACGACAACAGTATTTATATCCCGGTTGGTCAGCCGTGTAACGCGTGCAGTATTGAAGATGAACGCTTTGGTACCATCTTAAAATACGACTTAAACACGGGGGAATACACTATTGCGGCGAAAGGTATTCGTAATACCGTCGGCTTTGATTTCCATCCCGATACCCAAAACTTGTGGTTCAGTGACAATAGCCGTCAAGCGACGGGACTGGGTTCAGAGTTTCAAGGCGTGGTCGATGAGCTCAACCACGTGACAGAAGAAGGTCAACACTTTGGCGCGCCTTACGTTTATGGTTATGGGCAGCTTGGTGTTTCTCAAGACGAAGAAGACAATGGTGAAGGGCTCAATATTCCTTTATCGGATATTCGCGTCGAAAATTACCAAGCGCCAGCATTGAGTATTGCCGGTCATTCAGCGCCACTCGGCATTGAGTTCAACAACCTATTGCCAGCAAGTTTTGGTGCCCAACAGTTGTGGATAGCAGAGCATGGTAACGGCACGCCAGAGCATGAAGGCATTCATGTTCAACTGGTAGGAATGAACGCGCAAGGCGAGATTGATTATCAGATAGACGCCATTCCATTTATGAAGACATTTGGTGGCAGCTATATCTGTTTTGATGGTTCATGTAATGGCCGCCCTGTCGCGTTTTTGACGCTGGCTGATGGCAGTATGTTGATGTCAGATGATGCCATGGACAGCTTGGTTCATATTAAATCAAATGAAGCTGCATTACTGGACACTACCTTAACCATTACGCCGCCTGACGCGCCAAGTAACGACTTAGTGAACGAGCGTGTGCGTGTTCGTCTAACGGATCCGTTGGGCTATGAGCGAAACATCACGCTGCGTTTTGGTGGTCAACCACTAGTCATACAGGGTGCAATACATGGTGATTACACGCTAAAAGCCTTGGACTTCACAGATTGGCTGTCTGAATTAGACGCCCCTGAAAGTCAGTCACTGAACAGTGACAACAAAGCGATCGCGTGGGGAGTGGATTACTATGAAGTGACGGTAGACTCAGGGAGTGTCACCTTAAGGACGCCAACATCACCGAGTTTTGATGTCGTCAACGACCAACAATCAGTGACGATAACGGGAGAAAATTACCAGTCAAACCAAAATATGGCGTGGAACAGTACGTTAGTACTGGATGACTTAGCGTTAGGAGAGTATGAATTGGTCGTCTCTCAGGTTGGGGCGTATTCACCCGTGCCATCGAGCCAACGTTTGAGTGTTACGGGTCGCGAACCTAATGTAAACGCGACATGGACCATGAGCGGTGACAGCACGACCGGTGCGTCGTTATACCAAGAAAAATGCGCCGATTGCCATAATGGACAGGGTGTGGGACCCGACCTGATTGGCGATCAGGCTGTCGCGGATCGATGGTCAGATCGTTCATTGACTCAATTGAAAAGTAAAGTGGATACGATGTTTACGATGACGTGTGATGATCTATGTCGTCAGAAGGTCGCCAGTTACTTGTGGTATGACGTATGGGGAAATAAAACTGAGGAGGTCGTTGAACCAGGTATTATTTCACTCGCTTTGAATGCATCAAATAATGAACAAGTAACGGTTCGTATAATTGGCGATAATGTTGAGAAAGAAGTCGTTGTTACTGCTGGTGATGAAACGTCGATTATTGATCTACCATTGCAATATTATCGAATTGAAGTCGTGACAAAGACTGGCGTTCGCGCTATTCCAGCGGGCTACCAAGCGACGTTAAGCGAACAAGCTCCAACTCATACGATTATGTTTGAGCTACAAGCCGATCCGGATAGTGATGGTGACGGTATTGCGGATTCAAGAGACTGGGATGATGACAATGACGGAACCCCGGACTTGTTGGATGAATCACCACTTGATAACGCTGTGACTAATAATACGCTCATCTTCGATTACGGTTTTGAAGCGGAAAGCCGCAGTGTCAATCCAGATTCACCAAATGAAGGGAACTACTGGGTATACCAGAGTAGAAATTCTGCACCTAACCTGTATGCCAATCAGTATTTTGAACCCGTTCCAGGAGCCGTTGGCGACGGCGCATATAGCTATAAAGCTCGTACATTATTCGCTAACGGACTGACATTTAATTTAACGACGTTCTTAGAGAGTTTTACCTTTAGCTACTGGATGAACTTTTCTTATATTGATGCAGGCAGTTACCTCGGCCTCAACCGCTGTACGTGGCTCTGTCTGGTGCCGAATCAAGATAGCTCAATATCGGTCTTTGATAATAATGTTGAGATACATAAGAGTCAGGTGATTGATGGCTTAGATGGCTGGGCTCATATCGCGTTAGTTTACGATCAAGGAACATTCCATCTTTACGTAGATGGTAAGTCGATATCAACGTTTGTACATAGCGTCGATAAGTGGAGCCTAGACGGTCGACTCTTTATTGGTAACCCTAATAAAGGTATTGATGAGCTCAAGTTGTTTGACGCTGCACTCACAGCCAGTCAAGTGTCTGCACTGCGAGGTGATAACGACGGTGATGGCGTGCTCGATATTGACGATTTGTCCTCGAAAGATAACACGCTGGGCCTTGATAGTGATAATGATGGCATAGAAGATAGCCGAGATCTGGATGACGACAACGATGGTGTCGTGGACAGTTTGGATTGGGCGCCTACCGACGCCAGTGAAACCTTAGATACTGACGGTGATGGGATTGGTAACAACGCCGACAATGATGACGACAATGATGGTGTACTTGATGCTTACGATGGTTATCCACTGGATCCTTTGCTCAGCACATTGCCGGTCATGGTCGATATTGACCCGAATACCGCCACATTTGCTGATGTTAACGAAAGATTAATCCAAGCAAGGTGTGTGGCATGTCATACCGATGGTGGTGCGGCGGATCTCAGTCAACTGAAATTTGAACACGGTGATGATGATCTGACGGTCCAAAAAAATGCCGATCGTTTAATGGATTATGTCCGAGATTATGACAGTGAGATTGTGACTGTCCTCGCCAAGCCTGCAGGTAAAGTCAATCATGGCGGTGCCACGGTTTTTCCTGAATCAAGTAATCAGTGGCAAATTCTACGTGCGGTTTTATATAAAGCGTTTAATAAGCCGATTGAAACTGAACCAGAAGAGACCAGCTTATTCCACTTAGAGAGCAGAGACCAAACCTACAGAAAAGCGAAGCTGCTGCTGCAGGGGGAAGTACCGACTCAAAGTGAGATGTTAGATGCCAGAAGCTGGAGCGAAGAAAAGCTTAGAGAGGAAGTCACAAAACTGACGGACAGTAGTGAGCAGTTTAAAGCGTTTGTTATACGCACTGCTAACGACAATCTGCACACAAGATCGTTGCTCGGTATTAATGATTATCGCCGGCAAGATTACACGAACGACTATTACTATTGGCACTACCCTGAGTCATACAACTTAATTTCTACTGAAGGGTCGGACGTGACTTATCAAGATGGAATTAAATTCTCCAGGGAATTAATAGAAGCACCACTCGAACTTATTTGGGACATTGTTTCTAAAGATAAACCGTATAGTGAGGTTTTAACCGCAGATTACACAATGGGTTCTGCGTCAACAGCGAAACACTTTGCTGATATCAATGTTGAAGAAGGGACATTTGTGCCCGTTAAAGACACGAATTATCACGTGTCCTCAGACGGTAGGTTGCCCAATTATTATGGGGATAGCAGAGAACGGGTATGGTCCGAAAATGACATTAGTGTCGATCGGCCGCATTCTGGTGTGCTCTCTACGTTTGGATACTTGTGGACGTACCCCAACACCGATACCAACTTTCATCGTACACGTGCTAACAATACGATGAAAATATTCCTCAATTATGAGATTGAAACCAATTTAGCTCGGACGATTTCAACCGACGATGTCATTGATGATGATAACCCAACGATGAATAACCCAGCTTGTGCGAACTGTCATATCACCATGGATCCTATTGCAGCCGGCTTCCAAGACTATGGACATGAAGGCCAATATAAATATGTGGGAGGCAAAAACTCACTCATTGGAAGTTATCGAGCAGAATACATTTTTGATGACAATGAAACGTGGTACAGAGATATCCGTCCAGCTGGTTATTATGGTGTAAACCTCCCAGATGGCGAGGTGCCAATTAAATGGCTTGGTGAGCGTTTAGTTCAGGACCGAAGATTTGCCACTGGTACGGTGAACTTTTGGTGGCCGGCTCTGTTTAGCCGAAACTTGCGAAAAGCCCCCGATCCTGACTCGTTAGAGTATCAAGATGAACTGGCTATTTATGAGTATGAGCAAAGGATCGTAGAAGACCTCGCTGATAATTTCGTGGCGTCAAATATGAACCTGAAGCTTCTCTTGGTGGACATGATTATGCATGAATACTTCAGAGCAGAATCGACAACAGAGGGCTCAATCTCTGGATTGGAACGTTACCGAGCGCTCACGCCAGAAGAGCTGATCAACAAATTCGAGAGTGTGACTGGCTATTCATATAACGAAGATGGAGATTGGGGGGTGAGTGAGCATCTATTTAATGACACCAGCTATCGCGTCAATCTCGGAGGTATTGATTCAATTTCTACGAAAACTCGACAGCGTGATGTATCCGCGATTGCTTATGGTTTGATGAAATCACAAGCCGTAACGTCGTCGTGCAGCATTATCGTGAATGAATTTAAAGCTCAGAATAAGCGCTTATTCAACGGTATATCGGAGAGCGATGTACCAGGGTTGTATTCAAAGACGGATGTCATCATTAGCGCATCAGACTCCCCAGTGAATACAGAGGTTTGGTCATTTGCAGGAAAAGGAGTCAATTCAATCAGACTCAAGTTTACTGAAGGTGGGTTTATTGGTCGGTATCTATGGATCAAAAATGAAAACGACGATGTTGTACTAGAAGGGACGTTACAAGAGTTAGTACAACGTGGTGTCATCACTCATAATTTCACAGAACATAGTGATGGTGAGTCGATTTCAACGTGGAGTAATAACAATACTCGATTTATCAACATTAATATTGATATTCCTAGCAGTGGTAATTACACCGCCATTATTGAAAGTACGCCTAAAAACCAACTAGATGTTGGCATCAATGTGACGTGGAAACAGCAGGATACTCGATTAGCGGTAGGTGATAGTAAAGATAAGGTACAGGCAAAGCTATCTGAGCTGATCAACACATTATGGGGTGAGAACACATCGGTGGAGAGTGAAGAAGTACTTAAAGCTTATGAATTGTTTGCACAACTACTCGATAATCGTACGCTGGAAGCAGATGGTAGATCGTTAGATAGCTATGGTCGTTGTGCTTATATGAGCGCTGATCCTAATGCGAATATTGAACTTAGTGATACGTACAACACGCTCAATACGTGGCAAGCGATGTTGTCATACTTCCTGATGGACTTTAGGTTCGGGCATGAGTAATTAGGAGAAGAATTATGGAACGAAGAAATTTTCTAAAAATGCTAGGTATAGGCGCGACAGCGACGACTTTTCCTGCGTTATCGTTTGGACAAAGTGCCGAATCTGACCAGTACTTTATTTACGTGAATGCCCAAGGTGGATGGGATGTGACCTACTTCTGTGACCCAAAAGTAAATGTTGATGGTCAACCTGTCATCACCAATTGGTCTAAGGACAGTGCGGTTGGAAAGGCTGGGAACTTGTATTACGCACCAGTAGGGGGTAATAAAAGTTTCTTTGATAAACACCATGACAAAACGCTCGTGATTAATGGTGTCAATATGAATACGGTTAATCACACGTCAGGTGTCATTTACTCAGTATCAGGCAAGATATCTCGCACGCATCCAACACTCGGTGCACTCAATGCCAGTAATGCGAACGCAGAACTCGCAATCCCCTTTATGACTTCGTCAGAGTATAAAAATACCAAGGACTTAGTGTCTGGGTTCAACTTGTCTGGCAATTCTGATGATTTAATTGCTAAAGCGGCTTACCCGTATAACCATAAAGGCGGAACAACCAGTTCAATCTATCTAGGAAATGAAGAGCAACTACTTGAAAGTGCGCATAAATTGTCAACAGAACGGTTGGTTAACAATACAAGCCTGCTCGCGGGTGATAATGCTCGCTTAAAAAGGTTTAAGAGCACGAGTGAACAAAATCAGTATTTATACAAACTCGCTGAATACCATCAGACATTAAAAGAAACGGTGCCTGATGGGGTGGATCAAACGTTCACCTTTATGATGGCTGGACTTTGTTCGGGCTATACATCCAGTGCCGACATTGCGTGCTATGGATTTGATACGCATTTTAACAATGACGCCGGCCAGATAGATAGCTTAGATCGTTTGACGCGACATGTTGATTATATTTGGCAAGTCGCTGAAGCGGGCGGCATTGCTGACCGTCTCACGGTTCTAGTCGGTTCTGATTTTTCTAGAACCCCAGCTTATAACGGGAGTGCGGGCAAAGATCATTGGCCAATCAATAGTTATTTGGTCATGAATAAGACTTGGGGCTTAGGAAACCAAGTGATAGGAACGACAACAGATGGTCACTACGCAAATAAAATGGACATGAATACGCTAAAAGAGGATGCCGAAGGGGAGCATTTGACGCCTGAACATGTACATCAATTAGTCAGAGAAAAACTAGGCTTAGCCCAAACTGAGCAGGGGATTAAATATGCATTAGGTGTTGCGAACCCTATCAGTATTTAATTTAAGCGTGCGCCAAACCGCCACGATCATCAGGTAGTGGCGGTTTGGCTTTTTAAAATCCGAAAGTAAGGACGTCACTATGTGGCAAGATCATCAATCATTATCTATTCATTTGAGGGTAAATTAACGCCTTCGTCCATGACTTGATGGCTATAATCGATCGATGTTTGAGATTCTGTATTGTAACCAGTTTAAAGATGGAGATTTACCTAACGTCTTTTTCAACAGTGTAGATGTTCTGCAATAGGATTTATTTAATTTGTCGAAGGCTAAAGGGATCTTCATCAATTGCTGAGATGCGATATCACCGACAACGATAAAGTCAGGTAGGCAGGCTAAACCAACGCCATTTTTGCATAGCGATAATGCTGTGAGTGAGTCTTGAATTTCCCAGGTTTGGAATGCATCACAAACATCACGATTAATGACGTTTTTTATACCGTCAACAACAAGAATTCTCATGTTGCAAAACTCTTCGTAGGACAGCATGTTGGAGACGTTTTGGTCGTAATATCGAGGTGAAGCGACCCAACTAAAATTGACATAGTAACCCAAGGCACAGTTCAACGTTGTCCGGTCAGACACATTAAATAATCCAATAGCCATGTCAATCTCGTCTTGTTCAATTTTTTCATGCAAGTTCGCACTAGATTGTTGCACTAAATTTATTCGAACGGTTGGAAATAATTTTGAGAAATCACTTAAAACATCAATGACCTCAGGTGCGAAAATGAGTGGATCAATACCAATGGAGATATGTGATGGATTAGTGCTGAATATATTTCGAGATTGTTCAACAAAGTTGTTGTATTGAGATATCATCATCCGAGCACCTTTCAAAAGGAATTTCCCTTTCTCTGTCAATACAGGGTACCTCCTACTGCGGTCGAATAAAGCATACCCTAAATCTGCTTCTAAATTCTGTATTGAAAGGCTGATCGCAGCTTGAGTCTTATTGAGCTTCCTTCCAGCAGCACTAAATGACCCATTTTCGGCAGCGGCGATAAATGAATAAATGTTATCTATTTGAATCGTCATCTTTAAGTCACTTCTATTGGCACTTGATTCAATGTTCAACATATAACAATTAATAGGACGTCATTAATGATTTGTTACATACGCGGTGTGATGAGTGGAGTGTATAATATGATGCTTTAATGTGGTTACATATTTACATGCTGCTTAATGAGGATGATATTGTTTTTTGATGGGGTGTATTTTTAAGGCTTTGTTTTTTAATGATAAAGGCATGACTTTAATTATTGCTTATCGTTTGGGTAACTACTCAATAATTTCTTGTTGTGTGATTATTTCAGTATTTAAATCTATAAAAAATTAATTTAAATTATTTTAATCTGTTTGTTGTGTTTAAATAGTTAATTTAATGCATGGTTTTAAAAGTGTGATTTATTGCCAAGTTTATTGCTCATGTATTATAAGCGTAAATTAGGATACTTATATCCAATATCTATGGTTTACTTGTTGGGTATATTTGAAAGTTATTTTACCAAGGGTGGGAATATAGTCTGTATGTAAAGATTGCCTGTATTAGATATCGGTATAGCGAGAGTTTTATGAGCATGGGCTGGAATAAAAAAAGGATATCGAACCTAGTGGGCGCTAAATGCCTCAATAGCAAGACCGTCCCTGGTCGAGAGGTGTTAGTTTTGAGGAGGATAAGATCAGTTAAACACTTCAGAAAAAGTGATTTTATTGATCTTATATTGCTCTTGGTAGTGCCCCATCAGTGACTGAATCTTGTCAGATGCGGGGAACACACAATGAACATTTAAGCCTTCAAGAAAGTGGTTTTCAGCCATATCCCAAAAGCTTTGGACAGAATTACAAATAACAGTACGCATAAATATTGCTCTCAACGGCAGTCGTGGCACACGTAGCTATCCCTGCGTTTTCCCAACTTATTGGGATTTACATCACAAAACACTCTGTAATTTGTGCGAATTTTAGACAGTTATTGGCGCGTTGTAAAATAATTTATGCAATTAATTAATAGCAATCGGTTTTATATAACGTAGGTCACTAAATTGGGATGGATAAGATCTTGGATTTACGTTGAAAATTGTAAAAATCTTGCTTACTCATTGGTAGTGATTCTACACCGATCTCATGGAATCCTTGTTCTCTAAACCAGTGAAGGCTGTGTGTAGTGAGGACAAAGATTTGCTCGATACCTTTCGATTTAGACTGTTGTTTCATGTGATTAAGCAATAATAACCCGCGATTGCCATCGCGATAGTCAGTATGAATGGCGACACATGCCATTTCAGCCATTCTGTCTTCGCTATATGGGTAGAGAGCGGCGCAGCCAATGATGAGGCCATCTTTTTCAATAATGGTGAACTGATGAATCTCTTGCTCAAGTTGCTCCCTTGAGCGTCTAACGAGTACCCCTTGCTCTTCTAAGGGACGAATAAGATCGAATATTCCGCCAATATCATCGATTTCTGCCTGTCTCACTTGTTCGGCACTCGCTTTCACTATTTGTGTGCCGATGCCATCGAGAGAGAACAGCTCTTGAATCAGAGCGCCATCTAATTTGTAACTAATTAGATGACAACGCGGTACGCCAGCATGGCACGCCGCTTTTGCAGCTCGCAGGAAACGTAATGTACCGCTGCTTCGTTCTGGGTAATGCGCTTCGTTGATTTCCAGTTCGGTGATAATGCGGTCGACTTCCTTTGGGAATAATTCAGCTAATGCATTGCCATTATTATCCAATACGCCTTGCTCTGAACAAAAACCAATAAGCTTGTCGGCATTTAATTTTATCGCGACCTTGGTCGCCACTTCTTCAGAGAGTAAGTTGAAGGTTTCGCCAGTCACAGAGCCCGCCACTGGTCCTAATAATACAATGGAGCCTTGGTCAAGGACTCGGTTTATGCCGTCGATATCAATACGGCGAACCTTGCCGCTGTGACAAAAATCAACGCCATCATCGACGCCAAGTGGTTGGGCAATGACAAAATTACCACTGACGACATTGAGCTGTGTTCCAGCCATTGGGGTGTTGTTTAGGCTCATTGAAAGGCGAGCGGTGATATCAAGCTGGAGCCGGCCGGTTGCTTGCATTACGTAACCCAGTGAGCGCTCGTCGGTGACACGAGTGCCTTTGTGGTATGGGCAATAGCAATCATTTTTTTCCAGCAGTTCATTGATCTGAGGGCGAGCGCCGTGCACAAGAATCAACTTCACACCTAGGCTGTGAAGCAAGGCAATATCGCTGATGATATTACCGAAATTTTTGTCCGAAAAAGCTTCACCACCGAGTGTAATGACCATCGTTTTGTTTCTATGGGCATTGACGTAAGGGGTGGATTGCCTGAATCCCTTTACTAAGGCAGTGCTACGGATTTTCACGGTAATGACCTTCTCTACTTTGATGCAATGAATATTGAATAAATTCTAGTGATAATTAGCAATATTATTGTTATTTATGTGGAAATAATGACTTTTTATTCAATGTAGTGCAAGGGGAATTTTACGTACGGTGTTTTCTGATGATGAATTGATTTAAATAATGGCAATGGTCATCGTTTTAATAGGGGGCCTCATGCATAATGAGGCAGGATGAATCGAGTCGTATCATGAGTGAAGCACCAATGTCTGAGGTAGCAAATCAACGTCGCATACCGAATGCGAATAAATGGGTCGAATGGTTATTAATAGGGTTGGCACTGATCGGGACGATTGCGGTTATCGGGTTGTATCAAGATCTTGCTCAGCGCTATCACGAGCATTTAAACCCTAAATCTTCTGTGTTCGGGGTATGGGTAGAAAAGGAAGCAAGTGCTTACGTGAAAGACTCCTTTGAATTGAGCGCAAAAGGGGTAACGATTAATCACAGGGTGGTAGCGACAAGTTTTGAGTTTCAACAAAATAAGATTACCTTTTATGCAGGCGATACACTGCATCAATACCAAGTTCTGAATCAAAACCGAACGCAACTGCAGCAATTATCGCCGATGCACTATCACCCTGTGTTTGAATTGTCAGGAAAACACAAAAAAAGCCTTCGTTAACCCTAGGTTTTATTGCGATTTTTTAAAGAGTTTGCCATCCTGAATGCATCATCAATAAGGGATCACAATCTTGATAAAACGTATTCTTCCACTGGCCTCGATTTTACTTGTTTTTGGTTGCGCTCAACAAACGGATCGCGCACAACAATACAACGACGATGAATTCGCCGCGCCGCTCAATAAGACGGAAACGATAGAATCTAATC
This sequence comes from Vibrio sp. E150_011, assembly GCF_053544015.1. Lineage (NCBI taxonomy): Bacteria > Pseudomonadati > Pseudomonadota > Gammaproteobacteria > Vibrionales > Vibrionaceae > Vibrio > Vibrio sp. E150_011. The sequence continues at coordinate 427,057 of NZ_JBHFOL010000003.1, forward strand.
AGCCTCGAAACTTCAACAGTTTTGAAAAACAAGCGGAAGAGGTGACAAAAAACTCACCGTCGATGGCAAAAACCTATCAACCCTTATATGAACAGTTACAGGTCTGGGCCGTAAAAAGTGGCGATCCCAAGGCCTTAAGTCAGTATGGCGTGCAAGCGGCTCAGTTGGGTGGCGGGGATAAAAAAGGCAATGTGCTGTTCACCGGATACTTTTCACCGGTCATGGAACTGCGTCATAGCCCTGATGCGACATTTAAATATCCAGTCTATGGTTTACCAGACTGTAAAAAAGAGTGTCCGACACGTGCTGAAATTTATGGTGGCGCTCTTAATGGTCAAGGGTTAGAGCTTGGCTATGCCGATAACTTGATTGACCCATTTATCATGGAAGTTCAGGGCAGCGGTTTTGTGCATTTTGGTGACGACGATAGCCTAGAATACTTTGCATATGCTGGAAAAAATAACCAAGCCTATGTCAGCATTGGTCGCGTTCTTATCGAGCGCGGAGAGGTGCCTAAAGAGAAAATGTCACTCAAGGCCATTAAAGATTGGGTGATGAGCCAAGATGAGAAAACGGTACAAGCCTTATTAGAAGAGAACACGTCTTATGTGTTCTTTTCTCCACAAAAAGCGGCACCAGTAACGGGGTCGGCCGGTATCCCGCTTCAAGCCATGGCGGCTGTTGCAGGCGATCGAAGCCTATTCCCAATGGGAACACCTATCCTTGCTGAAGTGCCGTTGTTAAATGCGGATGGGACGTGGAGTGGGGCGCATGAGTTGCGTTTATTGATTGTCTTGGATACCGGCGGGGCGGTTAAAGGTAACCACTTTGATTTGTATCACGGGTTAGGTGAGTTTGCAGGCACACAAGCTGGTCACTATAAACATTTTGGTCGAGTCTGGAAGTTAGGTCTAGAGAACTCAAAGACCCAAGACCCTTGGCTCTTACCTTCAGATAAAGCCGCACCCCAGTAGAATTAATTACTAGGTAAAGTGCAGCAGTTGACCTTTTTTAAAAGAGTGCGTATAAATCGCACTCTTTCTTTTTACACAGACTCAGCTAGGTAGCGTTATGCGAGAACTCACCCAACCCGCCTCCGACAATTATAATCAACGCTTCGGTGGAACTCGACGCCTCTACGGACAAAGTGAGGTGGAGATCCTACGTGCTGCGCATGTTTGCGTCGTTGGGATTGGTGGTGTCGGCTCGTGGGCTGTCGAGGCGTTGGCACGCACAGGTGTAGGTGCGCTGACCCTTATCGATATGGATGATGTTTGTGTCACCAATATTAACCGCCAAATTCATGCCATGACAGGCACCGTCGGTCAGAGCAAAATTGAGGTGATGGCGGAGCGAGTTAAGCTGATTAACCCTGAATGTAAAGTGAACCTAATTGATGATTTTATTGAGCCAGAGAACATCGCTCAATACATCACCAAAGACTTCGATTACGTGCTGGATGCCATTGATAGCATGAGGCCAAAAGCGGCACTTTTAGCCTATTGTCGAAGCAATAAAATTAAAGTGATTACCACTGGCGGTGCTGGAGGGCAGGTCGATCCTACGCAGATTCAAATTGCAGATTTGACAAAAACCATCCAAGATCCGCTTGCGAAAAAGCTCAAAGATACCCTTCGTCGCCATCATAATTTCCCTAAGAATCCAGCGCGTAAGTTTGGTATTGACTGTGTCTTTTCTACTGAGCAGTTGAAATACCCTCAACCCGATGGGTCTGTTTGTGGTGTTAAGGCTACGGCAGAAGGGCCGAAGCGAATGGATTGTGCCAGCGGATTTGGCGCAGCAACGGTGGTGACTGCAAGTTTTGGGTTTGTCGCGGTTTCTCGAATTGTCGAGAAACTCATTCAGAAATACAGAGCTTAAACAGGAGTGATGAGTATGAATCAGCCCTTTGGTACGGAACTGAGTGCCGACGACATCGCCCAAAAGATGGCACAGTTGAACGGTTGGGAAGCGCGATATCGCCAGGTGGTGCAGTGGGGAAAGTTGCTACCCATTATGGATGACGTAGAAAAATCAGATCAAGTACTGGTATCCGGTTGTGAAAGCTCAGTCTGGCTAACCATGACGGAGGTGGACGGTGTTTGGCATATTAGTGCAGATTCGGATGCGCGTATTGTTCGCGGGTTGATTGCTATTGTATTGGCGGCTTACCACCATAAAACGTCACAACAAATTCAATCTTTTGATATTAATACTTACTTTGAACAGCTTGATTTGATTAATCATCTAAGCCCTTCACGTGGGAATGGTTTAAGAGCGATTGTGGACAGTATCAAAGTGGCCGCTATAAAAACGAGTGCCGAGTAATATCAGCGTCGGGTATAGATTCGATGTTGAATAGTTGAATAATTAAATAGTAATAACGACTGAAAAGCGCCATGCAAATACCTGTTTGCATGGCGCTTTTTGTCAAGAGTACACTTTGTTTAATCTAATTTTCAGTTGAACCGTTAAGGCTCAAGTCATCACTAATTATCGTGATGGCTTACAGTATATCGACACACTTCCTTACGGCCTGAACAAAACGCTCGACCTCTTCCATGGTGTTGTAAATGGCAAATGAAGCCCTCACGGTCCCCTTCACACCAAGGGCGTCCATAAGTGGATGTGCGCAATGATGGCCAGATCGCACTGCAATTTGTTGTTGGTCCAATAACGTGGCGATGTCTTGATGATGCACACCCTGCATGATAAATGTAATCACACTGGAATGGGGTTGGAAGCCAATAATCGTGATGTCATCGATCTTGCTGAGTTCATCATAGGCTTGTTGTTGAAGTGCACAAACATGTTGCTCTAGCTGCTTTAAGTCGTATTGCTGTCGCCAATCAATCGCGGCTGCAAGCGCTAGGGCGCCAGCGACATTGGGAGTGCCAGCCTCAAACTTACCGGGAAGTCCTGAAAATGTGGTGTTAGCAAAACTAACGTGTTCCACCATTTTACCGCCCCCGTGCCAAGGCGGCATCGCTTCCAGTCGTGCTTGTTTCCCGTATAACACACCAATTCCTGCGGGAGCATAGAGTTTATGGCCCGAAAATACATAGAAATCGGCATCTAACGCCTGGACGTCTGTGTGTTCATGCACGATGCCTTGAGCGCCATCGACGACGACAATAGCAGCGCTCTGTTGGCGTGTAACGGCGATGATTTTTTCAATGGGAAGCCGACTGCCTGTCACATTAGTGACCTGCGCAATGGCCACGATTTTTGTGCGCTCATTAATCAAGGTTGCAACGGTTTGTACATCAACCTGGCAATCTGGTGTCATTGGGATTCTTACGACGACAGCGCCTGTTTGCTGGGCGACAATCTGCCACGGTACAATATTGGCGTGGTGCTCCAGCTCGGACACTAGGATTTCATCCCCTGGCTTCAAGGTGCTACGTGCATAGCTTTGCGCAATTAGATTCAGTGCCTCGGTAGCGCCGCGAGTCCAGATGATTTCTTTGCTTGAGTTAGCATTTATAAAGTTTGCGACCGTATCGCGCGCCGCTTCGAACCGGCTAGTGGCCAGTGCCGTGAGTGAGTGGCTACCGCGATGAACATTAGCGTTTTGGTTTCGGTAGTAATCACTCAGACAATCAATCACGACTTGTGGTTTTTGGGTGGTGGCTGCGCTGTCTAAGTACACAATATCTTGTGCAAGAGCAGGGAATTGCGCTCGAATCGATAGCATGTCGGTCATGTTCGTTTGCCCATTTCGTGGTAATGCAGAATCGGGTTTGTCACCATAGGTTCGGCGACCTCCCAGGCTTTTTCTTTCCCACAAAGTGCGATAATTATTTCAATGGAAAACTCAAGCGCACTCCCCGGACCTTGACTAGTCATGAGGTTGTGAGTGACGTCCATAGTGACTCGCTTTGGTCGCCAACAGTGGCTAGGGATATGAGATTGAAACGCAGGGTGACAAGTCATTAAAGCATCTGGGTAAAGCTTGTGGTGCATCAATACTAGCGCCGGTGCGGCGCAAATGGCTGCCATTAATTTGCCGTCGTATTTATGTTGGCGCAGCATCTCAATCAAAAGCGTGCTGTCTCTGAAGATCTCAGCTCCGGCTACCCCGCCAGGCAGTGCAATGACGTCAAACTCTTCATCAGCGACATCCACCAATTTACAGTCGGCAGTCAGCGTAATGCCTCTCGACCCGAGCATAGTAAGGGCACCGTCAAAGTCGACACTGGCGGTGGTAACCTTGAAGCCTGCTCTTATCATGGTATCGATGATAGTAATGGCTTCCATTTCTTCGGTGCCGGGCGCAATAGGCACCAATACATGTTTAGTCATGTTTACTCCAACTGGCTTCAATCTGCTTTATTTGGTTCAACATCGCTGCGTTGGCAGGGATGTGAAGTTGGTATTGCTTTGCGATACGAACAAGGTAACCGGTGATAAAATCGATCTCAGACGGTCTTTTATTATCGATATCTTGTTGCATCGATGAATAGTTCTCTGCCGTATTGCTGATGACGTTAAAAACGGTGGTGGTCATAACTTGCTCATCAAAGACGACTCCCACGCAAGCCGCACATAATAGCGCCTCTTTGATGATCGCCGTTATTTGATTTGCATAATCTGATCGGGATAGCAGACCGTTCTTACAGTTCTCTATGGCCGTCAGTGGATTAATAGCACAATTAATGACCAGTTTAGTCCATAGGGCTTGTTGTATTGTATCGTGCCAATGTACGGGTGAGATAGCGTGATTCAGTACATCGGTAACAAACTGACAATGCAACCCTTTCTCGTTCCATGCGCCAATTTTGGTCTCACCGAGCCCAGTGTGCTTCACTTGTGTATCACTTTTTCGTAAAGCGCCATGGGTACTTGTCCCAAGTAGTACGGGAAAGGGTTTGAGCTTAGTGGTCATCTTATCTACGCAACCCATACCATTGTGTAGAAACAAGATAATAGTATCGCAATGAAGGATGTCTAGCAGTGGCGAAAGGGCAGTCTCAACTTGCCATGCCTTGAGGGTCACGATCAACAGGTCACTATGTTTTAGGGCATGAGCGTTTTTATTGGCAAAAGAATGCAGCGGTTCGCTGTCTAGTTGTATCGAGATGGATTCCGCTGATTGACGTCCCCAAAGTGATACGTTATGGCCCGCGAGGGTTAACTTAGAGGCATACAATGAGCCGATGGCACCGGGGCCGAGAATAGTAATGTTCACAACAGGCATTAGGTTATGAGTAATAGGCGCAGAATAGCAAAATTATTGGCAACATTCGAAAGTAACAGGCATAAAAAATGGCGCTAATGCGCCATTTTTTCGAACTTCTTCTATTGAATAGACATTAGAAGTTGTATTGCATACGGTAGATGATTGCATCACCGTAATGCTGCTCGTCACCTGAAGAACCGTACACGCCAAGCTTGTTGTTGAAGTAACGGTACTGGATAGCAGCAGTGATGTGCTCTGTTGCGTGCCAGTTGAATAGCAATGCGCCGTTCACACCGTTTTTGCCGCCTTGGTTTTCTGCGTATGCATCGTTGCGATCAAATTCGATTTCGTTCCAGTTCACGAACGAGAAGTTTTGGCCGAATGCGCTGAAGCCGTAACGTGCCGTCCAACCTGCCATGTAGCCGTTGTTGCCATTTACATTTTGGTTTGGTGAAAAGCTATCCCAAGAAGTGATGTCATGTACACCGACCCATGGTTTGAAGAACCAGTTGTCACCTTGAAGTGCAGTATAACCCACACCTAGTACGCGGTTAGTTTCGCTTTGTGCTGGGTTGTCATGGTGATAAACCTGACCGTAAAGAGATACGCCAGTGTCGCCAAGGTAAACGTGAGCTGTACCTTTAAAAGAGTTTTTTTGCTCAGAAGCACTTTTCTCAACACTTTCACGGTCGTAGAAGCCGTATAGTTCACCCCAAGTGAAGCCTGCGCCACCTTCGATACCTAGAACAAATTGATTACGTTGGTCACCAACGTTGTCGCTGATAGGACGAGCACCGTGATCCCAGCTTTGGTGATCAAGATAAACGCCGCCGAAACCGTATAGATATTCTGCTGAAGCTGGAACTGCTGATACTGCTGCAACAACGCCAAGAGCTAAAAGTGATTTACGCATAGTGATAACTACTCTTCTTAAGTTGTAATGAAATTGGTCGCTTTCCATGCGAACTTGTCCGATGACGCGCATAATAGCGATTTATATCTCAAAGTAAATGTGCAACATCGCAAACGGTTGCTAAATATTGTGACAGCTATCGCATTTATTGGATGTTGAACGGAACTTTTATGAATTGCATACAAAGTGACCAAAAAATACAATCAAAAAACTAACCGTACGGTCAATGTTATTAACAATTTTAAAGCTGAACTGATCGACTTAGTTGTGTGGGCGTAGAAGCAACAGTTGACTAAACAAGGAGTTGGAATGTCTCAAATAATGCTATTTCCTCTGAGCTCTGTGGTGCTGCCAGAAGGAAAAATGAAACTGAGGATCTTTGAGCCTCGTTACAAAAGAATGATCGCAGAATGTCTAAAGGCGGGCACAGGCTTTGGTATGTGTCTGGTGAACAACGATGCAGGGGCATTACCACATAACACGTCTTCTATCGGTACCTTTGTTAGCATTGTCGATTTTGAGACCCTCGACGATGGACTGCTGGGCATCACTGTGTCTGGCACCAAGCGTTTCAAGATTGAACAGGTATCTACCGAATTTGATGGCCTTCGTCACGCAGACGTGACGTGGTTACCAACGTGGCAGCCAAAGCAACTCAATGAACATCACCTTTTTGTTGGGGAGAGGCTTCAGGCTGTTTACAAAGCATTCCCATTACTTGGCGAGCTGTACACACATTGTTTCTTCGATGATGCAACGTGGGTCAGCCAACGTTGGATTGAAGTGCTTCCGGTAACGTGTTTAGAGTTTGAAAGTCTCGCTTTACAGCAAGATTGCGACGAGATGCTAGATTTTGTAGAGGAAATGATCACGGTAAACGATTCACAAAAAGCTACAATATAAACACTGTGTAGTGGGATTTACGATGACATGTTTCGCTAGACAATGCGTAACAGATAATTTTAACCCACGGTAATTGATCTATTCTAATATCCAAACGTATCAATACCAATGAAGCGGAAACTGCAAGACAGACGCAGTCTATTTTAGGGATTTTTCTATGACGCAAGACGAACAGGAAACCTTGACCAAACAAGAATGGATAGAGTGTATTGAGCGCGTCAAACAACGTGATAAACATGCTTATGCTACCTTGTTTCATTATTACTCGCCGCGCCTGAAGCAGTTTGTTTTTCGTTACATAGGCAATGATCAAGTTGCGATTGAGATTGTTCAAGAGGCGATGGCAGCGGTTTGGCAGAAAGCCCATCTTTTCGACGCCTCTAAAAGCGCGTTGTCGACTTGGATTTATACCATCGCACGAAACCTTTGTTTTGATATGTTGAGAAAGCAAAAAGGTAAAGAGCTGCATGTCCGCGCGGACGACATCTGGCCGTCCGATTATTGCCCGCCTGACTTTGTCGAACATTACTCGCCAGAGACTGACCGACTTAAAGAGCAAATCATTCAATTTCTTGACGATCTTCCTCAGGCTCAAAGAGACGTAGTAAGGGCGGTATACTTGCAAGAAATTCCTCATCAGCAGGTTGCGGATATGTACGACATACCGCTTGGAACTGTGAAGTCTCGCTTGAGGCTCGCCGTTGAAAAATTAAGACTATCGTTAGAGGCGCATTAATATGGCTTATCATCCAGATGACACTTTACTCAAATTATACGCCGCTGGAGAGATTGACACGGCGAGAGGGGTGGCAATTGCTTCTCACGTAGACAGTTGCCACCAATGTCGCGAAGCCGTTGCTCGTTTCGAGGAATGCGCCGCTAGTGCTTTAGAAGAAATGGAAGTAGCGAACACCTCACTTCAAGATGAAGAGGCGGTGTTCAGCAATATGCTTGAAGATATTATGACGCTAGAGGCGGATTTTTCGAGCCCGAGGGTACGCTCAGCGGCTACGATCACCGTCAACGATAAAAGTTTTCGGGTACCTGCTTCGTTGCAACCTTTGGTCGATAGAATGGGTGAATGGCGCAGCTACGGTGGCAAGGTCTTTACCTCGACCGTCGATATCGATGAAAACTACCGTGTGAACCTGCTCTATATTACTGAGGGAGTCCAGGTTCCTCAGCACACGCACAAGGGTATTGAATCGACATTGGTATTACATGGCGAATTCAGTGACGAGATGGGTAGCTATTCCAAGGGTGATTACCTTGAAGAAGATGGCGAAACGAAGCACGCTCCACAGACTGCGATGGGGCAGGATTGTTTATGTTTGTCTATTTTGACGGAACCAATGGTCTTTACTCAAGGGGTCGCTAGAATTTTCAATCGCTTTGGTAAAGGCATGTATCCTTAGATGCTAGATGCTAGATGCTAGATGCTAGATGCTAGATGCTAGATGCTAGATGCTAGATGCTAGATGCTAGGTATATAGTCTGGCAGGCAGGCGCTAAATCGGAACGCGATGAGTAAAATAAAAGCCCATGACTTAGATGTCATGGGCTTTTTCGTAGTGCTGTATCTAGAAGCAACGCTTCTTAGAGAGCAACTTATTGCTGGTCATCTGCTTTAGACTGTGCATCTCTTGCTCGAGCTTTCTCAAGTAAATCATTGAAGTAATGCCTAAGTGAATACAGCATAATCAAACTCGGAATGACCATGAGCGAGGTAATAATAAAGAACGTGCTCCAGTCATTGAGCATGTCGACTAACTCCCCGCTAAACGACGCAAGTGTCGTGCGCCCAAAATTGCCTAATGAAGCGAGTAATGCATATTGAGTGGCTGAAAAGGCCTGTCCAGTCAAAATTGTCAGGAATGACACGAAAGCCACCGTTGAAAATGCGGTGGTGAAGTTATCGACAATGATAGTTGCAAGGAATAAGTGCTCATTCGGGCCGACTTGTGCGATCCAGGCAAACATCAGGTTGCTTGCACTCATGGCGATCCCACCAATCATTAGCCCTTTAACAATACCAAATCGGACATTGAACATGCTGCCCAGCAACGTAAAGGCAATCGTCGCACCCCACCCAATGAGCTTAGAATAGTAGCCAATTTGCTCATTGCTGAAACCAATCTCCTTATAGAATGGAATCGACATTCGTCCTAAAAACGCTTCGCCTATTTTGAACAAAAAAACAAAAAGTAACAGAGTGACAGCGACTTTAACCCCATTGCTTCGAAAGAAATCAAGAAAGGGTTCAACAACAGTGACACTAAGCCAAGCGACGACTTTGTTACCGACCACTTTTTTATGGCGTTGTTCAGCCTGTGCTTGCAATGCATCCCGGTCCGTTTTTGGTTCACCTACCAGTAACGTAAATACCATGAGAATAGCTACAATACCGGCCATGCCGTAATAAACGCCATTCCAGCCGATAGAGTCAGCATTAACAAAGGCGAGGTAACCGGGTAAAGAATACCCTGTCCACCACCCCATGACGGCCATAGCGGACGCTTGCGGTAATTTGTTGGCTTGAGATTTTGGGAAGGTGTCTATACGAAAAGCATCAACCGCAATATCTTGCGTCGATGAGGCGATGGCGATGCCTAATGCAAGTACCGAGGTTAGCATCAGGTTTGTCGCTGGATTGACACCTGCAATAAGCAGTGTGCAAATGAGCATTAAAGACTGACAAAGAAAAATCCAGCTGCGCCTTTGACCCAGTGAGCTGTATAGGAAAGGCAGTCGAACACGGTCGACAAGCGGTGCCCACAAAAAGTTAACAGCGTAGACGGCAAAAACAGAGCCAAAGTAGCCAATGGCGGTACGGGTGAGGCCAGCATCTTTGAGCCAACCCGACATATTGGAGCCAATAAGTACCCATGGGAAGCCGCTAGAACAACCGAGCATAAATACCCAAAGTAGACGTTTGTCCCAATAGCTTTTAACGGTATCTCGCCATGTCATTTCTTGTTCCACAGAGGTGCTCCTCACCTAGCAATAACAAAAGAGAGCGTGAGCTCTCTTTCATGTTTTAGTTATGGTAGACGTTCGATTTTTGTTATGACAATCGGGTCCATCGGTACGTCGCGCATGCCACGGACGGTGCGAGTAGGTTTTTGAGACATCTTTTGCACGACATCAAACCCTTCAGTGACCTTTCCAAATACGGCATAGCCAGGGTTGGAGACACTGTAGTTAAGAAAGTCATTATCTGCATAGTTGATAAAGAACTGGCGGGTAGCTGAGTTTGGATCTTGCGTTCGTGCCATGGCGATAGTAGCGACGTCGTTATCTAATCCGTTAGCGCCTTCATTCTGGATCGGGCTGTTGACAGGAAGACGGTTGAATTGGTCATCAAACCCACCCCCTTGTGCCATAAAACCAGGAATAACACGATGGAATTGGCTGTTCACGTAGCTGCCATCGTCTACATAGCTCAAAAAGTTGTTTACGCTAACTGGTGCTTTCTCTTCATTTAACTCAACGGTAAATGAGCCGATATTGGTTTCCACTTGCACTTTAGGTCCAGCGAAAGCGGTGACAGAGACTAAAGCAAGTGTAGCGACTAGAGTTTTCATCATTAGAAACGTTCCTTCATATAATCAACTAATTCAGTGTCGTTGGATATTTCTTTGAGTACAAGATTGACGGTGTGATTAAGCATGTCTTCGATGTCACTATTGGAGGCACTCATTAATCCCGAACGATTAGCCTTGCCTGTGTAGGTTTTGACCAGCTTACCCTGAGCATTTTCTACGGTTAGTTCAACCACAACGTTAGCCGCCATGTCATTTTCCATCACTGTGTGCTTAACGGAAACCAAGGCTTCTTGGACTTCAATTTTCACCGCGTTCGGACTGTTGACGGTAACCTTATAGCCTTGTGATGAAAACTGCTGAGCGATCGCGTTCTCGATACCAATTCGTACATTTTGACGAGTATGAATAGGAGTAATATTTGATCGACCGCTGTCCATCAACGCGACGTACTGGGCGGTGCGAACATCTTGGCTGGATAGAGACATAGTTTTGCCTTCTACGATTTTTGCTGCGCTGGTGGCCGCTTGAGGCGCAAAGTTAATCTGTTCTTGTTTTGGGCTTGCACAACCAGCAAGTAAAACCACGGCGGCTGCTAAAACGAGCTTTTTCATTATTCATTCCTTTTCACTCTCATCGGTTTGATGAGGAAAGCCTTTATCAACGCGCCACGGGTAATGAGCGCGCTTGCGAAATCTTATCCGATAACCAAAGAGGGAGATGACTTCTTTGGTAACTATGACGATAACTTTACTTAGTCGCCTGTAAAATAACAAATTTGGCGTTAGAAGCGACAAGTTTAACGTGATGCTTACCAAATAGTTTTTCTAGTTTTTTGTCGTAGCCTAGGTGGCGATTGCCGATCACTAGCAATTCACCTCCGGTACGCAGGGCATGTTTTGCGTCATTAAACATCTGCCAAGCAATATGGTCAGTGACGGCTTGCTGCTGGTGAAATGGCGGATTGCATACGACAAGGTCTTGCGTTTGAGGTGAGAAGCCATCGAGACAGTTATTGGCGACAAATTCAGATTGGTCGTTTGATAAGCCGTTAGCCTCAATGTTGTGTCGAGCTGATTCTACGGCCATGTAGCTTTCATCGACCGAAGTCACGATGGCATTGGGGTTTAACTGACGTAGTTTCACGGATAAGACGCCGTTACCGCACCCAAGGTCCGTCACATGTTGATATTTTTGATCGCTAGGAAGATAAGAAAGGAAGAAACGCGCGCCGAGATCAAGAGATTCACCAGAGTACACATTTGGCAGGTTGGAGAGCGTTATGTTTTCTTCATCAACGTGCCATGTGGTCAGTGGAACGACTGGAGTGATGCAAGACTGATCGCCTGAGGAAAACACTAAGCGATGTTTTTTCCAGGCGAGTGAAGTGGTGGTGGTCCCCAAGTTCTTTTCGAATAACTTTAACGTCGAGCTATGGATATCTTTGGCTTTATTGACGCCAATCACGGTGCAGTTATCGCCGTATAGGGCGTGTATTTGACTCAATTGCCACGTCAGGTAACGGTTGTTACGTGGGATTTGCATCAACACGATATCTACTTTATCTGGCCATGAGTCAATAGATGACAATAGCTCGATAGGCGGACACTTGTTCAAGCTTAAATTGCTCACAATACCTTGATGAGAAATGAATGAATCGCTAACGGTAGTAACGCGATGTTGCTTTGAAAACCAACAACTCAATGCGCCAAAATTATCATTTAGTACTAGAATACGTTGTGGCGTTGAGAGGTTAAGTGATTCGATATGGGTGATCAAATATTCATCACCAGCATCCCACGCCTGCAGTTTATCATTAGCAAGTTTTGGATAGCGATAGAGTTCAAGTGTTTGGTCAAGCAAAGAGAGTTCAGTTTTCATAGTGATGAGCTTGTGTGATTATCGCTGTATTTTGGCAAAAACTACGACTAATAGCCAAAGAGAATCTTCTTTTAAAGAAGATTATTGATTAAGTAAAGGATATACTTTACCGACAATATAACGATAAGAAAACCAGCACAGGAAGTCAGATGATTCAACAAACCATCGAACAAAAGCTCCATCTAGCGTTTGAACCCACTTTTCTAGACGTTCTCAATGAAAGTTATATGCATAATGTACCACCTGGCTCAGAAAGCCACTTTAAGGTCGTCGTTGTCAGTAATGCGTTTTCTGGAGATCGTCTTATCGCTCGTCATCGTAAAATAAATACAGTCCTTGCCGATGAGCTTTCTGGTGTGATTCACGCTTTGGCGATTCATACCTACACACCTCAAGAATGGGCTGAGAAAAACCAACAATCCCCGATAAGTCCGGATTGCGCTGGTGGTGGTCATTGACCGCGACGATGTGCGTTAGTGTGATAGCTTAATCATTGGTAACATTTTTGATACGTGACATAGTTTGTGGCAATAAGAGTTAAAAATGACGCTGAAGAAAATAACCCGTAAGAGGTATTTTTTAACAGTGTTTCAACATGTTTTTTTGTGCGATGTAGTTAAGTCGGAATGTTTCATTTTGTGAATGAATTAACTGATTAATTTAAATAGAATAATGATGCTCTGTGCGATGCGTCAAAGATATTAATATTGATTAGCTCAGTAGTAGCAAAACTTTCGAAATAATAAGGTTATTGCAGGGATTCATCATGGCATCCAGTTTACAAAAGATGTTAAACTACCGCACCAGACAAATCTCGCAGTGATTTCACCATGAGATTGTTAATGTGATGTTGCTGTCTTGGTGTTTAAAACGCCGAGGCGAGACACCTCAATGTCGTGTCTAAATGTTACGCAATAAAAAGAATCTTTTTCCCGATAAAAGTAGTGCAAGTGCGTATGATTACAATAAAAAAGGGCTTGGACCTTCCTCTAGCAGGAACTCCATCCCAGGTGATTAATGATGGTAAATCCATCACTAAAGTCGCCTTGCTTGGCGAAGAGTACGTGGGTATGCGCCCAACAATGCATGCCCGTGTAGGCGACGAAGTAAAAAAAGGTCAGGTTGTTTTTGAAGACAAAAAAAATCCTGGCGTTATGTTTACTTCACCAGCAAGCGGTAAAGTTATCGAAGTAAACCGTGGTGAGAAGCGTGTACTTCAATCTGTAGTGATTGAAGTGAGCGGTGATGATCAGGTTACGTTTGATAGTTACACGGCTGACCAATTAGTAGGACTTGATCGCGAGACGATTAAAAACCAACTTATTGCTTCAGGTATGTGGACAGCTTTACGTACTCGACCGTTCAGCAAGGTACCCGCGATTGATTCAACTACTCAGGCGATTTTCGTCACTGCTATGGACACCAATCCATTGGCGGCAGAGCCTGAATTGATCATTAACGAACAGAAAGACGCGTTTGTTGCAGGTCTTGACCTTCTGTCTAAATTGACAGATGGCAAGGTGTATGTCTGTAAGAAAGGCACCAGTCTTCCTCGTTCAACTCAATCTAATGTAGAAGAGCATGTTTTCGACGGTCTGCACCCTGCAGGTTTAGTCGGTACTCATATGCACTTCTTGTACCCAGTTAACGCAGAGACCGTCGCTTGGAGTATTAACTACCAAGACGTTATTGCTTTCGGCAAGCTTTTCACAACCGGTGAGCTATTCACAGATCGTGTTATCTCTCTTGCTGGTCCTGTCGTCAACAAGCCTCGTCTAATTCGTACTCAACTAGGTGCTAGTCTAGAAGAAGTGACGGATAGCGAATTGATGCCAGGCGAAGTTCGTGTGGTGTCTGGTTCTGTGCTTTCAGGTACTCACGCTATTGGCGTGCACGCATATCTAGGCCGTTACCATCAACAAGTTTCTGTATTACGCGAAGGCCGTGATAAAGAGCTGTTTGGTTGGGCGACCCCAGGTAAAAACAAATTCTCGGTGACTCGTTCGTTCCTCGGCCACGTATTTAAAGGTCAGTTGTTTAATATGACAACGACAACGAATGGTAGTGATCGTGCAATGGTTCCAATCGGTAATTACGAAAAAGTATTGCCATTGGATATGGAACCGACGTTACTTCTTCGTGATTTATGTGCTGGCGACATAGACAGTGCACAACGTCTTGGAGCTCTTGAGCTAGATGAAGAAGATTTGGCGTTATGTACCTTTGTTTGTCCTGGTAAGTACGAATATGGTCAACTCCTACGTGAGTGCCTAGACAAGATTGAGAAGGAAGGGTAACCCATGCTTAAGAAATTCCTTGAGGATATCGAGCATCACTTTGAACCAGGCGGCAAACACGAAAAGTGGTTTGCACTGTATGAAGCAGCGGCAACGCTGTTCTACACGCCAGGCTTAGTGACACAACGTAGCTCGCACGTTCGTGATAGTGTTGACTTGAAACGTATCATGATTATGGTTTGGTTTGCCGTGTTCCCAGCAGTATTCTGGGGCATGTATAACTCAGGCAACCAAGCTATCATGGCGCTTAACCATATGTATGCGGGCGCAGAACTTGCGAACATCATCGATGGTAACTGGCACTACTGGCTGACTCAGGCTATCGGCGGAACCTTAGGTGCCGACGCGGGTTGGGGCAGTAAGATGTTGCTAGGCGCAACGTATTTCCTACCAATCTATGCGACGGTGTTTATCGTTGGTGGTTTCTGGGAAGTCCTGTTCTGTATGGTTCGTAAGCATGAAGTCAATGAAGGCTTTTTTGTTACGTCTATATTGTTTGCGCTGATTGTTCCTCCAACATTGCCTCTATGGCAAGCAGCACTAGGTATTACCTTTGGTGTTGTGGTTGCAAAAGAGATCTTTGGTGGTACTGGCCGAAACTTCCTTAACCCAGCACTTGCTGGTCGTGCATTCTTGTTCTTCGCTTACCCTGCGCAAATCTCGGGTGACGTAGTATGGGTTGCAGCTGACGGCTTCTCTGGTGCAACGGCACTAAGTCAATGGGCACAAGGCGGTGAAGGCGCTCTATTAAACAACATCACTGGCCAAACTATCACTTGGATGGATGCTTTCATCGGTAACATTCCAGGTTCGATTGGCGAAGTTTCTACACTTGCGTTAATGATTGGCGCAGCGATGATCGTTTATATGGGTATCGCATCTTGGCGAATCATTGCTGGTGTAATGGTCGGTATGATTGCAATAGCGACGCTGTTTAACGTCGTTGGCTCTGATACCAATGCTATGTTTGCTATGCCTTGGCATTGGCACCTAGTTCTAGGTGGCTTCGCATTTGGTATGTTCTTTATGGCAACCGACCCAGTATCGGCTTCGTTTACTAACAATGGTAAATGGGCATACGGTATTTTGATTGGCGCCATGTGTGTCATGATTCGTGTTGTTAACCCAGCATACCCAGAAGGCATGATGTTAGCGATCTTGTTCGCCAACCTGTTTGCTCCTCTGTTTGACCATGTTGTGATTGAGAAGAACATTAAGCGGAGACTAGCGCGCTATGGCAAATAATAACGATAGCATCAAAAAGACGCTCGGTGTTGTTGTCGGATTGAGCCTAGTGTGTTCAATCATCGTATCAACAGCAGCTGTAGGCTTACGTGATAAACAACAAGCAAACGCAGTTCTAGATAAGCAAAGCAAGATCGTTGAAGTCTCTGGTATTACCGGAGAAGGGACGGTACCTGAGCTTTTTGCCAACAACATTGAACCACGTCTTGTGGATTTTGCAACGGGCGAATTTGTTGAAGGAGACGCTGCAACTTACGACCAACGTAAAGCAGCAAAAGATCCTGCAGAGTCGATTAAACTTACTGCTGAGCAAGATAAAGCCAAGATCATCCGTCGTGCCAACACGGGCGTGGTTTATCTCGTTAAAGACGGCTCAGAAACAACAAAGGTTATCATCCCTGTTCATGGTACTGGTCTATGGTCAATGATGTATGCGTTTGTTGCAGTTGAAACCGACGGTAACACTGTTTCTGGCATCACTTACTATGAGCAAGGTGAGACTCCAGGATTGGGTGGTGAGGTAGAAAACCCTGCTTGGCGTGATCAGTTTGTCGGTAAGAAATTATTTGACGAAGACCACAATCCAGCGATTAAAATCGTGAAAGGTGGCGCACCGCAAGGTTCTGAGCATGGCGTTGATGGCCTATCAGGTGCAACTCTGACGGGTAACGGTGTTCAAAATACTTTCGATTTCTGGTTGGGTAAAGATGGCTTCGGTCCTTTCCTAGCTAAGGTTCGTGATGGAGGCTTGAACTAATGTCAAATACAAAAGACATGAAAAAGAATCTTCTTTCTCCAGTACTTGATAACAACCCAATCGCCCTTCAGGTGCTTGGTGTTTGTTCTGCGCTTGCGGTAACAACTAAGCTAGAAACAGCTTTTGTTATGACGCTAGCGGTAATCTTTGTAACGGCGCTATCGAACTTCTTTGTATCGGTTATTCGTAACCACATTCCAAACAGTGTGCGTATTATCGTGCAAATGGCGATTATCGCATCATTGGTAATCGTTGTTGACCAAGTGCTTAAAGCGTATCTTTACGATATCTCTAAGCAGCTATCTGTATTTGTAGGCCTAATCATTACTAACTGTATTGTAATGGGTCGCGCAGAAGCTTATGCCATGAAGTCAGCGCCACTTCCTTCGTTAATCGACGGTATTGGTAATGGTTTAGGCTATGGTTTCGTACTGATTACTGTCGCGTTCTTCCGTGAGCTATTGGGTAGCGGTAAGTTGTTTGGCCTAGAAGTTCTTCCTTTAGTGAGCAATGGTGGTTGGTATCAGCCTAACGGCATGATGCTGCTAGCACCTTCTGCTTTCTTCCTAATTGGTTTCATGATTTGGGTTATCCGAATCATTAAACCTGAACAAGTCGAAGCGAAGGAGTAAGGTAGAAATGGAACATTATATTAGTTTGCTTGTTAAATCGATTTTCATCGAAAACTTAGCACTTTCATTTTTCCTAGGTATGTGTACTTTCTTGGCGGTATCTAAGAAAGTTAAGACTTCGTTTGGTCTTGGCGTAGCAGTTATTGTGGTATTGACCATTGCGGTTCCAGTTAACAATCTGCTTTATACTAATATCCTGAAAGAAAATGCATTAGTTTCTGGTGTCGATCTAAGTTTCCTTAACTTCATCACGTTTATCGGTGTTATTGCCGCGTTAGTACAGATCCTCGAGATGGTACTTGACCGCTTTTTCCCACCGCTATATAACGCTCTGGGGATTTTCCTGCCATTGATCACCGTAAACTGTGCGATCTTCGGTGGTGTATCATTCATGGTACAGCGTGATTACAACTTCGCAGAATCAGTCGTTTATGGCTTTGGTTCTGGTGTGGGTTGGATGTTGGCGATTGTTGCGCTAGCAGGTATCCGTGAAAAGATGAAGTACTCTGACGTGCCTCCAGGCTTACGTGGACTTGGTATTACCTTTATCACTGTTGGTTTAATGGCGTTAGGCTTTATGTCTTTCTCTGGTGTTCAACTGTAGGGTAAGCACCCAAAAATAAGGAATAACAAATGCAAAGCATTATTCTTGGTGTAGCGATGTTTACCATTATTTTACTTGTTTTGGTTTTAGTGATTTTATTCGCTAAATCGAAGCTAGTACCTACAGGTGACGTTACTATTTCAGTGAATGGCGATCCAGAGAAGAGCTTCGTGACTTCTCCTGGCGACAAACTACTGAGTGCAATGGCGGGCAAAGGTATCTTTGTATCGTCGGCTTGTGGTGGCGGTGGCTCGTGTGGTCAGTGCCGTGTGAAAGTTAAATCTGGCGGTGGTGATATTCTACCGACTGAACTTGATCACATCACAAAAGGTGAAGCTCGTGAGGGTGAGCGTCTAGCTTGCCAAGTGGCTGTGAAAACAGACATGGATATCGAGCTTCCAGAAGAGATCTTTGGGGTTAAAAAGTGGGAATGTAGCGTTATCTCTAATGATAACGAAGCAACCTTTATCAAAGAATTGGTGCTGGCAATCCCTGAAGGTGAAGAAGTTCCTTTCCGTGCTGGTGGCTATATTCAGATCGAAGCTGAACCTCATCACATTAAATATGCGGATTACGATATTCCTGAAGAGTATCGTGAAGACTGGGATAAGTTTAACCTATTCCGTTATGAGTCTATCGTAAAAGAGCATTCGATTCGTGCTTACTCAATGGCTTCATACCCAGAAGAGAAAGGCATCATCAAGCTTAACGTACGTATTGCGACTCCGCCGCCAAATAACCCAGACGTAGCACCTGGTGTGATGTCGTCTTATATTTGGTCTCTTAAAGCAGGTGATAAATGTACTATTTCAGGTCCGTTTGGTGAGTTCTTCGCTAAAGAAACTGACAATGAAATGGTCTTCATCGGTGGTGGTGCAGGTATGGCGCCAATGCGTTCACATATCTTTGACCAACTTTTACGCCTTCAATCGAAGCGTAAGATGTCTTATTGGTATGGTGCTCGTTCTAAGCGTGAAATGTTCTACGTAGATGATTTTGACGGCCTAGCGGCAGATAATGAAAACTTCGTATGGCACTGTGCTCTGTCTGATCCTATGCCAGAAGATAACTGGGATGGTTACACAGGCTTCATCCATAATGTATTGTATGAAAACTATCTAAAGGACCATGAAGCGCCTGAAGATTGTGAATATTACATGTGTGGTCCACCGATGATGAATGCGGCCGTTATTGGTATGCTGAAAGATCTTGGTGTAGAAGATGAAAACATCTTACTAGATGACTTCGGTGGTTAAACCTCGATAGTGTATTAATCATGGCTGGCTCATGTGTGAGCCAGCCATTTTATTTTTTATTACAGTAAGAATATTCATGGTTATCCGTTCTAATATAGGGTTGATAAGCAGAATGTTTTTGGAAATTCGGTAGGTGAATAAAAGTATGTATCATCTAGCTAAGCGCTTTAGAATGATTATCCTGAGTCTAGCGGCTCTATTGGTCTTGTCGGCTTGTGGCGGAAGTCGTGAACAGATTCATCTCAGTGGGCCTACTATGGGCACACTCTATAATGTAAAATATATCGTTAAAGAGAACACGCCAAAACCAGAAAACATCCAGTCTGGTATTAACGCATTGCTTGCAGAAGTTAACGACCAGATGTCGACGTATAGACAAGATTCAGAATTGAGTCGTTTCAACCGTTATTACGGAACGGAACCTTTTCCTGTCTCGAAACAAACGGCAACGGTTGTAAATGAAGCGATTCGTCTTAATGCATTGACACTCGGTGCGTTGGATGTGACGGTTGGCCCTTTAGTGAACTTATGGGGCTTCGGGCCTGAAGCTCGACCGGAAGTAATACCAACCGACAAAGAAATCGCTGAGCGCAAAGCACAGACGGGGATATCGCATTTAACGGCCACAGACGAAACCCTTCGAAAAGACCTAAGAGGCCTATACGTTGATCTCTCCACCATCGCAAAAGGATGGGGGGTGGATGTGGTTGCCGAGTATCTAGAAAGTGTAGGTATCGATGATTATATGGTGGAAGTTGGTGGTGAAATGCGCCTAAAAGGTATTAATCGCGAGAGCGTTAAATGGCGAATTGCGATTGAGAAACCATCAGTAGATGAGCGTAATGTTCAAGAGATTATTGAGCCAGGTGATATGGCGATCGCAACCTCTGGTGACTATAGAAATTATTTTGAGAAAGACGGTGTACGTTATTCTCATATCATCGATCCATCAACAGGGAAGCCGATACATAATAAGGTCGTGTCAGTGACCATTTTAGATAAATCATCGATGACAGCAGATGGTCTAGCAACAGGATTGATGGTGCTGGGTGAAGAGCAAGCACTAAAAATTGCGGATGAAAATCACATCCCAGCCTTGATCATTGTAAAAACAGATGATGGCTTTGAAGAATTTGCGTCAGAGGCGTTTAAGCCTTACCTTAATAAGTAATAGGTGGACAAAATGAATACATTTATAATTACATTCGGTGTTTTTCTAGCGGTTATCGGTGCGATGTCTGTTGGATATATCTTTCAAAAGAAAGTCGTTAAGGGCAGCTGTGGCGGTCTAGGCGCGATGGGGATAGATAAGGTCTGTAACTGCCCAGAACCTTGTGATGCACGTAAAAAGCGTGAAGCAAAAGCAAAAATTCGTGCAGAAAAACTCGCGGCATGGGAAAAAGATCGCATCGCATAGCGCGTGACCTTATGCTGATGAAGAGCCAAAGCCTATGCTTTGGCTTTTTTACATGTTAGCTATCGATAAAATGTCGTATACTTTACCTGTATATATAGACAGTTCGGTGCGGTAGTGTCAGATCCTATTCGAAAATTTATCCATGTTGATATGGACTGCTTCTTCGCTGCGGTAGAGATGAGAGATAATCCTCACTACCGAGGAAAACCGTTAGCGGTCGGCGGTAATGAGCGACAAAGGGGCGTAATCAGTACCTGTAACTATGAAGCCAGAAAATTTGGCATCCGTTCGGCTATGCCCTCGGCGCAAGCGGTAAAGCTGTGCCCTCATCTTCTTCTTGTTCCGGGAAGAATGGACGTCTACAAACAAGTTTCCCAGCACATTCGTCAGATTTTTAGCCGTTATACGTCATTGATCGAACCGCTTTCTTTAGATGAGGCTTATTTAGATGTAACGGACTGCCTGATGCACCAGAACTCAGCCACTCTTATTGCTGAAAGTATCCGGCGAGATATCGAGCGTGAACTTTCGCTCACGGCCTCAGCAGGCGTTGCACCACTAAAGTTCTTAGCGAAGATAGCCTCAGATCTGAATAAACCAAATGGTCAGTTTGTGATTCCGCCGGAGAAGGTGCAAGATGCGATTGATGAATTGGACCTGGGAAAAATCCCTGGTGTAGGGAAGGTGAGTCTTGAAAAACTGAACCGAGCAGGCTTATATACGTGTTTGGATGTTAGGAATAGTGATTATAGAGACCTTATTGTTCGTTTTGGACGATTAGGTGCGTCCCTTTGGAAAAAAAGCCACGGTATTGATGAGCGGGAAGTCGTAGTAGAACGAGAGCGCAAGTCTATTGGCGTCGAACGAACATTTACTCAGAATATTTCAAGCTATGAACAGTGTTGGCAGGTCATTGAAGAGTCCCTGTTTCCCGAACTGGAAGGAAGGTTGAGCAGGGCTCAACCCGCACGAAATGTGTTGAAGCAAGGCATAAAAGTTAAATTTGCTGACTTTAAACAAACCACTATCGAACATGTGCATAATCAATTAGATTTACCGTATTTCAAGGATTTGTTAAGAGAAATATTGGAACGTCAGCAAGGAAGAGAGATTAGGTTACTGGGATTGAATGTGATGTTGGAACCACTTGAAAACGCACGTCAATTAACCATGTTTGAGGATTGAAATGAATAAAAACGCTGCTATCCAACAAGTGATTACTGTGTTGGAAGAAAAAGTAGTCACGTTGTTATCGGCTATAGAGCAGACCGTGGATGCTGCCACGAACGAAGAAACGATACCTGATAATAAATATGACACCTTAGCACTGGAGGCGGCATATCTTGCCCATGGTCAAGCGATGCGTCTTGAAGAGGTAAAGAAAGACATCAGCTCGTTGAGAAATTTGGTGGTTCGTTCTTTTTCTGACGATACCCCCATTGGTTTATCGGCTATGGTAGACCTTGAAGATGATAAAGAATCGGTATGTCGATATATTTTATTACCCTGCGGGGGAGGCGTTTCAATCGGGTCCGATAATCTGAGAGTGGTCACGCCTGAATCACCACTTGGTCGCTCATTAGTGGGCCGTCGCCTAGATGATGAGGTCAGCATACAGGTTGGCGACAACATCAACCATCTTGTGATTGTAAATATTGCTTAGTGAGGAAATGACGATGAAAATGCAATGGAAGCAAAGTGTAATCGGGTTTGGGTTGGTAGTATTATCAACCACTGCATTCGCTTATGAGCAATGCAACCTCGATATAAAAAATGAGGTGCACCTTGACGGGCAGCAAGTCGAAATTGTTAAGCCGGAAGGCGCTAAAGTGCTTATCGATAATAATAATGATCTGTTTATTGATGGCCAAAAGATTGAGCTCGATAAGCTTCAACAAGACGCATTAAAAAGCTATCGAGAAAACATGAATACCTATGTTCCGAAAGCGAAAGAGCTAGCAGAGAATGGCTTGAGCCTGACTAATGATCTTATTGATGATGTATCAAAGAGTTTTGATGATTCGCAAGCTTTCGACAATGTAAAAACGGCGGTACTAGACTTTTATCAAGATATGGAATCACGCTACGAAGAAGATGGCAGCTTTGTCTTAAAATCTGAGGCGTTTAGTTCATTCATGGACAATTGGCAACAGGATTTGGATAAAGCCAAAGAAGTCTTTAACAAAGAGTTTTTTAGCAGTGCATTTACCGCTCTGCAGGAGAAAATGCAGCAGGATGGCGGGTTGAACTTAACGGAATTATCGACGCAAATGGATGAACTTAAAACTCGCTTGGCGGAGACAATGGCCAGCCAGTCTGATGAAATCAAAGAACAAGCCAAAGACTATTGTGATTCGCTAAACGATGTCGCAAGTGAAGAGCAAGAGCTACAGAAAAAAATCCCAGAGCTGAAAGACTACCAGGTGTTTACTATTTAATGGCTAGCATTGAATTAGCCTAACGAGATAAAACCACGATCTATAAAATGGATGAAGGTGGCGATGCTGCCTTCATCTCCTCCATGTCATGCATCGTTCTTATTCTTATCTGATGAGACGCGATGTTAGTCCTATTATCGCCAAGCCTTCCTTTATTTCATATTGCCGATATGGCATGTAATGGTTTATGTACAAATAACAACGAAATTAAAATAGTTCATTAAACTGTCTTTTATTGATTTGGTGGTTTAATTCGATTATCGTACCAGCCAACTAGTACGCAATGATTTTAAACTGTGAATAATACGACTTCAAACGCAACGCCTCGTGAACATTTTGGTTCTAAATTAGGCTTTATTCTAGCAGCTGCAGGTGCAGCAGTAGGGCTAGGTAATATTTGGGGGTTTCCCACTCAAGTAGCCAGCAACGGTGGCGGGGCTTTTCTACTTGTCTATTTAGTGATGATTTTAGTGGTGGCATTCCCAATGCTCGTGGTTGAAATGGCCATCGGTCGACACGGTCAAGCGAATCCTGTCGATAGTATGCGATCTCTTTCATCCAATCCCATCGCTAAAAAATTAGGTGCCGGAGTGGGTTGGATTGGGTTGGCGGTGCCTTGTGCGGTTCTTGCGTTCTACTCGATTGTTGGCGGCTGGCTTATTTGCTTCTTATTCGGGGCATTGTTTGAAATCGCCGGATTGACTGGACCTGCGGATTGGTTCCAAGGCTTTAGCGTTGGCCGCAATGTGTTTGGTACCGTCGCATTCTATCTTCTTACCATCTTGATCGTACAAGGTGGTGTTAAGCAAGGTATCGAGAAATGGTCCACACGCCTTATGCCATCATTGTTCATTCTGTTCGCGCTGCTCTTTGTCTATATCATGATGCAGCAAGGAGCAATGGAAGGGCTTAAGCATTATTTGGTCCCAGATTTTGAAAAAATATGGGATAGAAAACTGATTTTGGCGGCAATGGGGCAGGGGTTCTTCTCTTTGACCATTGGTGGCTGTTCAATGCTTATCTATGGCTCATATTTATCGAAGAAAGAAAACCTGCCAAAGATGGCAATGAATGTAACCTTGGTCGATACCGCCGTGGCATTTATCGCAGGCCTCGTCGTCATGCCCGCTATGTATGTTGCCATGCAAAGAGGCGTACAGATCTATGCGCAAGATGGCTCGCTGCTCAGCTCTGACACGCTGGTATTTACCGTATTACCTCTGATGTTCGAATCATTGGGTTTACTCGGCCTTGTCTTTTCTGTCGTGTTTTTCTTGTTGTTAACGATTGCAGCATTAACGTCTTCAATTTCTATGCTTGAGTGCCCAGTCTCGTTGGTGGATGAGCGCTTTAAAACGGGCCGAAAGAAAACAAGTTGGGTATTGGGGGCCGCAATTGCAGCGTTTAGTATCTTTATTGTGTTTAACTTTGCTGATTTATTCGGACTTGTGGCTATGGTGGCGACGCAGTACTTACAACCGATCGCGGCGTTACTTTTCTGTGTTTTTGGTGGCTGGGTATGGAGTCGCGCAAGTAAGGTAAAAGAACTAGAGCAGGGGTGCCCTGACTTTCAGCTTGGTTGGTTTGGTAAGGTGTGGCCTTTCTACGTGAAGTTTGTCTGCCCCGCGCTGGTTGCCATCGTAATCTGGGCGTCGTTTGGTTAGCGTCTTAGTGTGTATATAGTCAGTTAACTTATCTTTGTATGGTTAACGTATCTCTGTAATGTTTACATGCTGAAAAATAAAGCCGACGGTTTGCGTCGGCTTTATTTTATCGAAATTGGCCAGCATCAGGTAAAAAATCAAATCCCGCACCAGACAGCTTATCACTTAGCGCCTGTTTATCAATATCGAGCGAAGCACACAGCTCGTCCAGGTCACCATTGAAGTCATCTCGTAACTTCATATTGATGATGCTCATTAGCATGATGGGATCCATCGCTATAAAATTGTTGAGGTTCATGGTTTCTCTCTTAGTCCTCAAAATCTGAAATAAGCAGGTTTGCCGCTGCAAACGCCGCTTTTTCACGAATCTCTAGTGGCAGTGATTCGTCAGATGCCACGTCATTTAATGCTCTTACTGCACATGACACCGCTTTTGGGATGTAGGCTTGATCGCCACTACCGATTTGAGCATAGAGTTCTCTGATGAGTTCACAGCAGCCATATACTTGCATGTTTAATTCTCTTCTAAATGATAACTTATCTCAATATACACAGTGTCTTGTGAAAAAACAAAATTCCAAGTTGACCTAAAACAAAAAAGCCGACGTTTTAAAAACGTCGGCTCAAATGCTAGCCAGCTTTACTCGTTATCGGAGTCGTTAAGCTTTTGCTGGGATAGCTTCAAGTAGCGCAACCATCTGTTCCCAGAAAAGAGCAACGGTATCAATCTTCACTTTCTCGTCTGGAGAATGTGGGAATTTGATAGTAGGCCCAAAAGAAACCATGTCCATATTAGGATAAGGTTCTTTAAATAAACCGCACTCAAGGCCAGCGTGAATGACCATGATGTTAGGTTTATGGCCGTAAATACCTTCATACATATCACGGAAAATCGCCATGATGTCTGAATCTGGGTCAGGCTTCCAACCCGGGTAAGCACCGGAGAATTCGATGTTTGCACCGGCCAGCTCTGCAACTGAAGTCAGCATACCTTCAACTTGAGAGCGACCAGAATCAATGAGTGAACGAATTAGGCATAATACGGTTACCGTGTTTTGCTCGGTGGTAATGACGCCCACGTTAAGTGAGGTCTCAACGACGCCTTCAATGTCGTCACTCATGCGAATCACGCCGTTTGGACAGGCATTAAGTGCAGCAATAAAGCGAGCTTGTGACTGTGCTTCAAATACCTCGGTCAGCTCGGTGTCTTCATTGAAGGTAACGAGTCCAGTTTCGATGGCACCAAGCTCTTGTTGCAATAACGTCGTGTAGTGCTTGAACAACTCATCGAGTTTAGCCAGATTTTGTTCTGGAACGGCAAGCGATACAAAACCTTCACGAGGAATAGCATTGCGCAAGCTGCCACCACGGAACTCAATCAAGCGAGCGTCTAATTCTTTAGCATGTCCTGCTAGAAAACGAGCAAGAAGTTTGTTCGCATTGCCACGACCAGTGTGAATATCACAACCAGAGTGGCCGCCTTTTAAACCTTTCAAGATAAGTTGACGAGCAACGAATCCGACCGGAGCCGATTCACGAACGATATCAAACTGGATAGCACCATCAATGCCGCCAGCACAACCCATGTAGACTTCGCCTTCTTGCTCTGAGTCGGTGTTAAGGAGGATCTCACCTTCCAACCAGCCAGCCTCAAGACCAAATGCGCCGGTCATGCCAGCTTCTTCATCGATGGTGAGTAGAACCTCGAGAGGGCCGTGCTTGATCTCATTTGACGCCAACACGGCCAAACAAGCGGCCATACCCATGCCATTATCCGCGCCGAGTGTGGTGCCTTTAGCCGTGACCCATTCGCCGTCAATATACGGTTGGATTGGATCTTGAGTGAAGTCATGGTCGGTGTCTTCATTTTTTTGTGGAACCATGTCGATGTGAGCTTGAAGTACGACACCTTTTTTATGTTCCATACCTGGCGTGGCCGGCTTTTTAATGAATACGTTACCGGTTGAGTCTCTTTTTACATCAAGGTTTTGCTCTGTCGCCCATTGAATAATGGTTTGAGCAAGGGCTTCTTCATGCTTTGATGGGTGAGGAATAGAGCAAATTTTATCAAAAAACTGCCAAACAGGGCTTGGTGATAACTTGCTGATCTCAGAGTGGAATTCAGACACAGATCTCTCCTATATACCGACTTTGCTAGATGGTTATTCCTAAAACTACACAAAATGCGTTGTGAACTTCTGGTTTTCTAGCGAATTAAAGATGACACAAAGGATACCATTAGTTGTAAACCGGGTGTAGTCATAGATAGTCGCTTTGATGGGGCCATTAATTACGTGAGTGTGAATGATAAAACTGGCATGTAATGATAGATTTGATTTTTATAGATCGCTTTTATGTAATTAAATTACATAAAATGGATTGATATGTAGCCAGTATACAAATAATTGTGATTTTAATCACTATATGATTGTAATTTATAATCATCATGGTATTATTCTTATCAGTTGATTGATTCAACAACCCAGTTCAAGGAATGAACCCGAGTGATCGCCTCCACGGAACCGAGATTCAACATTAATGATCAAGTTGTATGGTTTGAGGAGAAAAATATGAATGGTTTAGCAAGTGCGATGTTTTGGACAAATCAAAATGTATACACCCAAGACTTCGCCTATACCGTCTACTTCGGTAAATAAGTAACAGATTTATACCCCTATATTTAGAAATTACCGTCGGTTACCCCAATTGATAACCAAGAATTTTTCTACCGCCACTCAATGAGTGGCGTTTTTTTTGCCTAAAATTTAGCGATTTGTAACGGTCGTCACTTTTATCTTGTTCCGGGTTGTACGAATTTTGTGCAACTGGGCAGTGGTTATCCCGTTAAATCTATCGTTAATTTAACGCTAAGTGTTTCAATTCGTTAATAATAGATAAGGGATTAGTTTCACACAAAAGGTTGTTTTTGTGTATTAGAGTCAAAAATCTAGGTGGAATTTGCGTATTGAACCCCTTATAATTCGCGCCAATCGTTTACGCAACCGTTTACTTTTTACTCTTTAGGAATTCGATTATGCTCGAAAAGCTATTTAAACTCAGTGAAAATGGCACGAATGTGCGCACTGAGGTCATTGCTGGAATCACTACCTTCCTGACAATGGCTTATATCATTTTTGTAAACCCAGCAATTTTAGCTGATGCTGGCATGGATCGTGATGCGGTATTTGTTGCAACCTGTCTAGCGGCTGCTATTGGCTGTTTCATTATGGGTTTTGTTGCCAACTACCCTATCGCGCAAGCACCGGGTATGGGTCTGAATGCATTTTTTACTTATGCGGTTGTTCTCGGAATGGGACACACATGGCAGGTTGCTCTAGCAGCAGTATTCTGTTCTGGTGTGTTATTTATCCTGCTGAGCATATTTAAAATACGTGAATGGATCATTAATTCGATTCCAATGTCATTACGTACCGGTATTTCTGCGGGTATTGGCTTGTTCTTAGCGCTTATTGCATTAAAAAATTCCGGCATTGTTGTTGATAACCCTGCGACGTTAGTATCAATGGGTGCCATTACATCGTTACCAGCCGTTCTTGCCGCTATTGGTTTTTTCCTGACGATTGCACTCGTACACCGTGGACTCAAAGGCGCGGTGATGATTGCTATCTTGTCTGTGACTGTACTCGGAATTATTTTCGGGGATGTGCAATGGCACGGCATTATGTCAGCGCCACCAAGTATCGCTCCTACCTTCTTGCAGCTTGATTTTTCTCATATGTTTGAGATCGGTATGATTTCGGTTGTTTTTGCTTTCTTGTTTGTTGATTTGTTTGACACAGCAGGCACGTTAGTCGGCGTTGCTCAAAAAGCAGACCTGATTGACAAAGAAGGTAAGATTCCTCGTTTGAACAAGGCGTTACTAGCAGATTCAACGGCGACGTCTATTGGTGCATTGCTAGGAACATCAAATACAACTTCGTACGTAGAGAGTACGGCGGGCGTTGCAGTCGGTGGTCGTACAGGATTAACTGCCGTTGTCGTTGGCATTTTGTTCGTACTTGCATTATTCTTCTCGCCTTTAGCTGGTATGATCCCTGCTTACGCGACAGCTGGCGCGCTATTTTATGTAGCGATACTGATGATGTCAGGCCTCGTAAGTATTGATTGGCGTGACCTGACGGAAGCTGCACCAGTAGTGGTTACTTGCTTGATGATGCCTTTTACTTTCTCTATCGCAGAAGGTATCTCTCTAGGCTTTATTTCTTATGCAGCAATCAAACTGTTCAGCGGCAAAGGTCGTGACGTTTCAATCAGTGTTTGGGTGATGGCAGGTATCTTCATCTTGAAGTATGTCCTTGAAGCAGCATAATTAGCTTATTCGGTTTTATTTAATTTAGGTTTTTACTATGGCTAACAAATTCGTAATCACATGGGACAATATGCACTCATATTGTCGTCAACTGGCAGAACTTCAAATGCCAGCAGAGCAGTGGAAAGGCATCATTGGCGTGAGCCGTGGCGGTCTAGTTCCTGCAGCAATTCTAGCGCGTGAATTGGGTATTCGTTTTGTTGATACAGTATGTATCTCTAGCTACGATCACGATCATCAGCGTGATATGACGGTTCTTAAAGCACCTGAGCATGACGGTGAAGGTTTCTTGATTGTTGATGACTTAGTCGACAGTGGCGATACGGCCCGTAAGATTCGTGAAATGTACCCTAAAGCTAAACTGATCACGGTTTGTGCAAAGCCAGCTGGTGTTGATCTTGTTGACGAATATGTTATCGATATTCCACAAGATACATGGATTGAACAGCCTTGGGATATGGTGCTTTCTTATGTAGAGCCCGTAAATCGCAAGCAAAAGTAATTGACGTTAATTCGTACTTTAAAAGCCCGCATTTTTATGCGGGCTTTTTTATTACTTGCGCACGTAGCGTTGATATAGCGCATGGTTTATTCGTTGCCATACTCAAAAAAACTGAACCAAAACGCATTTTTGATTACTATAGAGCGGAAATGATATAAGTAGGGTTATGGTATGTCAGAAGAAGTCAGCAAAAATATCTCTGAAACCTTGTTTGAAAAAAACAAACAAGCAAAAGAAACCTCCCGCCTAATGAGGTATATGCCAAGCAGCGAGAAAACGTTAGAAGAAAAGCGTGAGGAAATACCGACTTCTTGGTACCGAAACCTACAGCGCCTCCAGTGGATTTGGCAGGGCGTTGACCCCATTGAGCAAGAGCGAGTGTTGGCGCGTATCGCGTCTTCGGATCATTCTCGTACCGTTGACGAATGGCTTGATACCGTAATGGGTTATCACAGTGGTAACTGGAATTATGAATGGACCAAGCTTGGAATGGAACATCAGAAACAAGCTAACGACCTTGAGGGAGACGCGTCGGCTGAACAGTTGTTCACGGCATCTTTGTGCTTCAGTATTGCCGGATACCCACACCTCAAGAATGATAACCTTGCACTACAAGCGCAAGTTCTTGCCAACACGGCTTATAATGAGGCAGCCAAGCGCACAAGCCACATTATCAAGCAGATCGAAATCCCTTATAAGAACAAGCGCATAGTAGCGAATCTCCATTTACCGAGCACCGATAAACCGCAACCCGTGGTTATTGTCAGTGCGGGTCTCGATTCATTGCAAACTGACATGTGGCGTTTATATCGAGATTATCTAGCGCCAGCAGGCATTGCGATGTTAACCGTGGATATGCCTTCTATTGGACATAGCTCTCGCTGGCCGTTAAGTGAAGACAGTTCGTGTTTGCACCAAGCCGTATTAGATGAATTACCGAAGATACCTTGGGTTGATCATTTTAAAGTCGGCTTACTCGGTTTTCGATTTGGTGGTAACGCGATGGTACGTTTGTCCTTTCTAGAACCATACAAGATTAAGGGCTGTGTCTCGTTAGGTGCTCCAATACACGACGTACTGACAAAACCAGAAAAAATCAGACAGATGCCTAAGATGTATTTAGATATGTTGGCCTCACGACTTGGTAAAGATGTGGTCGACATTAATAGCTTAGCTGGTCAGTTGATGGCATGGTCGCTGAAAGTACAAGGCTTTTTAACGTCTCGACGGACAAGAGTGCCGATTCTGGCCCTTAGTTTGGAGGGGGACATGATTTCACCCATTTCGGACAACCGATTAGTCGCCATGTTCAGTGATTATGGTAAAGCTAAGGAAATCCCTGCGAAAGGAATTGCAAAGGGTTATGAGCAGTCACTCGAAATGGCGATAAAGTGGTTAGAAGATGAACTTTTCAGGTGACATTTGTTTGGATTTAGTTAAATATGAAATAACCGTGTAATCAAACCTATGATAAAAATATAAATAAATCATGAGTTATGTGGTTATACGGATTATTAAGTATTTTCATATCGAAACGGAGTTTCACAATGTCAGAAGCGGTGAAAAAACCAACACATTATCGTTTGGTTACGGCATTAAAAGCAATTGGACCTTACTTAAGAGAGCCTCTTTGTAAAGAGGGCGCGTACCATTTTGACTGCTTATCAGTCTGTGTAGATGATACTCAGTCACCTGAAGATCGTGAGTTTTGGGGATGGTGGTTAGATCTGTCTGTGAATGATGCAAAACTAGAAGCAACGTATCAAATTGGTCGTTATAACCAAGTGGGCGAATGGGTGCTTGAATCAGCGCCGGAAGCATCCATAGCTGAAATCACACGCACACAAGAAGTTTTCCACGAAAAGCTAACGAAAGCACTGAACGAAAAGTTTGAGCTTTTTGTCGAAATTCATGACGATTCTGTTGAATTTGTGTAGCGAATAAATAGCCTTGGATGACTTCCAAGGCTAATTTTTGTTAGTTTCCCTACCGGTACAGTTTTTACTTGTGCTATTGATGTTTGATTGCTAAAACATCACTCCTTATTAAATTTTCATATCAAGCTCAAAGAAATGGCAACTGAAATCAATTCTCGAACGACTAATAAACAAACCGTTGTGGTTAAGTTGGGAACAAGTGTTCTTACGGGGGGCTCGCTGGCGCTAAATAAAGCGCACATGGTCGAGCTCGTTAGGCAATGTGCTGAGTTGAAGAAACTCGGTCACTCTGTCGTTATGGTCTCTTCTGGCGCGATCGCCGCTGGACGCGAACATCTTGATTACCCCGCACTGCCCAACTCTATGGCGAGTAAGCAACTACTTGCCGCCGTAGGTCAAAGTCAATTGATTCAAGTTTGGGAATCTTTATTTGCGATTTATGGTCTGAAAATTGGTCAGATGCTGCTGACTCGTGCAGATCTTGATGACCGTGAGCGTTTTCTTAATGCGCGCGATACCATTAATGCACTGGTAGACAATGACATTATTCCGATCGTTAATGAGAATGATGCCGTTGCGACGAACGAAATTAAAGTCGGTGATAATGATAACCTATCGGCCTTGGTTGGTATTTTGTGTGGTGCAGATAAACTGTTGCTACTGACTGACCAGAGAGGATTGTTTACCGCCGATCCACGTAAAGACCCGAATGCCGAGTTGATCCGAGAAGTGACGACGATTGATGAAACACTCCGAAAGATTGCCGGAGGTAGCGGTTCGACATTGGGGACGGGCGGAATGGCAACGAAACTGCAAGCGGCCGATATTGCACGCCGAGCTGGCATTGAAGTCATTATTGCCGCGGGCAGTGCAGATAATGTGATCTTTGATGCGTTGTCTGAAGCGCCACAAGGTACTCGCTTTCTACCGTTGGAAGAAGCATTAGAAAACCGTAAACGCTGGATTTTGGCAGGCCCCGCCGCGACGGGTGATATTGTTATCGATAAAGGCGCGGTCAATGCAGTGATTGGCAAAGGCAGCAGCCTATTGGCAAAAGGCGTGTTGAGTGTATCAGGGCGCTTTAAACGTGGTGATGTCGTTCGTGTGACAACCTCAGATGGCGCGTTGGTAGCAAAAGGCATTTGTGGCTATTCAGAGAGTGATCTCGCGAAAATATCCGGCAAACACAGTAAAGAAATATCAGTGATATTGGGCTATGACTATGGTTCAGAAGTTATCCATCGCGACGATATGGTTGTCATTCAAGACTAAAGAATTCAAGGGATAAATTATGGATATGATCCAAATGGGTCGTGATGCAAAGCAAGCAAGTTTTGCTTTGTCTACCGCTTCAACGGCGCAAAAAAATCAAGCATTGCATATTATCGCCGATGAGCTTGAGGCGAACTCGACCGCAATATTGGCTGCCAATGCTATTGATATTGACCAAGGCCGTGCAGCGGGCTTGACGGACGCTTTGCTTGACCGTTTATTACTCAATGAACAACGATTAAAAGGCATTGCGGATGATGTGCGCAATGTTATTACGCTGAATGATCCTGTGGGCAGCGAAATGGACAGCAAGGTGCTAGAAAATGGCATGAGCTTGTCTCGTCGCCGAGTACCACTTGGTGTCGTCGGGGTTATTTACGAGGCGCGGCCTAATGTCACTATTGATATCGCTGCGCTTTGCCTGAAAACAGGCAACGCCAGTATTCTTCGTGGTGGTAAGGAAACCTTCCATTCCAATATGGAGCTTGTGAAGGTGATTCAATCGGCATTGGCAAAAGCTGGTTTACCTGCCGCGTCCGTGCAATATATTGAAAAGCCAGACCGAGAACTCGTCTCTCAGCTGTTAAAGCTTGATGACTATGTTGATATGATCATCCCTCGTGGCGGCGCTGGTTTGCACAAGATGTGTAAAGAAAACAGTAATATACCTGTGATCATTGGCGGCTTTGGGATCAGTCATATTTTTGTTGATGAGTCAGCTGATCTCGCGCGTTCATTGGACGTCGTCGAAAATGCAAAAGTACAACGCCCGTCAGCTTGTAACTCGCTGGACACCTTACTTGTTCATGAAAAGGTGGCAGCAGAGTTTCTCGGCGCTTTGTCGCAACGTGTGCAGGGCAAGGTGGCATTGGTCGCTGAACCTAACGCATTCGCAATACTAGAAGGGACGGATGACCTACGGGTAGCGGTACAAGGGGACTTTGACACGGAATGGCTAAGTTACACCTTGGGTGTCAAAGTGGTTGCCGATGTTGACGAAGCGATTGACCATATGCGTGTTCACAACGCCAGTCACTCGGATGCCATCATGACCAACAGTCTGGCAAGCTCTGAAAAGTTTATTAACTCGGTGGGATCAGCGGCTGTTTACGTCAATGCATCCACACGCTTCACTGATGGCGCTCAGTTCGGTTTAGGAGCGGAGGTTGCTGTATCTACTCAAAAACTACACGCTCGCGGCCCAATGGGCTTAGAGGAGCTCACCAGTTACAAATGGGTCGGTAAAGCGGACTATCTCGTCAGGCCTTAGCTGAATAGCAATTTATAGCGATATAACCACTGACAGTGGTATCGCATAAAGCGATATCGAAAATTAAAACGGTATGTACTCAATACAAAAAGCGCAGAATCCTGCGCTTTTTTAATGCCTGAAATAAGCCGTATTAAGCAACGATTTCAGAACAGTGGGCTTGGCTGTTGGATTCTATGAACGTTGTGCTTTTGCCAAGAAGCGATCAAGGTTGTTAGCGAATTCACGTCGCTCAGTTTGACCTAAAGGCGCCGGCCCTCCGGTCTGAATACCACTGGAGCGCATGGTGTCCATAAAGTCACGGATATTAAGGCGTGCCTTGATGGTTTCTTTTGTATACAGCTCCCCGCGAGGACTAAGTGCTAACGCATTCTTGGTGATGACCTCATCCGCTAAAGGGATGTCTGAGGTGATCACTAAATCCCCGGCTTCCACGCGACGAACGATTTCATTATCTGCAATATCAAAGCCAGCTGGCACTGTAATTGAGTGAATGTTGTCTCGCTTTGGTACTGGGACAGTATGATTGGCGACAAACGTGCAGACTAGGCCTGTTCTTTCTGCGGCGCGGCAAAGCGTTTCACGAATGACCTTAGGACACGCATCGGCATCGACCCAAATTTTAACCATGTGTATTTTCCAACTTTTCTAATCTTGTTGTTAATAGTGCGACCTGTGCTTCTAGTGCCTCGATGCGTGCGTGCTGAGTTAATGCGTCAGCATCAGCGGCGATTTCCACTTTAGGCACGTGTTGATTATTTTTCCATGATTTTATGACAGTAATCAACGCAGGCATAGGAACCTTTGTTGTGAGGCGTCCTTTAACTAAAGCGACCGTGGGTTCTTTGCCTTCTTTACTCAAGGTTGCTAACACCGCTTGAATCTCGGCAGAAACATCTTTCGTTAACATGGTTTTTATCCATCAAACAGGGTATCAACCGATATTACATTTGAATGGCTTGAGGGTACAGCTCAAGAAAATGTTAGTTCGCTCACACTGTTCGTTTTCGACAAAAATAAGAGGCAAGGGAAAGTGGAAATCTTGTGTGCGAGATCTCTCACACGAGCTGTGAGAAAAAGAGAAAAATCACAAGGTATTATCTGTTGATTTTATTCCATATTGCTGATTGTTATGGGTTTTGTGTTTATTTCAATAGTGCGAAATAAAAATATTTTTCCAGCGTATATTGTCTAAAAGCCCGAATCGCGTAAATTAGAACTTGTCGGAAGGATGCTGACACGGAACAGGAACGACACAGGAAGGTCATCTTCAGGAAGAAGATTTAGTTACTAAAGGAAAAGTAACTAGCAAGGATGTAAGGACAAACGCTGGATGCGTAAAAACTGTCAGGATGATGGTTTAAAAGGAAAAGGACACACTCAGGAGAGTGCAAGGATCAACATCAGGATGATGTACAAGGACACCGCTCAGGGAACAAGTGAAGCGAGCTGACTAGGAAAGTTAGCGTCATTGGATGATATGGACACCGCTAGGACAGCGATGAAAGGATATAGCTGAAGGATTCAGCCACTATTACGGATGATGCATGGAGCACCTATAGTAGCCGGATTGCTGCGAGTAAGACCATAGCCCCAATACGCAAGTATTGGGGCTTTTCTTTTATATTATTTCCCCGCTTCCTTATTTGCTTCTACAACGAGTGAACTCAAAGGAATGTATTTATGACCATCGCGACACTTAGGACACTTCTCGTCCCTTACACAAAGCACTTGGAATCGGATTTCCTGATGCTGAATGTGTGCGCCAAAAACCGCGAACATATGAATGGGCCTCATACACTCAGTTCGGCTCGACAACTCTTTCAGACATTACTTGATGAACCTAAGTTGTTTTCTATGGCTGTTTTAGATATTAGAACGCGTGAATTGCTTGGGCACGTTTTTGTCGATGACATTAACGGGCACGCAGAGTTGGGTTTTTTGTTTGATAAACAGTATTGGAATAAAGGCATCGCGACGGAAGTGCTTCAGCGCTTTATTCCGACAGCCTGCAGTGAGCTTGGGGTTCGGCGTTTGACAGCCAACGTCGATGTTGGCCATCATTCTTCGATTCATTTGTTGGAGAAGTTTGGTTTTGAGCTGAGCGGCCAATATACCAACGACCATGGCCCCTATTTGGCATTTACAACTACATTCGGTAAGGAGGAATATGAAAATTCAACACATAAAAGCCCTTCATCAGCACCTTTCCTTGATAATAGTCATCACCCAGTGCCGAAAACTCAAATTCATAAATAGTATGCCAGCCGAAACGTCCATTCGCATCGCGGAGTCGGTGCGAACTGAATGAGACACTGAGCATTTGCAAATCTAATTCCTTACAACGACGGCTTACTGCGGCCTTAGCAATCTCAGATTGCCGTCTTTGTTGCCAAAAGAAAAAACAAAATAGGCTCAGCGCCAAAATCATTAATAAGTTGTCGATCACGGCAATTCCTTAGTGTGTTCGGCCTGATGCTGTGGATTGCTGCAAGGCAACCAAAGCTTGAGTCAGTTCTTGAGAAGGCGTTGAATGCAGCAGCGGCAACAATACGAGCCTTAAACTTGGCATCATGACGAGGTCGGCAAATACTTGGCTAAACAATGCTTGATCGCCTGTCTTTGCAAGTCTAACCAGGTATTGGTTAGCCAGCGTTGGCGTGGTTAGGGGTAACCAAGCTCGCCCAGCAATGGCGATTAAAATTTCAGTATGACTGAGCACGTCGCTGGCAAGAATACGACCGACTAATGATTCTAATTGCTCTGACTTTCCGCCGGCTAATGCTCGCACGTAAGCCGACACTAAAAATAGGTCGACATCGGTCGATTCACATTCGTCTTCTGCAAGTTCAAGCAGGGTGCTTGAAAGTTTACCTGGCAAAGCAACATGCTCAAGCGCACCTAGAAGCGCATATTTGGGCTCGCTGGCGAGG
Organism: Vibrio sp. E150_011; assembly: GCF_053544015.1. NCBI lineage: Bacteria > Pseudomonadati > Pseudomonadota > Gammaproteobacteria > Vibrionales > Vibrionaceae > Vibrio > Vibrio sp. E150_011. The sequence goes on from NZ_JBHFOL010000003.1 coordinate 464,032, forward strand.
TGTTGTAAACTTGCGCGAACAATACGGCCATTGTCGTCTTCACTTAACCTAGCCGCAAGATCAGTAATGCCTTGTAAGCCGACCGTCTGCCAGTTCTCCCATCCGAGGTTGCCCTTGAAATACTCTTGCGCGTGGGCGTAGTACTGGCTGGTGGATAGAGAAAGCTCGGCGCGTAATAGGCTATGGAATATAGCGAGTTTGTCGTCCTTTGGGCGGAACGTGAATGGATTATTAGACAGCTTTTGCTGTTGATCCTCGGTCATCTCTTTGCTCAGACGAGATCCCATGGCTTCAACGACAAATTGAATAAACTGTCCGACATCGCCCTGATTGAGTAAGCCGCGCTCATCGAGGTTAAACGTTAGGAACCAAATCCACGGTTGTTTCTCTTCATTCCAATAAGCGACCGCGAACTGCGCTTTACGCTGAATAGGGAATGGGTAGGGTTGGCGGCCTTGTTCAACATTAGCAAATTGTTGATTATCGATGCGTTGTACCCGACGCGACAGGTCGTAGACGTGATATTGACAGCCACTGTTGTTCAGTAGATCGGTCAAAGTATGAATGGTATCCATGGCGTTGTTCCTAGTACGGTTTGGGTATAGAGCAATAGATGGTATTCTATCGCGAATTTTCAAGGTCATGGTTGCTTTTCATTGCGTTAATTCAACCTAACAACTCAGATATTGAACATGAAGCAACATATTGAAGAATTAAAACAGGTCATGGTTCTCCATAGTCTTTGGCAAGCTGATATGCCAGCAATGGAAAAACTGCAAAGTACGCAACCCTTCGCTATCGATACACTCGCGCCGGAAGAGTGGCTTCAGTGGGTATTTGTTTATCGTATCGAAGCCATGCTGTTACGTGGACAGCCGCTACCGAGTAAATTTGAAATCACACCTTATTTCGAACAAGTTTGGCAAAGTATGCCGCAGTATCAAGACGTGATTCATGTGTTAAAAAAAATTGATGGAGCATCTAACGTATGACTACCCCAAAGACGGACTCAAATACAAAGAACGTTAACGATGTGCCTAGCTCTATCGATGTCATGAACACGAGCGATGTAATTAGCACTGCTGATACAGTGAACAGCAATAATGTCGACAGTACTGATGACACAAACGCCAAGAATGCGTTAGCTCCAGTGCCTCCTTTGGAAATTATTTTCAGAGATGAGTATCTGATCGCCGTCAATAAGCCTGCGGGTATGCTTGTTCATCGCTCTTGGTTGGATAAAGGGGAAACTCGCTTTGTAATGCAGACCTTGCGGGATCAAATAGGTCAGCATGTTTTTCCGCTTCATCGTTTAGATAGGCCGACATCAGGTGTTTTATTGTTTGCCTTATCTAGCGAAGTGGCGTCCAAAGCGATGCCAATGTTTGCGGAACATGAAATGGAAAAAACCTATCATGCGATTGTGCGAGGGTGGATCGAAGAGGGAGATCGACTCGATTATGCGCTCAAACTGGAACTGGACAAGATTGCTGACAAATTCGCCACGCAAGATAAAGAAGCGCAACCCGCGGTCACCGTTTATGAGCCATTAGCGCAAGTGGAAGTGCCCTACTCGACGGGGCGATTCCCGACCAGTCGTTACGGCTTAGTGGAAATGAAGCCAGAAACAGGGCGTAAGCACCAATTAAGACGACACATGCATCATTTGAGTCACCCGATAATAGGGGACACGACACATGGTGATGGTAAACATAATCGCTTGTTTCGTGAGCACTTTAATGCTCGCCGATTGATGCTGCATGCTTCGTCTTTGAGGTTTGTTCATCCGATTTTAGAGAAAGAGATTGTCATAAAGGCGCGCTTTGATGATGTCTGGCATCATCTAATGGTTGAGTTTGGTTGGCAGGAATGTGACGCGATTCAGGGTTACGTCGTGTAATCCAGTCGAGAAGCTGAAATAGTAGATTTCTTAATGGGTTGAATTTCGATAAACTGACCTTTCACTTTTAGGAGGTGTTATGCATTGTCCCTTTTGCTCAGAAAATGATACAAAAGTTATCGACTCCAGATTGGTTGCTGACGGCCATCAAGTTCGCCGTAGACGACAATGTTTGGCGTGCAGTGAACGGTTTACGACGTTTGAGACTGCAGAGCTGGTCATGCCTAAAGTCATTAAATCAAATGGCAACCGTGAACCATTTAACAAAGATAAAATGGTTGGCGGTATACAGCGTGCATTAGAGAAACGCCCTGTTAGTGCCGATTCCATAGAGCTTGCTATCAGTCATATTGAGTCTCAATTGCGAGCAACGGGCGAGCGTGAAGTACCGAGTGACATGATAGGTAACCTTGTCATGGCCCAGCTTAAGGAACTTGATAAGGTCGCTTATATTCGCTTTGCGTCGGTCTATCGTAGCTTTGAAGATATTCGAGAGTTTGGCGAAGAAATCGCCCGACTAGAAGACTGATTAATAAGTAGAGAATACCTCTAATGACACAATCACATACGGCTTGTCCTCAATTTAGCGCCATTGATTATCAAATGATGAGTCGCGCAATTACCTTAGCCAGTAAGGGGCGTTTTACAACAGCACCGAACCCAAATGTAGGTTGCGTGTTGACGCGCGACGACCATATCATTGGCGAAGGTTACCACCAAAAAGCGGGCGAGCCACATGCTGAGGTTCATGCACTTCGAATGGCGGGTATACAATCGCAAGGTGCAACCGCTTATGTCACCCTAGAGCCTTGTTCTCATTATGGTCGCACACCACCGTGCGCGGAAGGTCTCATTAAAGCGGGCGTCACTAAGGTTATCTGTGCCATGTCGGATCCTAACCCTCAAGTCGCAGGGCGGGGATTTACCATGCTGCGTGAGGCAGGTATTGAGGTCTATGTTGGGCTCCTTGAGCAAGACGCGAGAGCACTGAATCGCGGTTTTCTGAAGAAAATGGAAACGGGCAAGCCGTTCGTCCAGCTGAAAATGGCGGCCAGTCTTGACGGCCAAACCGCACTTGCTAATGGCCGTAGCCAATGGATAACGGGAACGGCTGCAAGGCGCGATGTTCAAGCCTATCGAGCTCAAGCGGCAGCGATTCTTTCTACCAGTCAAACCGTTATTGAAGACAATGCTTCCCTCAATGTGCGCTGGAATGAGCTACCGAGTCACGTTACTGATACCATAACACCATCACAGTTACGCCAACCCACTCGAGTTATTCTAGACAAACAAGCCCGTCTTTCTAGCGACCTAGCGCTTTTTCAAAGTGTAGGCAGCGTACTTCGTGTTGCTGAGTCAGGCGGAGACATTAATGTACCGTTGACGGAATGTGGCCAATTGAGCTTAACTCACACCTTGTCAGCTATGGCCGATGAACAACAGATAAACCATGTGTGGGTGGAAGCTGGCGCTACATTGGCGGGTGCGTTGATTCAACAGCAGCTCGTTGATGAAATCATTGTTTATCTGGCACCTAAACTGATGGGGTCGGATGGTCGCGGTCTGATTGGCGCTTTAGGTCTACAATCTATGCAAGACACCATTAATTTGGTCATAAAAGATGTTCGCATGGTCGGGCAAGATATTCGCATTGTCGCGATGCCGACTGTTGTGACACCAACGGCGTCAGCGGCGACGTCACCCATTACTAAGTAGAATTTAAGACAGATGTTTACAGGTATTATTGAAGCAATTGGCACGCTTAAGGCCATTACTCCTCGCGGAGAAGATATTAGTATCCATGTTGAGGCAGGTAAGCTGGACATGGGCGACGTAAAGCTAGGAGATAGCATTGCGACAAACGGCGTTTGTCTCACGGTAACGGCGCACACCGCCACCACTTATACCGCCGATTTGTCGGTAGAAACGCTAAATAAAACCGGTTTTGCTCATTATCAAGTCGGTGAAAAGGTTAATTTAGAAAAGGCCATGCTCCCAACAACGCGTTTTGGTGGTCATATCGTATCTGGTCACGTTGATGGTGTGGGTGAAATCATAGAACGTCAACACGTGGGTCGTGCCATTGAGTTTTGGATCCAGATGCCAGGTGAACTCAATAAGTATGTGGCTGAAAAAGGCTCGATTACAGTGGATGGTATTAGCCTGACAGTGAATGGTCTGAGAAAAAATGCACTGAAGATCACGATTGTGCCGCATACGACAGAAGAAACAACAATCGATCGTTTTCAGGTTGGCCGTAAAGTCAACCTAGAGGTGGATGTGATGGCTCGCTATATGGAACGATTGCTGCAAAATCATACGCAGAGTGAGCCTGAGTCTCGTCTTTCCATGGAGTTTTTACAACAAAACGGCTTCGCTTGATGTAAAAACCGGAAATTGAAAACAGCACAAAGTAAACACTAACGTAAGTCATCGATACAAGACGACGTTATGTGCAGCGGATTCTCTTGAAACATAGTCGCCTTGAGATCTCGTTACGTTGAGATCTAGTAATCTCACTAGTACGACAAGTATTGAGTATGCCGATGAAATAGTTTCGCGTTACGATTCGCTAATTTAGTGATACGGTAATTCGTATAGAGATACGGAAATGCAGTAGCCAACAAATCAATAACAGGAATGTGATATGCCAATTAGTACGCCCCAAGCAATCATTGAAGATATTCGACTAGGAAAAATGGTCATCTTGATGGATGACGAAGATCGTGAGAATGAAGGTGATATTATCATGGCGGCTGAGCATGTGACGCCTGAAGCCATTAACTTCATGGCAACGCATGGCCGTGGTTTGATTTGTCTGACCATGACCAAAGAGCGCTGCGAACTATTGGGACTGCCACCAATGGTTCAAGATAACAATGCCCAGTATACCACCAACTTTACCGTCTCTATTGAAGCGGCAGAGGGTGTGACAACAGGCATCTCAGCGGCTGATCGCGCGCGCACTGTTCAAGCTGCTGTTGCCAAAGATGCTAAGGCGGCAGATTTAGTGCAACCAGGGCATATTTTCCCGCTTGCCGCGCAAGATGGTGGCGTGCTCACTCGAGCGGGTCACACCGAAGCGGGCTGCGATCTTGCTAAACTCGCAGGGTTTGAAGCGGCATCGGTGATTGTTGAGATTCTTAATGATGATGGAAGCATGGCTCGTCGTCCAGATCTAGAAATCTTTGCTGAGAAACACGACCTTAAGCTCGGGACCATCGCCGACCTCATTGAATATCGTAATAACAACGAAACCACGATAGAACGTGTTGCTGCGTGCCATCTCCCGACCGAATTCGGTGAGTTTGAGCTTGTCACTTACCGTGACACGATTGATAACCAGATTCACTATGCAATGTGCAGTGGGGACCTTACGCAACAAACGCCGCTCGTGCGAGTGCATTTACAAGATACGTTTACTGATATCCTTCGCTCAGATCGTAATTCAGAACGTAGCTGGACACTTGATAAAGCGATGAAACGTATTGGTAGTGATGGTGGTGTGTTGGTACTTCTTGGTAACGAAGAAACCACCGAATCGATTGTCCATAAGATTAAAGTCTTCGAGCAACAAGATAGCGGTCAAGCCCCAACCATGGCTAAAAAACAAGGCACATCGCGTCGAGTGGGTGTTGGGTCTCAAATCTTGGCGGACTTGGGTGTACATGAGATGAGATTACTCTCGTCTGTTGATAAGAAGTATCATGCACTGGGTGGCTTCGGTCTGACGGTCACCGAGTATGTAACTGAATAGAAAATCAGCACTTTTATGTTCTACGGATGAAAGTGCCCGTGTTTTATGGGTCGATTCATTTTTCTTTGAGCCTTAAATGATAGGGCTTAAGGAAGTTTGAGCTAGATATTAATAATTGAGTTGTGCTAGAATCCGGCGATTCTCGCGAGATGAACATAGTTTATAAGGAAAGTATATGAAAGTTATCGAGGGTGGCTTCCCTGCACCAAACGCAAAAATTGCGATTGTTATTGCCCGTTTTAATAGCTTTATTAATGAAAGCCTATTGTCTGGTGCGATCGATACTTTGAAACGTCATGGTCAGGTAAGCGAAGACAACATCACTGTTGTTCGTTGTCCTGGTGCTGTTGAACTGCCATTGGTAGCTCAACGCGTTGCTAAAACTGGCAAATTTGACGCTATTGTATCACTAGGTACAGTGATTCGTGGCGGTACGCCACATTTTGACTATGTTTGTAGTGAGTGTAATAAAGGTCTTGCACAAGTGTCTCTGGAGTTCAGCCTACCAGTTGCATTCGGTGTTTTGACTGTTGATACTATCGATCAAGCTATTGAGCGCGCCGGAACCAAGGCTGGTAATAAAGGTGCAGAGGCTGCACTAAGCGCACTCGAGATGATCAACGTTCTTTCTGAAATCGATTCCTAATGGGGGCCAGTGTGAAACCAGCCGCACGTCGTAATGCACGTCAATTTGCTCTGCAAGCAATTTATTCTTGGCAAATTACTAAAGAAAATGTTGCCAATGTAGAAGAACAATTCTTGTCAGGTGGTAAGTATGATGAAGAAGAGCATCATGCTGCCGAGCCAGCGTTAAGCGCACCAGAGACTGACGTTGTGTATTTCCGTGATTTGCTCACGGGTGTCGCGTTGAATCACACAGAATTAGACAGCAAACTGCGCCCATTCGTATCTCGCCCAATGCAAGATCTCGATATGATGGAACTGGCGTTGCTTCGTCTAGCTATGTACGAAATGACAAGTCGTGAAGACGTCCCTTACAAAGTTGTTATCAACGAAGCTATTGAACTAGCAAAAGTATTTGCTGCTGAAGATAGCCATAAGTTCGTGAATGGTGTGCTTGATAAAGCCGCGCCAAGCGTACGTAGAAAGTAACAATTAAAGTTCGTCTTATTCTAAAAAGGTCAGCATTATGCTGGCCTTTTTTATATACTCTGGGCATCTAATCGTGGAATCAATAATCACTATGCCCGGTGAATTTAGCTTAATCGACAAATATTTCTCCCATCAGCAACAGCAGCGCAAAGATGTCATCCTTGCCCAAGGTGATGATTGCGCCATTGTCGCGCCTGCACACCATAGTCATCTCGCCATCAGTACCGATATGCTCGTGTCAGGAACGCATTTTCTTGCGGATGCTGATCCTGCTCATATTGCCCATAAAGCGCTCGCATCAAATATTAGTGATTTGGCGGCCATGGGCGCTGCCCCAGCATGGGTGTCTATGGGCATAGCACTCCCTGATGTAGACGAAGCGTGGTTGGCTCGCTTTTGTCAGTCTTTTTTTGCGCTTGCCGATTACTATGGCATTCAGCTTATTGGTGGTGATACGACAAAAGGTCCACTTACTATTACACTTACCGTTCAAGGCACGCTTCCTGAGGGAAAAGGACTGACTCGCAGTGGTGCTAATGTTGGTGATTGGATTTATGTGACGGGGTCATTAGGCGACGCGAAAGCGGGACTCGACGTAATATTGAACCAGCGCGTTAGTGATGACATAGAATTGAACGAACGACTTATCCAGAGCCACTTTATGGCAACCCCACGGGTGCTAGGAGGGATTGCTCTGCGTGATATTGCGTCTTCTGCAATTGATATTTCCGACGGTCTGGTATCGGATTTAGGGCATATCTTGACTCGTTCTGAGGTTGGAGCGCGCATCGATGTTGCTGCGCTACCCACATCAAAAGATCTACAATTGTTTTTGCACGACGAAGACCTTATTCAACACTATGCATTGACGAGTGGTGAAGAGTACGAATTGTGTTTCACGGTTCCAGAAGCGAACCGTGGCCAACTCGAAGTGGCACTTTCAAATACCCCATTTAGCTGTATTGGTCGAATAACCGGAACTGGCCAGCTTGATCTCCACCGCAATAATATCCCTTTAGATTGGAACGTAAAGGGCTTTGACCATTTCAAGGTGACAACATGACAAACCCATTAAGTCTTATTTCATTAAAAAACCCATGGCACTTTCTCGCGACGGGGTTTGGTAGCGGGTTATCCCCCATCATTCCAGGCACGATGGGAACATTGGCGTCCGTACCCTTGTTTCTACTGTTGGCTCAGCTTCCTTTGAGCTTGTACATTATTCTTGTCGTACTTTCGTGCATCGTTGGTATTAAGATTTGCCAAGTCACGTCCGATGATATGGGCGTGCACGATCATGGTTCTATAGTTTGGGATGAGTTTTCTGGTTTTTGGATCACGATGTTAATTGTGCCTGCATTGAATATTCCCGTGACAGAATGGCAATGGTTAATCGCAGGTTTCGTATTATTTAGGTTTTTCGACATGGTTAAACCTTGGCCTATTGGTTGGCTAGATAAACGTGTTCATGGCGGTCTTGGGATTATGATCGATGATATTGTTGCGGGCGGAATGGCAGGGGTTTGTCTATATCTAGTTGGTCATTATTCTGGATGGTTAGGTTAAAATTAGAGTTTTTAACCTATCTTACAATGGTACTAGGATCTTAATAAAATACGCCCATGAGACAAGCTTTGCTTCACTGGGCGGAAAAAATTGGTATCATTAGCCTCCTTTTTTGAAATCGTAACAAAAAGTATGTTTAGTAATCTGCGCTTATTCCTCAATTCTTTTCTGGTGATTCTGAACACGGCGATCACAGCTGTCGTGGTGTCAACGCTTTCCATTATCAAATTGATATTGCCGCTTCACCTCGTGCAAAAAACAATGACGAGTTTAGCGAATAAACAAATGTGGGTCTGGGCGACAGTCAACTTATGGTTGCTGAACCTTAACAACAATATTGATTGGCAGATTGAAGGTGGTGAAGAATTATCTCAAGAACAGTGGTACATGCTGCTATCTAACCATCTGAGTTGGACGGATATCGTAATTATCAGTTCAGTGATGAAAGACAAAATGCCAATGTGTAAGTTTTTGCTTAAGCAGAGTTTACTCTATGTTCCATTTGTTGGGCTGGCATGTTGGGGACTGGATATGCCATTCATGAAGCGTCACTCTCAATCGTATCTTGTGAAGCACCCAGAGCGCCGTAACGATGATTTTAATGCGATTCAAAAGGCGTGTGAAAAGTTTCAACATGTTCCAACAACCATGATCAGTTTTGTTGAAGGAACGCGCTACAGCGTAGACAAGGTTCAATCAGGCAAGACGCCATATCGTCACTTATTAAAGCCTAAAACAGGCGGGGTGGCATTCACTTTGAATGCGATGAACCAACTTCTAGATGGCGTGGTTGATATTACCTTAGCGTATCCAGAAAACAGAGAAAACCCGTTCGAAGATTTATTGAAAGGGCGACTCACCAAAGTCGTTGTTAAAATTGAAGTTTATCCGATGGATGAGAATCTAAATGGTGATTACTTCAAGGACAAAGCCTTCAAACGACGCTTCCACCATTGGTTGAATGCACTGTGGAAGCGAAAAGACGACACACTGGAGTCTATCTACCAAAATAATGGTTTGAAGTGACCATCTCTGTGTTCACAGCGTAGTACTGAATAAAAAATGAGAGCAATAAAAAAGGTCTACCTGTTGGTAGACCTTTTTTATTGCGTTAGGCGACGGATAGCCTTGGAGTTATTCGACAGCGTTTTTCGTTTTCATTCACATAAATTGAAACCGCATGCGTGTGATAATTATCACCGCTCTTCCACACAGTTTCTCCAAATATTTGGCACAATTCCATGTCAGAAATCGATCCTTTCATTTCTCGGTAGGCGAAAGCTGAGATGATCTTTTGCTCCAAAACTTTTGGGCAAGATTCCACTAGCCAACGACTCACTTGAATACTCGTCAAAGCACACTCCTTGTGGTCATGTTTTCGTCATCGCGGACCACATTAACACCGCTATATTGTAGGATCAAGTTGATCTTGCTCACACTTTCAGTCGCAATCCGCTGTCTACTTGTAACTTGTTGTTAATTAGTTAATAAACACCGGAAACAAATATTATCACTTAATGTTCATCGAAAAATAACTAGTTGGAAATTCCAATCATGTACTAAGAAAGCTGAGCTTGGCGAGCATTTTTCGCAGTGCTCCGTGCGTGAGGAAGAAACCAAAGTAGCGCGATGGGTAGAGAGAATTCAGAGGCTAATGCAATCAGTGCCGAACCGACCTCACTTCCGACTCCGATATGATTCGGTAATACATAGCGAAGTAGCGCAAAAGTGAACAATCCATATATGACTGATAACCCGAGCGCTGTGACGTTATTTAGGCGTGATGAGTGGCGTTGTTGTTTCATTGGATAGAGATCCTTTTTTATCCAAAATTTACCGCACTATTCAAGCAGGAATACCCCACGACTCAAAGGCGCATATTTCATTAATTGAAGGCAACGCAAATAATACGTGATCGATCGTCTAAGTACTGAGCAACCTATCCGAAAAATCAGACCAAATGATTCACCATTGGTTAAGTGCTGAATATTGGTCGGCGAGTCGGATGGTTGAGTCGTCGTATGGTTGGGGATGTATATCCCGTAATGACCAAGATTGGTTGAACAAGATTCTGTGCCATGTCTCATTATTGAGTAAATACACTAATTATGCCGAGCAGACGTCTACACTTTCCTCATTGAATTTGACCATTAGGTAAATTCGCCGGTCGCATAGAACCCGTTGGAACTAAGATCCGGCGGTGCGCAGATTCAGCGAGTACGATAACGAAGAAAAGTAGAGGTGAGTAAATGGAGTATGGGCATATTGACGTCGCACGAGATAATGATGTCGTTACCATTAGCCTGAATAGGCCCGATAAGCTGAATGGCGTGGATATGCGCATGTTTGATGAGCTTATTGATATCAGTCGCCATCTTAAGCGTGACCGTACTCTCAGAGCGGTTATCTTGACAGGCAAAGGAGGCAACTTTAGTTCTGGTTTAGACTTTAGTGCGATGATGAAAAATAAACGGTTTGCAGCGCAATTACTGTTTAAAATATGGCCCGGGCAAGCCAATCGAGCTCAACAAGTCAGTGCTAACTGGCGCAAACTATCGGTCCCCGTAATTGCCGTTATTGAAGGGTATTGCTGGGGCGCAGGGTTACAGATTGTGTTGGGGGCAGATTTTAGGATATGCGCACCTAATGCGAACCTTTCGATTATGGAATCAAAAATGGGTTTAACCTCTGATATGGCGGGCTCACTCGGGCTCAGAGAGGTCATGACTAAAGATCAAGCCATGCGTATTTCGATCTGTGCGACACAATTGAATGCACAGCGTGCATTGGAGCTTGGTCTCGTTACTGAAGTGAGTGAGGCGCCAATGGAAGCGGCCATCGAGTTCTGCCGGCAGATACAACAAACCTCACCAGATGTCACTGCAGCCATCAAGCATATTTATACTCGTTATTGGACTGCACCTAGTTGGAAACTATTGGCCTATGAAACCTATAGCCAAATTCGGATTATGTTAGGCCAAAACTTTAAGCAGGCACAGCGTGGTTTGAAGAAAAAAATACCGGCTGATTTTAAGAAAAGGCAAAATTTTTGGTGATGTCTATTCATATCTACTTAGGAGGAAAATTGATGCTTTAGCATTGTTCTATCAAGGGAATTTATAAATAAATAGATTGCTTTCCTTCCTTATATAAATAAATGAAACGGGCGGAGTGAATATAGTTAAATACTTCCCAAAAGTGATGATTATTTGTAGTGTGAGATTTTTTTCAGACATATAATTCGCATCAATAATTAAGTGCGTATTTACGGGTGAACTCTTGACGTTATCGGTTAAAAATAAATTATACGGTGGATTCTTAGCGATATTCATTGTTATCTGTTCAGGGCTAAGTGTGATTTGGTTTGAAGTCTCGACATCGGAACAAGTTGCGATGGAAATAAATCAAGATGATGTCCCTGAATTGGAGCAGTACTTAATTCTGATTGATGAGATTGGTGATGTGTACCGAAGCTCTTTGGAAATCGTATTAGGGGATAATGCGGCCCTGGCATCATATCGCCGTAATATCGACAGTGCTTATTCTGCGATCAATCTACTTCAGGGTTTGGAGTTAGGGAATCAGGCTGACACCCGACGTTTGGAAGAGGTGTCGACCTCCCTAAAGAATTACACCGAAGGCTTTGAGTCTCAAGTCATGATGGCCGCCTCTAATAGCCGTGTTGCGGTAAACTTTGATATCACTAAGCATCTACATGATCAATATTTAGCGCCGATAGAGAAGATACTAGATGAAGCCTCGGTATCAGAAAAGCAAGATACCTATTCGGCATTAAGGGGTCTAATTGATTCCTTTAGCTTGATTTATATGACGATTATTATCTCAGCGATAGCGGTTATTGTTGGCTCATTGCTGGTGTCTTATTTCCTTTCGAATTCCATTGTACGCCGGGTATCAGTCCTTAATAATGTCGCGCAGCGTATCGCAAACGGTGACCTCTCAAGCGACAGTGTGGTGGATAATGCGAGTGATGAGTTGTCGAGCTTAGCGCAGTCTATTAATCAAATGCAGCGCTCATTAGCTGAACTCATCAGTTCGATACATTCTGTTAGTGTCGATGTGAAAGAGGCGACTTGTGAGCTTGCCGCAGTTGGTGAGAAAATGGTCGTTGGGGCCTCTTCTCAATCAGATAAAGCGACGTTGATAGCAACGGCATCTGAAGAGCTTAGCTTAACGATTTCAGAAGTGGCGACTCAAAGTAATCAAACCTATAGCGAAGCTCAGCGCTCTGAATCGTGCGCAATAGAAGGCCGCAGCGTGATTTCTGACATGGTACAAAGCGTGCAACAAGTGTCTATTCAAATGGAAGAAATGTCAGGCCAGATGAACGACCTAGGAGCACACGGAAAGCAAATCGGCAGTGTGATTAAAGTGATTCAAGACATTGCTGAACAGACGAATTTGTTGGCGTTAAATGCGGCCATTGAAGCGGCTCGAGCGGGCGAGTTTGGGCGTGGGTTTGCGGTGGTTGCCGATGAGGTTCGGGCCCTTGCTGAGCGTACTACTCGTGCGACGCAAGAAGTGTCAGTGATTATTCAGTCGATTCAGTCTGGGACACAGCAAGCGGTATCTTTAACGGAAGATAACCGTCAGTTGGTAGAAAGCGGCGTAAAACAAAGTGAGGGTGCTATTAGCGCATTAGAGCAGATTGTAGAAGGGGCAAGTCATGTCCAAACGATGATCAACTCAATCGCCACGGCCGCAGAAGAGCAAACCGCCGTTACGAAAGAAATCGCCACCGATATCTCATCGATTAGTGATATTTCAGACCACACTTTAGAACAAGCAAGCTTCAGTGCAATGCAAATTGAAGGGCTGAATAGCAAAGTGAATGAGTTAGACCAATTAGTGGCACGATTTAAGTTATAGATAGTGCCACGACTTAAGCTATAAGAGATAGGTATCACGGTGGTGAACGATGCGTGTCGTTGTGGCGGTGAGAAGATGGGGATAAGTGGTGACTATTTCCTTATCCTACATAGCGTCATTGCTCAATCAATGCTTAAATATATAGGTAGTCAAACACGGGTGTGTTAGGCTTCGCGCTCAACTTTCAAGGTCAGTCAACACAGTCTGTGCAACTGACTATGCTGATTACTTTCTTTTTGGAATTTATTTTGACTAATAACGATATTTTACGCCGTATTCGCTATACCTTTGACTTTAAAGACGCAGAAATGATTAACGTGTTTGCAGCGGCAGAGCACAAAGTGACCCGTGAACAGGTGTCTAATTGGTTGAAGAAAGACAGCGATGACGACTACAAATCAGCAAGCGATACTGATTTGGCAATTTTTCTTAATGGTCTGATCAACATTAAGCGCGGTAAACGTGAAGGTGCGCAACCTGAGCCAGAAAAACGTTTGACGAACAACATGGTCTTCATGAAGCTTAGAATCGCACTGAACATGAAAGCAGAAGACATTCTAGATGCGTTACAGTCAGTTGATTTCAATCTAAGTAAGCATGAATTAAGCGCGTTTTTCCGTAAGCCGGATAACAAGCACTACCGTGAGTGTAAAGATCAAATCCTTCGTAACTTCTTGACGGCTATCCAGCGCCAATTACGCCCGGATGATAAGAGCGAATACCAAGACTAGTCTCTAGTTGATACAACAAGCGATGCAACGTCGCTTGTTGTCTGCTTTATTTTCGAGTCTGGACCTTCTCTCGCGATGCCCTTATTATCCACCCACACCTTGTCAGCGTGATGCCTAACTATGTCCTTTTCAACGTTTAACCTATGCCCTTCGCTTATTGCTGCGATGACCGAACGATTCGAGTCACCGACTGAGATTCAATCCTTAACACTGCCACATGCGTTGCAGGGAAAGGATGTCCTATCGATTGCTCAAACCGGTAGTGGAAAAACACTCGCCTACGGTCTGCCATTGTTGCAACAAGTTCGCCAAGATAAAGCGAGCATACAAGCGGTGGTATTGGTGCCAACGCGTGAACTGGCAACGCAAGTGGATACGGCAATTGCGCCCTTGGCAGAACGTGTTTCACTTTCGTCGATGGCGGTATGTGGTGGGGTTGATATTGAATGGCAAAAGCAACAGCTGGCAAAAAATCCTAGCGTGATTGTTGCAACGCCAGGTCGGCTGCTCGATCTTATTCAACAACAAGCGGTATCGCTGACCGATATCAAGCATGTGGTCTTAGATGAGGTTGATCGATTGATGGACATGGGTTTCTGGCCTGATGTTCAAAAAATATTATCAGCGGTGCCAGCTAACAGACAAACGTTGATGTTTTCTGCCACATTGTCAGATGCGTTGGACAGTAAAGTCGCCGCGTTACTTAACGACCCCATTAGAGTTCAAAGCCACAATGCGAACAGTGTGGTCTCTAAGATTGAAGAGCGTTTGTATTTGGTTAATAAAGGCAACAAAGCCAATGTCTTAATCCATCAAATTAAGCATCACCAATGGTCGCAAGTCTTAGTGTTTATTAGTGCCCGTGATAACGCGGATGCATTGTGTAAGAAGTTGGCTAAAGCGGGCCTAGTGACCGCAGCGTTACACGGAAACAAGGATCAAGTAGAACGAGAGCAGACGCTACAAGCGTTTAAAGCTCAAAAAATCCAAGTACTCATCGCAACCGATTTACTTGCTCGTGGTATTCATGTCGATCAGCTTCCCGTTGTGATTAACTACGAGTTGCCGGCTGATCCCACGGTTTACGTGCATCGAGTGGGCAGAACGGCGCGTGCAGGAGAGCAGGGGTTAGCGATGTCACTCGTTTGCCATGCCGAAACGGGGTACCTAGAGGCGATAAGAAGTTTGACGACGCGCCCTTTGGCATTGCAACAACTGAGTGAGTTTCCTGTCACTGATCAGCCCGCATCAACCGAGAGCAAACGTCCTCGTCGAGACAAGCAAGCCAACCGACGAACGAACAAAAAAAGTGGCGCCAAGTCGTTTAAAAGTAAGCGTTAGGTCGGTGATCAATAACTGAGTTGGGAGCTTGATGTTAAGGTTAGTTCTAACAGAAGCCTTGGTTGCAAGGTAAGAGAGTCTAATATCAAGTCACCAAATTACCTCACGGATGTGACGCAATTTGAGATTGAAGGTGGCCATTCCCACTTGGCAAAGTTGCAGTGGGTTTTGCTTAAGCAGGAATGGCGCAAGTACGGCCGTTACTTAATTTCCAAATTTACTCCACAAACCCTACAGCGATAGATTTGCTTTATTCGTGCCAGCCGTTGCCATGTCGTCCGACGTATTCTGACTAGATACTCATTGTGTCCACACATTATAATCATCCTGATTTTTTCGAGTTTTTGCCACATTCTTAACCGTTGATATTGAATGGTTAACTGTGATCTTTATTCCATTTATTTGCTCGGTAAAAAGTGTCGCATTTAATCGTAGAAATGTGAATAGTCAATCATATCGTTATAAATCAATAGTTAAGATGAATGCGTCAATCAATTGATCGTGGTTATTTTGGCGCGTCGTGCTATTCAGGTGGCTATGCACCTAAGGGTGGTTGTGGGGAGATTGTAACGAAGAGGGATGATGTCTTACGGGCGTTCAGTCGTTGAAGCTAGCGGGTCCAGCGATGTTAAAGCGCAGTGGCCTTGGTGGGATATAGGAGGGGATTACGATTGGTGAACAAAGCTTGCTCACCAATCGTATACACGGTTTATCTGCGTTTATATTGGGTCTTTACCAACATGAAGCCGGAGAATTATAAACCTTGCGTTTTGGCCATTTGGTTCGCGATCTTCGGCGCATACCATAGGCTAGGAGCTATAATAAGGGAGGCAGGAACGGCCGTAATCACGATAAATGATTGCAGTGCCGAAATACCGCCACTACCCATAGAGATGAGTACAATCGCGACTGCGCCCATGATCACACCCCAAAAAGCTCGAATCAGGGCATTCGGTTCTTCATCACCACTAATCACCATCGTAATCGTATACGTCATGGAGTCGCCAGTAGTGACGATAAACGTTGTCGTCAGTATCAAGAACAATACTGAGATCAAGGTCGGAAACGGGAGTTGTTGCGTGATCGCAAGCAAAGCACCTGGCATGTTAAAGCCTTCAAACCCAGCCTTAATGATTCCAGGCGTTTCCAGTTCAAATGCTAGCCCAGTACCACCAACAATCGTAAACCAGAAACAAGTGACCAGTGGGGCGGCAATACTAATAGACAGAATCAATTGACGAATAGAGCGTCCACGAGAAATACGAGCAATGAAAATCGCCATCATTGGACCGTAACCAATAAACCAACCCCAAAAGAATACCGTCCACCAACTTAGCCACTCAGTATTCTCTCGATACAGTGCCATTGGGACAAACTGATCAATCATTCGTCCTAGGCCTTGCACATAGCTGTCGACAATAAAGCTGGTTGGCCCAGCAATAAGAATGAAGCCAATAAGGGCTGTTGCTAAGATGATGTTGTAGCGACTGATCAATTGTATACCGCGATTCACGCCACTTAATGCTGATAGCGTGTAGAAAACCATGGCAAAAACGACCACAGTAGCTTGGGTAGCAAATGTATCAGGGATACCAAAGAGTTCTTGCAAGGCATAGCTAATTTGTAAGCCTAAGAAGCCAATCGGTCCGATCGTACCTGCAGCAACAGCAATAATGCTGAGCGCATCAATGGCATTGCCTAACCAACCAGTGATCACGCGTTGGCCGAATAAAGGATACAACAAAGTACGTGGCTTAAGAGGCAGGCCTTTATCGTAGTGCAAGTGCATCAGTACAACAGAAGACAAGCATCCCAACACGGCCCAAGCGAGAAAACCCCAATGAACAAAAGACTGGGATAGCGCGTTAATTGCATTGGTGTACGGATCGGCTGAGCCAAATAATGGCGGCGCTGATACATAGTGTGCGATCGGCTCCGCAGCAGCCCAAAATACACCACCACCCGCAAGCAAGGTACATAGGATGATCGACATCCATTTGAAGTTCTCAACATTAGGTTTCGCTAGTCCACCGAGTCTAACATCTCCAGTTTTACCAAAGCACAGTGCGAGACCGATAATAAAGTTAGCGAGTAGAAGGATTTGCCAGAAAGCACCAAAGTAATGTGTGGCCAGTTGGAAGCCTGAATTGACGACGGACGAGAGAGCGACGGGGTGGGTTAGAGCAAGTAGAACAAAAAGCGTTAGAAAAGAGCCACTGATCCAAAAAACTGGATTATTCATTTCCAGTTTATGGGCCAGCTTTCTCAGTCGTTCGGGCGGATGGATTGCGGCATACGCTGAACTAGAAGCTGTCGAAGATTCCGCGACAGTATTAGAATTAGGCATTAAAAATTCACTATTCATGTGCTGCCATTAAGGCGAGCAATGTGTGTTTTCTCACTATTTTCGACAAAGAAAGTGTGAGCTGCATCATAAAAGCCGCACATCCTAACACATCAAAAGATTGGGGACAGGACTTTTTTGGTGGTTGTCTGGTTTTGTAGATGGTGAAAAACACGCGTTATTCCAAATCATAAGCAAACCACTTCGTATTGTAGGATTTATCCTTATTGAGCCAACATAGCGTTGGATTCTTGGGTGATCGCATACAAAGCTAATGTCATTTTTAATACAACCAGGAAACCAAGAATTGAATCCATATTATTGATTTTAATGATTTTAATTGCATTTATAAATTTGGTTAGGTGCGGGTGAACTTCTATCATGCAGTGTGAGGTTGTTTAGTCTGTTGATAAGGAACAAATTGGCTTGCTATCTATAAGAGCGAGAATATAATCCCGCGCCGATTGATAGTCGGCAGGAATGGAAATAATAATCGTATTATTTTTAAGTGATGATATTTTGCTCAACTCGCTATCCACTGCTCTTGGGATACGCGAGAAGGAAACAATGAACATGAAACAAATAAAAACCGCTATTGCGACGGTTGTGGTTGCGTTGATGCTATCCGGTTGTATTGGTCAAATGGCGACCACAGGGTTTGTCATGCAGGAAGTGAATATTAAAGGCGTCGATAACCGTTATGGCCGTGCTGGACTGTATACATTGATGTCTCCCGTCTACGCGATTACCTCGATGGCTGATTTGTTTGTCGTGAACTCAATAGAATTTTGGACTGGCACGAATCCGTTGACTAAAAAGAAAGCATTGGCTGATATGCCCGCGAACTCGTATATAAAGGTTAATCATAAGATGAATAAGAACCTGACCAGTGCTCCGGTGAAGATCTCGATGATTGACGGCACAACGACGCAGATGGACTTTACCGATGAAAGTGGCAGTGTTCGCACGTTAATTGGTGTCAGTAGTGAAAGTAGCGTCGATTTTTATTTGGATGGCGACTATATCACGACCGCAACGCATGATGAGCTCATCGCCTATTCATCACTATCCTAACGATAAACGAAAATCCGCCCAGTAAAATTGGGCGGATTTTCGTTGGTCACACAGATATGTTTCTCTATCGGTATTACGGTTCGTAATATCGTTATCAGCGCTCTTAGTGCTCTTAACACGCTCGCACTTCTGCTTTCGTTCAAATACCTCGGCTACTCACTGACAGCCATCTCGTGATGGGTTGGCACAAAATGGTAAACCTCAGTTTTTTACTCCTTTAGAATTCATTCCATCAACCGCGCACTTGTTAAGTGAGCGAATTTTTCTACTGGATGACATCACACCGGATGTTTTAAATGAGGAAACAACATTGAACAAAACAATCATCAAATCACTTTGTCTTGCTACTACTGGTCTTTTTGCTTTGGCGGCGACGGTTAACGCGAATGCGAGTACGTTTGAACTTGGCGCTGATACAAAGCGTGGCGTAACGTTTCAGTTCGACAATATCATCATTGGTGTAAAAGATAATTATGTAAACGGTGGTATGGCATTCTTACAAAAGCCGATTTCTCAAGAACATAATATCAGTTGGTTTGTTGAAGGTGGTGTGGGTTATAACTGGAACAGTGAGGCGATTGATGTGCATGCACCGGTTGGTCTTCGCTGGGAACCAGTTAAAAACCTTGATGTGGACTTATTTGCGACGCCAGAAGTGAAGTTTAATAATGGTACAGACGTAGGTGTTGGTGTGGATCTCGGTGTGTCGTGGACTTTCTAACGTTCTAACGTTCTAACGTTCTAACGTTCTAACTTTTTAACATTCTAACTTTAGTCTGATGAATGTAGTGAATGACTCTCATCAAGGTCACGTCAGTGAGCCTTGATGAGAGTGTATTTGAAAAGCTACTCGGCTAGCTCAACCATCGACAGCGCAAGCGCTTCTGCCGCTTTAATACCATCAATACCCGCAGAAAGAATACCCCCCGCATAACCCGCACCTTCACCCGCAGGGAAGAAGCCTTTCAGGTTAACACTTTGGTAGTCTTTACCGCGTTTGATGCAAATTGGTGAAGACGTGCGTGTTTCTACGCCAGTCAGTAGGCCATCAGCACCCGCAAATCCTTTAATTTTTTTATCGAACGCAGGAATCGCCTCGCGAATTGCTTCGATAGCAAAATCAGGCAGTGCTTTGGAAATATCAGTCAGTTTAATACCTGGTGTAAATGACGGAGCGACATCGCCAATTTCACTGGCATCGCCGCCTTTCAAAAAGTCACCAATTTTTTGTGCCGGTGCATCGTAGTTTTCACCGCCAAGGTGGAACGCGCCAGTTTCTAGCTCACGCTGGAAACGAATGCCCGCGAGTGGGTCGCCTGGGTAATCTTCTTCTGGAGAGATACCAACCACGATGGCACTGTTTGCATTGCGTTCAGCACGTGAATATTGGCTCATGCCGTTGGTCACGACGCGGCCTTCTTCTGACGTAGCCGCCACAACTGTTCCGCCCGGACACATACAGAAGCTATACACCGTACGGCCATTCTTACAATGGTGGACCAGTTTATAGTCTGCTGCGCCTAGGATTGGGTTACCCGCATTTTTACCAAAGCGAGCCTCATCGATGACCGATTGTTTGTGTTCAATACGGAAGCCGACAGAGAAAGGTTTTGCTTCCATGTAGACGCCACGCTCGTGCAGCATCTCAAAGGTATCACGCGCACTGTGGCCCACGGCTAATACCACATGACGAGATTGAATGACCTCACCGTTAGATAGCGTCAACCCCGTGATTTGGCCTTCTTCCATGTGAATGTCATCGACGCGAGTGCTAAAGCGAATCTCACCACCGAGCTCAATGATCTTAGCGCGCATTTTTTCAATCATGGTGACCAGTTTAAAGGTACCGATGTGCGGCTTGCTGACGTAGCGAATCTCTTCAGGCGCGCCAGAAGCCACGAACTCTTCAATGACCTTACGACCATAATGCTTAGGGTCTTTTACTTGGCTATATAGCTTGCCATCTGAGAACGTACCTGCGCCACCTTCACCAAACTGTACATTGGACTCTGGGTTAAGGTTGCGCTTACGCCAAAAACCAAACGTATCCTTGGTACGTTCACGCACTTCTTTGCCACGCTCGACAATGATTGGGTTGAAGCCCATTTGTGCGAGTACTAAACCTGCGAATAAACCACAAGGACCAAAGCCGATGACGACAGGACGTTCCGTTAGGTTTTTAGGCGCTTGAGTAACGAACTTATATGCCATATCTGGCGTGACTTTAACGTGTGGGTCGTTAGCGAACTGTTCAAGCAGTTCAGCCTCATTGTCGACGACAATATCTAGCGTGTAGATCAGTAGGATTTTGTTCTTTTTACGAGCATCATAGCCACGCTTAAACATATTAAATGACAGCACTTGCTCTGCAGTTACACTGAGCTTTTTAGTGATGGCGGTAAGGATAGCGCCTTCCTCATGGTCAAGAGGAAGCTTAATCTCGGTTAAACGTATCATGATGATGTCTCGTGTTGGTAGGTGTCTTAGCGTGTCAATCCAAGGAGTTAAGCATAACCTCGAGGAATGATCGCTCACAATGGCGCGCATTTTACGTTAAGTTGTTTTGTCTGTCATACTTAATTCGAAGCGGGGCTGTATGGCTTGATACGCAAAGCGTGATGAAAATATGGGTAAAACGCGATAAATATATACATCGTGTGATATTGAATTTTACTCATGAATCCGTATCATCGCCCCTCCATAATAGAGGCTAGTGGTGTTTATTCGCTCACTGGCCTATTGAATTCATGACTAACCAAGAGCTGAGAACCATGGCATTTGTCGTAACGGATAACTGTATACAATGTAAATTTACGGACTGTGTGGCTGTGTGCCCGGCCGATGCATTTTATGAAGGCCCGAATTTTATGGTAATCAGCCCAATTGATTGTATCGACTGTGGGCTTTGTGTTCCGGAATGTGATGCTCAAGCGATTTTCCAAGAAGACGAATTGTCCGAAGACCAACACGTGTTTATTGCCTTGAACGAAGAACTGGCGGAAGTGTGGCCGAATATTACTGAGGTGAAACCCGCTATGGATGATGCTGACAAGTGGAATGGCGTCCCTAATAAGCTTGGAATGCTAGAAAAGTAACACAACGAAACCGTGTAAATATGCGCCATCATCAAACAATAAAAAAACGCCATCGCTTTTAAAACGATGGCGTTTTTTTATTGTTCAAAGCTCAAAGCTCAAAGCTCAAAGCTCAAAGCTCAAAGCCTAAAGACTAGTGATGCTGTCTATGTAGGTTATCGAGAATAATACCTGTCGCCATGGCCACATTTAATGACTCTGCGCCGCCAAAGGCAGGAATCGTGATTTTATCCGTCACATACTTTGCGGCTTCCTCACGAACGCCGTGAGATTCACTGCCCATCAGCAAAATGCCTTGCGAAGAGAAGGTCGTGCTATGGACACTTTCACCTTCAAGGAAGGCACCATAAACCGGGATATTTGCTTGTGCTAGGTACGAAGGGAGATCGAGAAGACTCACCTGAACACGACCAAAGCTACCCATGGTCGCTCGAATGGTTTTCGGGTTATAAGGGTCAGCGCAATCGGTGCTCGCGACAATGTGCTTAATGCCGTACCAATCGGCAACGCGAATGATCGTCCCAAGGTTGCCAGGGTCGGAAACGCCGTCTAGGGCGATCATCAATCCTTGAGCTTGTGGTATCGCCATTTGTGGGATCTCAACAATCGCCACCGCGGCATTGTTACTGACTAAGCTACTTGCTTTAGTCAACTCATCTAACGAAGCCTCGACACACTCAAAACCCTGCAAAGAGGCTTGATTACTGCTCAAAAACTCGTGGGTGGCAAAGACTTGTTTGACCGCGAGGGACGTGCCAATGAGCTCCAACACGTTTTTTTCACCCTCGACTAAGAATAAGCCGTGGGCTTTACGCTGTTTTTTTTGGCCTAACGCGCGAAGTAATTTTAATTGGTTTTTTGAAATCATAGTCATGTCCCAGATGAAAGCGGGCGCATTATAACCCTAAGTGACTTGGAGATGCGAGCGAGAAGGCGTTCTGTGACATTGTGATACGCCTCACGGTTTATTGATAGAACACACCAATGTAGGAATTTTTCCTAGGGATCTTAGGATGTGCTCTCAAGCCAGTGCGCCTTGGGTTTTTTAGACTCTAGCCCATGAACACAACCCCTCACGAATAAAACAAACGCCTACAGATACCGCTGCGGAGGATTAAAGATACCGCCACGCAGGATTTGTCCGAGAGGGTAGTGCACCACGATTCGGTGCTTTCCTTAATTGATAGGAGAGCATATTCAGTTAGAGCCTAAGGATTCACCATGTTGAAATTTCTAGAGCAAGTACGTAAACCGACGCTGGACCTTCCCGTCGAAGAGCGACGTAAGCTGTGGTTTAAGCCCTTCTTACAATCCTACCTTGTGGTCTTTATTGGTTACATGACCATGTATTTGATCCGTAAGAACTTCAATATCGCGCAAAACGATATGATCTCAACTTACGGGCTATCAATGACGGAACTTGGCTTAATTGGCTTAGGGTTTTCAATCACCTACGGTATTGGTAAAACGGTCGTGTCTTACTACGCCGATGGCAAAAATACCAAGCAGTTCTTACCCTTTATGTTGATTCTTTCTGGATTAGCGATGCTTGGTTTCAGTTTTAGTATGGGGGGCGGAAGCGTCAGCTTATTTTTAATGATTGCCTTTTATGCGCTTAGCGGTTTTTTCCAAAGTACCGGTGGTCCCTCTAGTTATTCAACCATTACCAAGTGGACACCGCGTAACAAGCGTGGCTCGTACCTTGGGCTTTGGAATATGTCGCATAACGTAGGCGGTGCGGGCGCGGCGGGCGTCGCACTGTTTGGTGCAAACTATCTGTTTGATGGTCATGTGATTGGCATGTTTATTTTCCCATCAATTATTGCGCTTATCGTTGGTTTCTTTTGTCTTCGCTATGGTAATGACTCACCAGAAGCCTATGGCTTGGGTAAAGTCGAAGAGTTGTTTGATGAAACGATCAGTGAAGAAGATATGGCGGCAGAAGACAATCATATGTCAAAGCGCGATATTTTCGTCGAGTACGTTCTGAAGAACAAAGTGATTTGGTTGCTGTGTTTTGCCAACATTTTTCTGTACATCGTACGTATCGGTATCGACCAATGGTCAACCGTCTATGCCTACCAAGAATTGGGCCTGTCGAAAGAAACGGCAATATCTGGTTTTACCTTGTTTGAAGTTGGTGCCCTTGTTGGGACGCTGATGTGGGGGTACTTATCGGATTTGGCGAATGGTCGTCGAGCCATTGTGGCGTGTTTCTCTCTTGCTTTGATTATTGTTTGCCTAGAGTTTTACCAGCATGCGACCAGTGAATTTATGTACCTCGCCTCGTTGTTTGTGTTGGGTTTCTTGGTCTTTGGTCCACAGTTGCTGATTGGCGTAGCGGCAGTTGGTTTTGTTCCCAAAAAAGCGATCAGTGTAGCGGATGGTGTGAAAGGGACATTTGCTTACTTGATTGGTGATAGCTTTGCCAAGCTCGGCTTGGGCATGATTGCTGATGGCACCCCTATTTTTGGTCTAACAGGCTGGAAGGGTACCTTTGCCGCTCTCGACACCTCGGCGGCGATTTGCATAGTCTTACTGCTATTTGTAGCGGTCGCTGAAGAGAAAAAAATTCGTAAAGCGAAGAGAGAACTAAAGCAGCTGGAGGCGTAATACGTACTCTTCGTTTCCTTTAAAGCGTTATCTATTGTGCACATGCTGGCGTGCCTGAGTCAGCGGAGTCATAGATAGCGCTTTTTTAGAACGAATCGCTATTTGATTATTTAATGTCGCAGCGTTAAGTTACCCCATTTTTTCCCTTCTGCTTGGTATCTCGTCATGATTCATGTTGCGTTAGTTGATGATCACGTCATCGTTCGTTCTGGTTTTGCTCAGTTGTTGAATCTAGAAACTGATATCACGGTCGTGGGTGAGTTTGGGTCGGTTGCTGAGGCGAAACAAGGGCTGCCGTTTTGCCAAGTGGATGTCTGTATTTTGGACATCTCGATGCAAGACGAGAGCGGTTTAGTGCTACTTGAGTCTATACCGAAAGGCACTGCGTGTGTGATGTTGAGTGTCCATGATTCACCGGCTATGGTTGAAAAAGCGTTGGAGCTTGGCGCACGGGGGTATCTGACAAAACGATGTAGTCCTGATGAATTGATTCAAGCGGTAAAAACCAGTGCCAATGGCGGTTGTTATCTCACGCCAGATATTGCGATTAAACTGGCGTCGCCAAGGCCGTATCAGCAGTCGATCGCCAAACTAACGAAGCGAGAATACGAGGTATCAGAGCTGTTAGCCACAGGCCTGGATGTCAAGTCTGTGGGTTTACGATTAGGTCTTAGCCATAAAACCGTACATGTCCACCGCGCGAATGCGCTCGATAAGCTTGCCCTGAAAAACAACGTCGAACTCGCCAAGCTGTTTCAACGCCAAGATACCATCTAATGCGTACCTATTTGGTCGCCAGCATCAGTGCATGGCTCATTACGTTATGCAGCTGGTTTTGCTTGTGGGTGATTTCATATTATTTTGTGAATGATGCCGAAATGGCCATTTTATTTTTGCCTTTTGCGCTTCGGTTAGGGGTAACCCTGCATTGTGCTAAAAAATACTGGCCTGCGATCTACACGTCGGAATGGGCATTGACGATATCACTTGCCGTATTATTGGCACAGCCACAATGGTCAGCCGTATTGGTGGCAAGTATTGCCAGTATTCCAGTGGCATGGGTTTCAAGGCGTTACAACACTGGGCCACAGTGGCAGCGTTTATCCGTGCAAGCGATGGCGATTGTCGGTACCGCAATCATCAATATGCTAGCGCTGAGCGGGCATGCCACCTCGCTGAGTTTGGTTGGGTTAGTGACGGTGACGGGCGGCTTGATGTTGGTGCCGACTTGTTATTTGGTGTGGAATTATCTGTTCCAGAGCATCTGGCGCCCGCTGACGTCGAATCTTATCCATCAGCCCATTACGTTTCAGATAAAGCCCATCGTGCTTATTACTTTACTGTTTATATCGAGCATATCATTGCAGATTGGTTTGCCTGACGAGCTACGCCGGTTTGCCCCGTTTTGTTTAGCGATTCCTATTATATTACTGGCGTTTCGTTATGGTTGGCAGGGGGCCTTGTTAGGCACACTGCTAAATAGCAGTGTGTTAATTGCCGCAAGAAGTGGTGTTTCTCAGATAGAGGTGACGGATCTTTTATTGTCGATCAGTGCGCAATCGCTCACCGGTATTTTACTTGGGGTCGCGGTACAAAGACAGCGAGACTTAAACCAGAAGCTGCGCCAAGAGTTGAGTCGTAATCAAAATCTATCAAAGCAATTGGTTCAGGCAGAGGAGTCCGTTCGTAAAGATATTGCTCGTGAATTGCATGATGAGATTGGACAGAACATTACCGCCATACGAACGCAAGCAAGCATCATCAAACGCGTGAACAGTGCAGAACTGAGCGTGAGCTGCGCCAACACGATTGAGTCCTTGTCGTTGAACGTTTATGACACAACGAAGGGGCTGCTCACCCGACTACGCCCCAAAACCCTTGATGATCTCGATGTTGTCTCAGCCATCAAACAAATGGTCCGTGAAATGGAGTTTGAACAGCTTGGTGTTCATGTTGAGTTTGAGGTTGACGACAATGCTATGACAGAGCTCTCTGATACGATGGCGGTGACCTTGTTTAGGCTTTGCCAGGAGGCGTTGAATAATGCGCAAAAATACGCGAAAGCGACGCAGGTTCATATCGCGTTGTCGATTGATACTACGCTGAGGTTGGTGATTACCGACGATGGGGTGGGCTTTCGACTTGAAGAGAGTCAAAAAGGGTTCGGTTTAAAAGGGATGCAAGAGCGTGTGCAGGCCTTGGGCGGTCAACTGACTATTCGCAGCTCTATGGATGTTCATGATACACAGCGTGGCACAGTCATTGATGCCAAACTTCCGCTGGTTTAAACAAGAGATATGCCCTTGAATACTCAAACCTCTCGCTCACATGAGACAAAGAATGTTGATGGCCAGTATCGATATTGGCGGCTTCATATCATGGTGGGTATGTATTTGGGGTATGCGGGTTTTTATCTCACTCGTAAGACCTTTAATTACACGGCTCCAGCGCTGATTGCCGACCTCGGTCTTGATAAGGGGGATATTGGCTTAATGGGCACATTGTTTTACCTGATCTATGGTCTCTCTAAGTTTCTATCTGGCATTATTTCAGACCGTGCTAACCCTCGTTACTTTATGGGTATTGGCTTGATTGCCAGTGGTGTCATCAATATTTTATTTGGTCTATCGAGCTCATTGTTCGTGCTTGCCACCTTGTGGATGCTAAATGCTTGGTTCCAAGGTTGGGGGTGGCCATCATGCTCCAAGCTACTGACAACGTGGTATTCACGCACCGAACGGGGATTTTTTTGGTCAATTTGGAATACCGCACATAATGTCGGTGGCGCGATGATTCCTTTGCTGGTGGGGTTCCTTACCTTCCACTACAGCTGGCGAGAAGGGTTCATTGTGCCGGGGGTGATGAGTGTTGGGATTGGGCTATTTTTGTGTTGGCGGCTAAGAGACAAACCAACCACCATGGGGTTACCAACGGTAGGGCAATGGCGCGATGACAAGCTGGAATTAGCGCAAGAGAACGACGGTATAGGATTAAAACCTAAAGAGATATTGTGGTCCTATGTGCTCAATAATAAGTATATCTGGTTGCTCGCGTTCAGTTATGTATTGGTCTATATCGTCCGCACGGCCATCAATGATTGGGGCAATCTATATCTGACAGAGCAGCATCATTACAGTCTAATTAGCGCCAATGCCTCGGTGTCTTTTTTTGAAATAGGCGGCTTTGTGGGGTCGCTTGTTGCGGGGTGGGGCTCGGATAAACTGTTTGGTGGCAATCGAGGCCCAATGAACCTGATATTCGCGATGGGTATATTTTTGTCGGTTGCGGCGCTGTGGCTGATGCCATTGACGAACTTTGTCTTCCAATCGGCGGGATTTTTTGCCATCGGATTCTTTGTTTTTGGTCCTCAAATGTTGATTGGAATGGCCGCAGCAGAATGTTCACATAAAGACTCAGTGGGCGCGGCAACGGGGTTTGTTGGTTTGTTTGCCTATATGGGGGCGGCTTTATCGGGCTATCCATTGGCGGTGATTCAAGAGCACTACCAATGGACCGGATTTTTTGTTGCAATCTCGGTATGTTCGGCGGTAATCGGGTTGTTGTTACTGCCGTTTTTGCAGGCGCAGTTTATTCAAAAATGACCTAAAACTGTTGAGGAACAAGCCCCGACTCAGGTTATGGTATCGACCTAAACGGGGGCTTTGAATTAACAGTGGAGGTAAATACGTTACTCGTCGTCAAACTTAGAGCGACCGATAACTTTTTCTTGATAATCAATTAATGGGTGTTGCCATTCTCTTTCTTTGTCGACATAACGCTGGATGGTTAATGCGAGCTTGGGGAGTACGTTTCGTCTACCAAATCAATAAGATCACGGTTATCTAAATACTTAAAACGTTGAGTCATTCATTTATATCGATGTCACAACGCTAATGTTTGATCGGCGAACTGAATGTTTTCTATGTTGGACAGCGTGTTGTTGCCGTCTCTGTTATGGATCAAGTCAATCAGTTGAATCGTAGAGTTATCGAGTCTCTCTATTTGATATTGCCCTTTATCGCCATGAACAACTACAGTATTAATGCCTTTATTCCCTGTCACCGTATTGTCGTACTCATTAAGTTCAACGTTACTATTGTTGGTTCCTGTCAGGGTTACTTTAGTTAAGTATTGGGCTTGATAGGTGTACGGCGTTTTGGGATCTCGGGCTAATTTAAACGTCCCTTTAAAGGAATCCGCTATATAGGCATCATAAGTAAGGGTAGGCGAGAAAATTTGTTCCGTCAGATGCTTCGCGGCTGGATCGTAGCGAGCAAAGTCTTGGCGGTTTTTGACATCGTAGAGTCCTCCCATACCACGGCCATCAAATGCGCCCCAAAGGCCATAATAGCTGTCGATGACAGCGGCAAAATACTCTTGATCAACGCTGATCTCTTGCTGCCACTCTTTCAGTATATCTGTCGGTGGGTGGTATGAGTTATTAAGCGCTTGTTTTTGTAAGACATTAAGCTCTTTTTGAAACTTAGGTAAGGCGGTTAACCCGGCGCTAGGCGCGTTGAGTACGCCAATACCGTAATCATGTACTAGGTGCAAAATTTCCTCGAATGAAGCGTCACGATGATGGTCATAGTCTTGATTGACGTACCAAGGCCCCCCTTCAACTTGAATCTCCTCTTCGAATAACGGCTGTCCGTCTAAGTCGTCATTGTATTTGGGCTCATCATGGTAGTTCATAAGCTTTAAGATAGCGCCGTTGTTAGCCATGGCATTAGCAATACGCTGCTTTTGTTCGGCGTTGCCAAATTGAGTCCCGATCACAGGGGTTAAATAGTGGTTTAACACGTTGACAGCTTTGACTATTTGAAAATCGGTTAAGCGATCCATGATGAGAATATGAATCGCTTTGCCATTAGGGGCTTTTACCGCGACATACCGGTTATAGCCGGCCTTGGAGTAAGCCGAAAATTGCGCCGGTACGGCCTCTATTTTGACGCCGTGTACAACAGATGGTGTGATAGGGGAAGGAACAGAAGGGGCGGAAGCGAGTCCGCTGATGTTATTACAGCCCGCTAGAGTTATGGTAGATATCAACATGGCTAAAGGTAGTGTTCTCATCGTTTAATTCGCTCTTTGATATTGTCTCATCAGAGTAACCGAATCATTCATGATGGAAGTTGCGCGGCATTGCTATCCAACGTACCAATACAATTCATTACATATAGAGTCGTGACTTGGAAAGGCAACACTATTGGAACTTTTTGACCCGCACCATCACTTTTTAGGTCAGAAAGTGATGGTCACAAGGCAGCATTTGGAGATTCGAAGCATTGAACAATGGATGGTAGTGTATCGACCTCATACCATCACGGTATTGTCAGCGTTGTCCGGCCCATTGTCTCGTTTAGCGATATGCAGCCCCCACATTGCGAGTAATGCCATTATCAGCATGATGACGCCTAGCGGCAACTGGTTGGTAGCCGGTATGACCGATGCACCTAAGGTGGTGAGCCCCGCGCCAAGGTTTTGCATACCACCAAGCACCGCGCCTCCAGTACCGGCATGGTTAGGAAATGGCGTTAGTGCTCCCGTTGTGGCGGCAGGAAAGAGTACACCCGCACCAAGAAAATAAATGGTCGAGCCAATGGTCAATGTCCAAGCGTCTGTTGCACCTTGTAAACCAGGGATGAGTACAACCAAAGCCCCCATCAATATGGCGACCAGCCCAAATTTAAATGCTGAGTGTTTGCTGTAACGCTTCGCGATGAATGAAGATAGTCCTGCGCCTAGCAAATAGCCCGGAATAGGTAACACGAATAAAATGCTGACGGTAAATGCCGACAGCTTCAATACACCACCAAATAACACGCCAGCTGCGGCTTCAAATACGGCCACACCGGCAAAGGTGGCGACCAGGCAAATAACATAGCCTTGGAAGCGTTTGTCAGAAAGCACAAAACGATAATTGTCCATGGCAGAGGTTTGAGTCCTTCTCTCTATTGGCAATGTTTCTGCAAGTTTTGATGACATGATGATCACCACAGCGACCGCAAACAACGTTAAGAACAAGTAGCTTGACCGCCAACCCAGAGTCTCAGTCAGTACGCCGCCTAAAACAGGTGCGAGTAGCGGTGAGAAAATAACACACATACTAATAATGCTGTTTGCTCTATGAAGCTCGTCACCTGAAAAGCAATCACGGGAAAGCGTGCGAGACATCGCACCACCACTGCCTATCCCGGCCCCTTGAATAAAGCTACCAAGTAAAAACAGCTCAAATGAGTGCGCAAACAGACTAATGACAGCACCGACGAGATAGATCCCTAGCCCGGCAATAATTATCGGTTTACGCCCAAGTTTGTCGGACAACGGGCCATAGATAAATTGAGATAAACCATATGGGATCAGGTAGCACGCCATCACCGCTTGTAGCATCGCGGGATTGACTCGAAACTCTTGCGCCATTCGCCCGATGGATGGCACATACATTGTTTGTGTCATCTGTCCTACCGCCGTTAGGATAGCGATAAGAAAAGTCAGCTTAGCTAATGAGTATCTGGATGCCATTTTTATTCGTTCTCGTTGTGGGTCGTGCGTGATTGAATTTTTGTAAGAAAGCCCCTGCGGGGGATTAAGGCGCAGATAGTAGAGTTTGGACACTATTCTATCAATAGAAAAGTGTGACTTGAATCACGATAAATTTTTGGTCTATTCATTACTTAAAGGGCTCTTCTCCGCTTTGTTGAGTCTGAGAGCAACAACGACTCACTCTACTATACTGACCAGTAACCTTTTTTAGTCAGCATGGATGGTTCCTATTTTGACCCGGTTACTTTCTCAGCTT